>CAYOYS010000010.1:0-21973 GCA_964408255.1 uncultured Christensenellaceae bacterium | reverse complement strand
AGAGATTTGAATGGAGAAGATTTAACTAAAAACAGATTATATATTTGTAAAAATCTTAATGCTTTCTTAATAAAATTAATCGAAATTTAATAATTAATTATTTGACAATAGTTTTGCGCCCATTTATACTTTGAAGTATCGCGCAATGCGGCATTTTTACGGATGAAGTGTGAGGTTGCCCGACACCTTTGGGTTAATTCATACGGATTAGTCCGAACAATCGGACGCTAAATTAGGCAAACGAAAGTTTGCCGAATATTTAGAAATGCCATGGTACGCACGGCACAGAAAACTATCGGAGCAAGTAAGGGAGGTCATACGAATATGGCAAAGCAAACGATACGCATTAAGCTAAAAGCTTACGACCACAATTTAGTCGACGACGTCGCGGGAAAGATTGTCGAGGTCATAACCAAGAACGGCGCTAAGATTTCCGGCCCTATTCCTCTGCCTACCGAGAAAGAGGTCGTGACCATTCTTCGCGCGCCGCACAAATATAAGGACAGCAGAGAGCAATTCGAGATGAGAACGCACAAGCGTCTTATCGACATATACAATCCTTCGGCGAAGGTAGTCAACAGCTTAATGAGCGTGGATGTTCCCTCGGGAGTGGATATCAAGATAAAACTTTAATACGAACGGAGGTGAACTTTATCAATGAATAAAGCAATCGTCGGCAAAAAGCTCGGAATGAGCCAGATATTTGCACAGGATGGCACGGTAGTACCCGTTACGGTGGTAGAGGCCGGTCCATGTCCGGTAGTGCATATTAAGACAGTAGAAAAGGACGGGTACAGCGCGGCGCAGGTCGCGTTCGCTCCCACGAAAAAACTCAATAAGCCCCAAGCGGGGCACTTCAAAAAGGCGGATGTTCAGCCCATGCGTTACTTAAGAGAGCTCAAGTTGGACTGCTCGGCAATGGAGGTTGGCAAGACCGTTTTGACTTGCGCGCTTTTTGCGGTAGGGGACAGAGTCGATGTAAGCGGCACGACAAGAGGCCGCGGCTTCACGGGGACGGTGCAAAGGTGGAACACCCACCGCGGACCGATGTCGCACGGCTCGGGCTATCATAGGGGCGTAGGCGCGTTAAGCGGCAACAGCAACCCTTCGAGAGTCTTTAAGAACAGAAAGATGCCCGGTCAATACGGCAACGAGACGGTCACTATCCAGAATCTTCGAGTCGCCAAGGTTGATGCGGAACGCAACCTTTTATTGATTAAGGGCGCTATTCCCGGTCCTAAGGGAAGCCTCGTCGTCGTGAAAGAGACCGTTAAATAGGAGGTTATTATGTTGAACGCAAAGGTATACGACAAGACCGCCAAGGAAGTAGGCAGCATAGAATTATCCGACGAGGTATTCGGCAAGGACTACAACGAGGCGCTTATACATCAGGTTATAGTAGCTCAGCTTGCGAACAGACGACAGGGTACAAAATCCACTTTGACGCGCGCAGAGGTAAGAGGCGGCGGCCGCAAGCCGTGGAGGCAGAAAGGTACCGGTCGTGCCCGTCATGGCAGTATCCGCTCTCCGCAATGGGTCAAGGGCGGCGTAGCTTTTGCGCCGAAGCCCAGAGATTTTTCCCAAAAGGTCAACAAGCTTATGCGCCGTGAGGCAATTAAGAGTGCGCTGTCCAAGAAGCTAGCCGACGACGAGATAGTAATCGTTAGCGCGCTTGACCTCGAGGCGGCAAAGACCAAAGAAATGGTAGAAATTCTTAATAATTTTCAAATGGACAAGCGGACGTTGATTGTAATCTCCGACGAGGATGAGAAAGTCATTCGTTCTGCTAGAAATATTGCGAAGGTAACGACTATCGATGCGGGACTTATCAACGTTTACGACATCGTCGTCAACGCGAAATGTCTTTTTACCAAAGATGCCATTCGCAAGGTTGAGGAGGTATTGCAATGATTAGTCACGACATTATCATAAGACCTGTGCTTTCCGAGAAAAGCTTTTCGGGCATCGCCGGCAAGAAATACACCTTTATTGTCAACCCCAAAGCGACTAAGATTCAAATCAAAAAGGCGGTCGAGGAGGTTTTTAATGTGGAGGTGGACAGCGTCAACACAATCAACGTTTTAGGCAAGGTCAAAAGACGCGGCGCGACATCGGGCAAGCGACCGGACTATAAAAAGGCAATCGTCCGTCTCAGACCCGACAGCAAGTCAATCGAGTTTTTTGACAGCTTGACTTAATACGGGAGGTAGATAAATGGCTATTAAAAGATACAAACCTACAACGCCGTCGCGCCGTTTTATGAGCGTTTCGGCATTCGACGAGATAACGAAAAAGACCCCCGAAAAATCTCTTCTTGTTTCCATATCCAACAGCGGCGGTCGTAATGCGAGCGGCAGGATTACCGTAAGGCATATCGGCGGCGGCAACAGGCGCAAGTACAGAATTATAGATTTTAAGCGCAACAAAGACGGTATTTTTGCAAAGGTCGCGGGCATCGAATATGACCCGAACCGCACTGCTAACATCGCGCTGCTTCACTATGCGGACGGCGAGAAGCGCTATATCCTTGCCCCGATTGGACTTACCGTTGGCGACACTATTGTTTCGGGAGCGGATGCGGATATCAAGGTAGGCAACTGTCTTCCCTTGAGCAATATACCTATTGGTACGATTATTCATAATATCGAGATGAAGGCGGGGCGCGGCGGACAAATCGCTCGTTCGGCAGGTATTTCCGCCCAGCTTATGGCGAAGGAAGAAAAGGGCGCTATAATAAGAATGCCTAGCGGCGAGACAAGATATATCCCGCAGAAGTGCCGCGCCACGATAGGGCAAGTCGGCAACGCCGAGAACGAGATTATATCGATAGGCAAAGCAGGTAGAAAAAGACACATGGGAGTACGCCCGACGGTGAGAGGCTCGGTTATGAATCCTTGCGACCACCCGCACGGCGGCGGCGAGGGCAAGAGCCCGATAGGCATGTCCGGTCCCGTTACTCCGTGGGGCAAGCCCACTTTAGGATACAAGACCCGCAAGAAGAAGAACAGAAGCGACAAGTTCATCATCAAGCGCATTAATTAGGAGGTTATACAGTGAGCAGATCAGTTAAAAAAGGTCCTTATGTCGAAGAAAAGCTGCTTAATAGAATAGCGGCTATGAATAAAAGCGGAAATAAAAAGCCGGTTAAGACCTGGTCGAGAGCGTCCACTATATTTCCCGATATGATAGGTCACACGATAGCGGTGCATGACGGCAGAAAGCATGTGCCCGTATATATAACGGAAGATATGGTCGGTTGCAAGCTGGGCGAATTCGCCGTAACGCGCACCTTTAGAGGTCACGCGGGCTCGAAAAGCACCGGCGGCAGGTAAGGAGGAGTTATGGCAACCAGAATTAAGGAAAAGGCCGCCGCGAGAAGAGAAAACGCGGACAAGCGTCCTACGGCGACCGCAAAATTCATAAGGATTTCCCCCGGCAAGGTCTGTATAGTACTCGATATTATTAGGGGCAAAAGCTATTCGGACGCTTTGGCGATACTCCAGCACACCTCCAAGAGCGCAAGCGAGGTACTTATCAAGGTATTGAATTCTGCGGCGGCGAATGCCGAGCATAATTTGAACCTTAGCAGAAGCGACCTCTACATTGCGGAAGCATACGCCAACCAAGGCCCCACGCTCAAGCGGATTATGCCGAGAGCGAAAGGGAGAGCATACCGCATATTGAAGCGCACGAGCCACATCACGGTCGTTCTCGACACAGCGAAGTAGGAGGTAACTATGGGACAGAAAGTAAATCCTAATGGATTGAGGCTAGGAATAAATAAGGAATGGGAGGCGCAGTGGTTCGCGGGGAAGAAAGAATTCGGCAAATATATTTTGGTAGACGCCGAAATCAGGAACTACATCAAAAACGTCTATAAGCCCATTGCGTCCAAGTCCGCAGAGATACCCGAGGAGACGCGAGAAGGAGAGAGAGCGCCGAGAAAATTCGATGACAGACCGAGGATATCCAAGGTCGTTATCGAAAGATGCGAGCAATATCTGCGCGTCAAGGTTCACACGGGGCGTCCGGGACTGCTCATCGGCAAGGAAGGCAGCGGCACCGAGGTTATCCGCAGCGAAGTAGCAAAAATCTGCAAGCGCCACGGCAATCCGCAAAAGAATATTCTTGTCGAGTTCATTGCCATTAAGAATGTGGACAGCGACGCACAGCTTGTTGCCGAGGAGATAGCGATTCAACTCGAGAAAAGAACGTCTTTCCGTCGCGCTATGAAGATGGCTATGATGCGCGCTATGAAAGCGGGCGCCAAAGGCATTAAGACGATGGTCTCGGGAAGGCTCGACGGCGCGGAGATTGCAAGAAGAGAACATTACCACGAAGGCTCGATACCCTTGCAGACGCTTAGAGCGGACATCGATTACGGCTTTGCCGAGGCGCATACAACATACGGAAGATTAGGTATAAAGACTTGGATATACAAGGGTGAGGTTTACAGTAAGAAAGCCGTCAAAGAAGGAGGAGATGCGTAATGTTGATGCCAAAAAGAGTGAAAAGAAGACGCGTATCTCGCGGCAGAATGAAAGGCAACGCGAATAGAGGCAATATTATAGCATACGGCGAATATGGCCTTGTCGCGACTGAGTGCGGCTGGGTTACCTCCAACCAAATCGAGGCGGCGCGTATCGCTATGACGCGTTTTATTAAGCGCGGCGGGCAGGTTTGGATTGATATATTCCCTCATAAGCCGGTAACAAAAAAGCCCGCGGAGACCAGAATGGGCAGCGGCAAGGGCTCGCCCGAATATTGGGTCGCCGTAGTTAAGCCCGGCAGAGTAATGTTCGAGATGGCGGGCATCGCCGAAGACGCGGCGAGAGAGGCTTTGAGATTAGCTTCACATAAACTTCCCGTTAAGACAAAAATCGTAAAAAAAGAGGCCGAAATCATAAAAGAAGGCGGTGGTAGTGAATGAAAACAAAAAAGTATTATGAAATGAGCACCAACGATTTGACATCGGAGCTTACCAAATTGAAGATACAGTTGTTCAATTTCCGTTTTCAGCTTGCGGCGGGTCAGCTTACGAACAACGCGCAATTAGCTCATTGCAAGAGAGATATCGCAAGGGTAAAAACCATTATCCGTCAGCGTGAGCTGAACATATCGGCGGAGCCGATTGCAAAGGCTTCCAAAAAAGCCGCGAAGTAATCGGGGAGGTAGGATATGGCAGAGAGAAATTTGAGAAAGAACAGGGTTGGACTCGTGGTAAGCGACAAGATGGATAAGACGGTAGTCGTATCCGTGGAAGTCAAATACAAACATCCACTTTATAAGAAGACGGTCAGAATCAGCAGCAGGTATAAAGCGCACGACGAGGAAAATGCCTGTGGAATAGGCGACAAAGTAGAGATAGCCGAGACGCGCCCCCTAAGCCGCAAAAAGCGTTGGAGGGTTGTCGAGATACTCGAGAAAGCCAAATAAGGAGGCGCGATTATGATACAGATACAATCAAGGCTTACGGCGGCGGACAATACCGGCGCGAAAGTGATACAGTGCATCAAGGTTTTGGGCGGTTCCGTACGCAGAAGCGGCAATATCGGCGATGTAATCGTTGCGTCAGTTAAGACTGCGACCCCGGGCGGCACTGTCAAAAAGGGCGAGCTAGTCAGGGCGGTTATAGTAAGGACGGTAAGAGGTATCGGCAGAGCCGACGGCTCCCATGTTAAGTTCGACGACAACGCCGCAGTGATTATTGATAGTCAGAAGCAGCCGCGCGGAACCCGCATCTTTGGACCGATAGCGCGCGAATTGAGGGATAAGGATTATATGAAGATTATATCCCTTGCGCCCGAAGTGGTATGAGGAGGAAAGCTAATGAGAATTAGAAAAGACGACGCAGTCAAAATAATTGCGGGAAAGGACAAGGGGCGTTCGGGTCAAGTAATCAAGGCAATACCCTCTGAGAACAAAATCGTTGTCGAAGGACTCAACTTGATAGCCAAGCATGTTAAGCCTCGCTCGGCACAGCAGAAAGGCGGCATTATCGAGCAGCCTGCCGCATTCGACGTTTCAAACGCGATGATAATTTGTCCCACTTGCAACCAAGCAACGAGAATCGCAAGCTCGGTTGAGAACGGGAAAAAGACAAGAATGTGCAAGAAATGCGGCGCTTCCCTCGACGTGAAAGCGAGGGCGAAGACCACCGCCAAAAAAGCCGCGAAAAAAGCGGGTACCGCAAAGAAAACGGCTGTCAAAGCCGAATCAGCGGAATAATCCGGAGGTAAGATATGGCAGAGAAAAAGAAACAGGTTGCTAAAGCAGTTGCAACCGAGGCTAGGGCGACGTTCGACCGCGAATACAGGCTTAAGGAGCATTACAAAAGCACAGTCGTACCCGAGATGATGAAGAAGTTTGGCTACAAGAATGTCAACGAGACGCCGCGCCTTGAAAAAATAGTGCTTAATATGGGGCTTGGCGATGTCAAAGACAACAGCAAGAGCTTCCAAATTGCGGTAGAGGAGATGCGACTTATATCGGGTCAGAAGCCCGTAGTCACCAAGGCGAAGAAGAGCGTTGCGAACTTCAAGGTCAGAACGGGTATGAATATCGGCGTCAAGGTTACTTTAAGAAACTCCAGAATGTACGACTTTCTCGACAAACTCATCGCAATAGTTCTGCCGAGAGTCAGGGACTTTAAGGGCACTTCGACCAAATCTTTTGACGGCAGAGGCAACTACGCGCTCGGCGTCAAAGAACAGTTGATATTCCCCGAGATAACTTATGACCAAGTCGAAAAGACAAGAGGTATGGACATTTGTATCGTAACCACTGCAAGGACGGACGAAGAGGCAAAGGAGCTGTTGACGCTTCTCGGCATGCCCTTCGCGCGCTAAATTAGGAGGTTGTTATGGCGAAAAAATCATTGATTAACAAGCAGCAGGCGAAGCCGAAGTATTCCACTCGCGCCTACACCCGTTGTAAGCTTTGCGGAAGGCCTCACGCCGTGCTTAGAAAATACGGCATTTGCAGAATATGCTTTAGGAATCTTGCTTATAAAGGTCAGATTCCCGGCGTAAAGAAAGCAAGCTGGTAAAGGAGGAAAAGACTATGATAGTAACTGACCCTGTCGCAGATATGCTCACGAGAATAAGGAATGCGATAGTCGCGAAGCACACGAAGGTGGAGATTCCGCGTTCCAATGTGAAGGTAGCGATTGCCAAAATATTACTTGAAGAGGGCTATGTTAAGAGCGTCGAAGAACTCGGCACGGGTTATTTAGGCGTTGTCAGCATCGAGCTGAAATACGGCCCCAAGAAAGAAAGCGTTATAACCGGACTCAAAAGAATAAGCAAGCCGGGCTTGAGGATATATGTCAACAGCGAAAAGTTGCCCAAAGTTCTCGGCGGATTGGGCGTTGCGATAATGAGCACGAACAAGGGCATAATGACGGACAAAAAGGCCAGAGCCGCCAAGGTTGGCGGAGAAGTTATGGCCTATGTCTGGTAGGAGGTAGCGGTATGTCGAGAATAGGAAAACTTCCAATTACAGTTCCCGATGGCGTGACGGTTGCGCTCGCCGAAGACAACGCCGTTACGGTGAAAGGTGCGCTAGGTACTTTGTCAAGAAAGCTTGATAGCAACATGATTATCAAGGTTGAAGATAAAGAGATACGCGTCGAGCGTCCCAACGACAGCAAAAAGAACAGAGCGCTTCACGGTCTTACCCGCGTATTGCTCAACAATATGGTAGTGGGAGTGACCAAGGGATACGAAAAGGCGCTTATTATCAACGGCGTGGGCTTTAAGGTGACCGAATCCGCGGGCAAGATTGTATTCAACGTAGGATATTCTCATCCCGTTAATATCGTGCCGCCCGAGGGCATCAAGGTGACGATAGTCAGCCCCACGGAAGTAGTAGTTAAGGGAATAGATAAGGAAAAGGTCGGTCAATGCGCCGCGGATATAAGGGCTATAAGAGTGCCAGACCCCTATCATCTTTATGGAATCCGTTATAAGAATGAGATTATCATTAAGAAAGAGGGCAAGGCGGCGGGCAAGTAAGGAGCGTTGGGATATGATTAACAAAATTGACAAAAATGCCGAAAGAACCAAGAGGCATAACAGAATAAGGAACAGAATGTCCGGAACGGCGGAAAAGCCCCGCTTTTGCGTGTACCGCAGCTCCAAGCACATCTATGTACAGATTATAGACGATGTCAGCGGCAAGACCTTAATAGCCGCATCGACTATGGAAAAGGCGGTTGCCGAGGCGGTCAAAAATATGGACAAATCCGCGGCGGCGGCGTACGTCGGCAAGGAAGCGGGCAAGCGCGCGGTAGCGGCTAATATTTCCAAGGTGGTATTCGACAGAGGCGGTTATCTTTATGCCGGTCGAGTCGCAAGCCTTGCAAGCGGCGCAAGAGAAGCCGGCTTGGAATTTTAGGAGGGGATTATGGCAAGACGCGACGATAGATTTAATAAGAACGAGAGCAAGGACGGCATCGAAAAGGTGACGATATCCATGAACCGCGTAACCAAAGTCGTCAAGGGCGGCAGGAATATGCGGCAAGCGGCGCTTGTCTGCGTTGGAGATAGGAACGGCAGGGTCGGAATTGGAATGGGCAAGGCGGCGGAAGCGGCCGACGCTATCGAAAAGGCGACTGCCGCCGCAAAGCGCAACATGATAGACGTACCGATGTGCGGAACAACTATACCTCACGAGATAATCGGGATATTTGGCAGCGGCAATGTGCTTTTGATGCCCGCCGAAGAGGGTACGGGAGTTATCGCCGGCGGTCCCGTTCGCGCGGTACTCGAGCTTGCGGGAATCAAGGATATCCGCACTAAAGCGCTTGGCTCCACCAATCCGATAAACTGCGCTAAGGCTACCGTCAAAGGGCTTATGGAGCTCAAAACCGCCGAGATGTTCGCAGCTTTACGCGGCAAGACGGCAGACGAGATTAAGGATTAGGAGGCGCTTTATGGCTAAGATAAAGATTACTTTGACAAAGAGCACGATAGGCGCGCTTGTTAAGCAAAAGGCGAATATTGCAGCGCTTGGACTCACCAAAATCGGCACGAGCAGAATTCACGACGACAACGCGGTAATACGCGGCATGGTCAAGGTCGTTGCCCACCTTGTCAAGGTCGAGAACGTCGACTAAGGAGGATTGCATGAGGATACAAGATTTGGCTCCCAACGCGGGAGCGAAGCAAAAGACAAAGCGACTCGGCAGAGGCATAGGCTCAGGCTTAGGCAAGACCTCGGGCAAGGGTCACAAGGGGCAATGGGCAAGGAGCGGCGGCGGTGTCCGTCCGGGCTTTGAAGGCGGTCAAATGCCGCTTACGCGCCGTTTACCTAAGCGCGGCTTCACCAATATATTCAAAAAGGTTTATAGCATTGTCAATATCGGAACGCTCGATTGTTTTGAGGCGGGCACGGTAATTAATGCGGAGACTTTGTTGAGTTCTGGCGTACTTAAGAAGATTGAGCCTTACGGACTCAAGGTTCTAGGCAACGGCGAGCTTACCAAGGCATTGACAGTGCAGGCCGCGCGTTTTTCCGAAAGCGCCAAAGCAGCTATCGAAAAAGCAGGCGGAAAGGCGGAGGTAATTTAGATGTTCAAAACTTTGATGAACGCTTTTGCGGAGAAGGGAATACGTAAAAAAATGCTAATGACTTTGTTGGTCTTGCTAATTTACCGTATCGGTTGCTTCATTCCCGTTCCGGGTATCGAGGTAAGCACGGTTAGCGGACTCCTCGAAGGTAACACCTTTTTTCAGGTATTGTCCACGATAACCGGCGGCTCGTTAGCGAACGGCACACTGTTCGCGTTAGGAATCGTACCGTTCATCAACGCATTCATCATAATGCAGCTTCTGACCCTTGTTATCCCTCCGCTCGAGAGATTGACGAAGGAAGGCGAGGAAGGCAGGAATAAGGTTACGCAAATAACAAGATACGTGGCAATCGGACTCGCCGTGGTTCAAGCTGTCGCAATAGTGCTTGCATGGAACAAAAGCGGCAACGTAATGCCGATTTTTAGAATGGAAAGCCCCGCGTTGACTATGATGTTTATCATCGCTATGCTTACTGCGGGCAGCTGTTTTGTTATGTGGCTCGGCGAAAGAATCACCGAGTACGGCGTCGGCAACGGCACCTCGCTGATAATCTTTATCGGCATTTTGTCGGGCGCGGGAACTTCTATGCTTAAGGAAATCACATTGATAACCGAAGACCCCACCGTTATTTGGAGACTTATGCTCTATTTGGTCGTAGTCGTACTTGTGTTTTTGTTCATAATCTTCGTTGACCTTGCGCAGCGCAATATCAACGTTCAATACGCAAAACAGATTAAGGGCAACAAGATGTACGGCGGTCAAAGCACACATATCCCAATAAGGGTGAACGCATCGGGCGTTATGCCTATAATCTTTGCGTCAGCATTCCTTATGTTTCCGCAGATGATAGCGAGTTTTTGGCCGGCAAGCAACTTCTATATTTGGTGGTCTAAGTGGCTTGGAGTAGGCTCTTGGGTCTACGCAATCGTCATGTCGGTATTGATTTTGTTCTTCGCGTTCTTCTACGCTAAGATTCAGTTCAATCCCGATGACATAAGCAAGAGTATACAGCAGAACGGCGGGTTCATACCGGGCATAAGGCCGGGACGACCTACAAGCGAATACCTTAACCGCATAAATAACCGTATTACGCTTTTCGGAGCGATATTTTTGGCGATTATCGCCCTTATCCCGAGTTTGGTATTCAAGGCGATACTGAACGATGCGAGCACCTTGGTCAACGCGTTCTCCGCAACGGGAATGTTGATTGTTGTTAGCGTTGCGCTCGAGTTCAACAAGCAGCTTGAGAATCAGCTGATGATGAAACATTACAGAGGTTTCTTAAAATAAATGCTTAAGGAGCGAGGTATGAAACTGATATTGTTGGGCGCGCCGGGCGCGGGAAAGGGTACTCAGGCAACGCTTATAAAAGAGGCTTACGCTATACCTCATATTTCTACGGGTGACATATTCCGTGCGAATATCAAAGGCGGCACAGAGCTTGGGCGGCTTGCCAAAAACTATATCGACAAGGGCGAGTTAGTACCTGATTCTGTGGTCATCGACATCGTCAAGGACAGATTAATGGAAGCGGATTGCGTCAACGGTTTCATACTCGACGGCTTCCCAAGAACGGTTGCACAAGCGGACGCGCTTGCTACCTTTACCGACATTGACGCAGTAATCAACCTTGTAGTTGACAGCGATGTAATAATTAGGAGAATCGCGGGAAGACGGATGTGCGCATGCGGAGAGACATATAATACCGCGACCCTAAAAGGTTCTGAGATATGCGCGAAATGCGGCGGCAAGCTGTATCAGCGTGAGGACGACCGCGAAGAAACGGTCAAGAATAGACTTGCAGTATACGAGAAAGAGACCGCGCCGCTTATCGCTTATTATCGCGACAAGAAGCTGCTTATAGACATCGATTGCAACGGAAGAACGATTAGCGAAACCGATAAAAATATCAACAAAGCGCTTTCGAAAGTATGATATATCTTAAGACGCCCGAGGAGCTTGCAGAAATGCGCAAGGCGAATCTCATTGTACGCGACGTGTTGCTGATGCTCGAAGAGCGCGTTAAAGAGGGCATTAACACCTTAACACTAGACCGCTTGGCAAGAGAATACATAGAGGGAAAAGGCGCGAAACCCTCTTTTCTCGGCTATCAAGGTTACCCTGCGTCGATATGCGCCTCGATTGACGACGTTGTAGTACACGGAATTCCCTCGGCGGACGCGATTCTTGAGGAAGGAATGATAATAGGCATCGACGTCGGCGCGTACAAAGACGGCTTCCACGGCGACGCCGCAAGAACTTTCGCGATAGGCAAGATAAGTCCGGAAAAAGCCAAGCTTGTCAAGGTTACAAAGGAATGTTTCTTTAAGGCGTTCGGCAAGCTCCGCGACGGAGTTAGGCTTGGAGATATCGGCGCAAGCATACAGCAGCATGCCGAAAGCAACGGGTTCTCGGCGGTAAGAGCGCTTGTCGGTCACGGAATCGGCAAAGAGATGCACGAGGAGCCGAGTGTACCGAATTACGGCGAAGCGGGTCGGGGTGTACGGTTGAGAACAAACATGACGATTGCAATCGAGCCGATGATTAACGCGGGCAGTTACCTTGTAAAGACAGACAGCGACGGCTGGACTGTGAGAACGAGGGACGGAGCGCCGTCGGCGCATTATGAAAACACGGTTGTAATAACGGACAACGGAGCTGAAATATTAACTTTATGAAAGTAACGGAAACGGGAATCGGAATAGGAAGTGTGGTATATTCCAAAGCGGGGCGCGATATTGGGAATTGCTATCTCGTCATCGCCGCCGACAAGCAAGGGTACTTTTTATTATCGGACGGTGAAACAAGACCGATATCAAGACCCAAGCGCAAGAACATGCGGCATTTTAAGACCAAGGGCGAAGAGCTTCCCGTGATAAGAGATAAGCTGCTTGCCAAAAAGCAGGTGTTCGACAGTGAATTAAGAAGCGCGTTAAGAGCGTATAAGTCAGAGCGATAAAAAGGAGGTATTATTTGTGTCTAAGGAAGATGTAATAGAATTCCAAGGAAGAGTGATTGAGGTATTGCCTTATCAGACATATCGGGTAGAGCTTGATATCAGCAAGCAGCAAATCATTGCGCACCCGTCAGGCAAAATGAGAATCAGAAGCATCAAAATCATAGAGGGCGACTCGGTTAAGGTCGAGATTAGCCCATATGATTTGACCAAAGGCCGAATAGTATGGAGAGATAAAAATTAGCGGAGGTAGTTATGAAAGTCAGACCGTCAGTTAAGCCAATGTGCGACAAATGTAAAATTATAAAAAGAAAAGGCAACGTGATGGTTATTTGCAGCAAAAGCAAAAACCACAAGCAAAAGCAAGGCTAATCGGTTGCGAACCCGATTGGCGTATGTTAGAATAATAAAACACGCAAAATCAGTATTTACTCCTATGGAAGCGGCTAAAAGATTGCATTCCTTAATCCGATTGTCCTTTTAATAGAGTGAGTACACGCAATAAGCATATTCGAAAAGAATGGAGGTAATTTAATGGCTCGTATATCTGGTGTGGACTTGCCGAGAGAAAAAAGATTAGAAATTGGCTTGACGTATATCTACGGCATAGGTCGCGAGACCGCCAAGGTGATACTGTCAAGCGTCGGTATCGACCCAAACAAAAGGGTAAAGGACCTTACTGAGAACGACGTTTCCCTACTGCGCGAATATATCGACCACAATTTGCATGTGGAAGGCGACTTAAGAAGAGAAGTTGATATGAATATTAAGCGTTTGAGGGAGATTGGCTGTTACCGCGGCATAAGGCACAGAAAAGGTTTGCCGGTACGCGGACAGACAAGCAAAACCAACGCAAGGACAAGAAAGGGTCCGAGGCGCACCGTAGGGCGCGCAAAATCAACCGCCAAATAGGAGGAGGAAGCGAATGGCAGTTAGAAGAAGTGCAATTAAGAAGCGCAAGGACATAGTAAGGGTGGAAAAAGGGCAGGCTCATATTCAATGCTCTTTCAACAACACGATAGCGACCTTTACCGATATGGACGGCAACGCGATATCGTGGTCAAGCTCGGGCAAGCTCAGCTTTCGCGGCTCCAAAAAGAGCACACCGTACGCCGCTCAGATGGTTACCGAAGCCGCTGCAAAAACGGCTGCGGACCACGGCATGAGGACGGTTGAGGTCTACATCAAGGGACCCGGTCAAGGCAGAGAAAACGCCATAAGGGCAATCGCGAACGCGGGAATGAACGTAACGCTTATCAAGGATGTATCCCCCATTCCCCACAACGGATGCCGTCCGCCCAAGCGCAGAAGGATATAGGAGGTAGAGCATGGCGAAATATACAGGACCCGTTTGCCGTCTGTGCAGAAGAGAGGGCGAAAAGCTTTATTTGAAAGGCGACAGATGCTACAACATAAGCAACGAGGGCACGACCAAAAAGCTGTGTCCCTTAGATAAAGGACGCATCACGCCTCCCGGACCCGTTAGACCGGGCAGAAGAAAGATATCGGGATATTCCCTACAGCTTAGGGAGAAGCAAAAGACAAAGAGAGCATACGGCATACTCGAAAAACAATTCTATAAATATTACAAGAACGCGGAAAGACAAAAAGGCATCACCGGCGAAAACATGTTAATTTTTATCGAAAGAAGACTCGATAATATAGTGTTTCGCCTAGGGTTAGGAGCGTCAAGGGCGCAAGCGAGGCAGATTGTCAACCATAGGCATATTACCGTTAATGGTAGGTGTGTTGATATTCCGTCCTATCTTGTCTCAGTCGGCGACGTTATCGCGGTCAAGGAAACAAGAGCAGCCAACAAACTTTTCGAAGCCGTCAAAGAGGTCGGCTCCAAATCGGTAATTCCGCAATGGCTCGAATTCGACAAAACCACATTGACGGGAAAGGTTTTGGCACTGCCTTCAAGAGAGGACATTGACACAAGAATCAAGGAGCATATGATTGTCGAGTTATACTCCAAGTAAGTAGGGAGGTAGGTTATGATAGAAATCAAAAAACCCCAAATAATTACTGAGGAAGGCGCGAACGGTAGCTACGCAAAATTTGTAATGGAGCCCCTTGAAAAAGGCTTAGGCACGACGCTCGGCAACGCGCTTAGAAGAATGCTTTTGTCAGCGCTTCCCGGTACCGCCGCAGTAGGCGTAAAAATTGAAGGTGTGTTGCACGAGTTCTCGACAATTCCCGCGGTAGTGGAAGACGTTGTGGAGATTATACTTAATGTCAAGGGCATTGCGTTCAAGTCGATAGGCATGATTGACAACGAGAACAAGCCTATTGTACGCATCAATAAGTACACTGCGGGAGCAGTTACCGCCGCCGACATCGACTGCGGTATCGACGTCGAGATTCTTAATCCCAATCATTATATCTGCACCATCGACGAGGGCGGAAGGCTTGAGATGGAGATTACGGTCGGCTCGGGCAGAGGCTATGTGTCCTCGGACAAGAACAAGGACGCGAGAATGCCCATAGGGTATATCCCTATTGACAGTATTTTTACTCCCGTTGCAAGCACCAACTATATGGTCGAGGACACCCGTGTCGGGCAAAGCCTCGATTATGATAAGTTGACAATAGAGCTTACTACCAACGGCACGGTCTCGGCGAAAGAGATTGTCAGCCTTGCGGCGAAGATTCTCGATGACCATACCAAGCTTTTTGTAGACCTTTCGAGCACTGTTGGCGAGTACAACATTCTGGTAAGTCAGGACGACAATGAGCAGCAAAAGGTGATGGAGATGACCATTGAGGACCTTGACCTTTCGGTCAGGTCTTACAACTGTCTAAAGAGAGCGGGCATCCACACCGTTGAGGATTTGATTAAAAAGTCTGAAGAAGATATGCTTAAGGTTCGCAACCTTGGTCAAAAGTCGCTTGACGAAGTCGTTAAGAAGCTTGACGACCTCGAACTTTCGTTGCGCAGCAATGACGACTAAAGGAGACATATTATGGCAAGGAAATTAGGAAGAGCCACAGACCAACGCATGGCAATTTTAAGGAATCAGGTCACGGCTTTATTGTGGAACGGCAAAATAGAGACAACATTTGCGCGTGGCAAAGAGGTTGCGCGCATGGCGGAAAAGCTGTTGACGCTCGCTATCAATTCCTACGAGGACACTGTTGAGGTCAAAAAGACGAAAATCAATCTTAAGAATGAGAAGACCGAGGTAACATTTACCAACGACGGAGTCAAAAAGCTCACCGCAAGAAGACGGCTTATGGCGGTTTTGTATGATGTTCAAGAGACCAAGGGCGAGAAAGAATCCAAGAGCGAGTACGCAAAACGCACCCGCGATATCAAGCATCCTTTGATTGAGAAGATATTCAACGAATACGCTCCGAAGTATGCTGCGCGCAACAAAGAAAATGCACAAGCAGGCGGCTATACCCGCGTATTGAGGCTTGGGGCGCGCCGTGGCGACAGCGCAGAGGCTGCAATAGTAGAGTTAATATAACATCAAATATCGGAACATTTATTGTTCGGACGATTATAGGGGACAACATTACTTGTATGTTATCCCCTTTTTTATCCGTCGAACGCAACATGTTTGCACCGCTTAACAGTTTACGCGACACAGTGTAAATTTGTGATATTATCGCTTTGGTTTTGTTTTTGTGATATTAATTCTTTTTTATCCGTCGATTGTGGATTTTGTGTGCCTTTATTTGAGCGCATTTTGTAATTCCTTTTTAGACTAAGGCATTGATTAAATTGAGGATTTGTGTTATTTTATAAGTATCTCGACAGCGCTTTCAGCAAGAGGGATTTCGGAGGCAAGTATGAAATTTTCGGGCAAGCCGATTATAATTTTGTTAGTTATTTGTATTGCAGTTGTTTTCTTTGCCGCGCTTGCTTATGCAGAGAAAACTTCTCTTGCAGAGGATACTCCCCTTGAAGTTCAGAAGCTTAACGCGATTATCGAAGTGACCGAGTATGCCCGTCAAGCGGGTTATACCGGAGTACTTGATTTTGACGATATCCATTCCGCGTCTGATACGGTGGCAGTTGTCGCGGCGGTTAACGGTATCAAATGCCTTGTAGACGCGGCGATAGAGGCTGCTATGCTCACGGGCGCGGCGTTTGACGCGGCAACCAACTTGCTTCTTTCCGTTCCTTTGCTTACCTTAGAGTCCTTTGACGAGATTAGGGCACTTAGAATAAGTTATGACGAAATGAGCGCGGATGCAAGAGTGTATGTCACAAGAGCCGCCGAGTTAATTTGCCTTGAGATTGCGGTCAACGAGCTTATCGCAGAGGAATTCTTAGTTCTTCAGTCCGCTCTGCCTCTTTTTGTTACCGAATTGACGCTTCCGATAATCGCGCAGGTAACGGCGCTTAGAGAGTTCTACGACCATTATTTGGTATACGGTGCATCGGAATTGGTAGACGACTCACATTTTCTTGCGATTGAACAGACTGTTGCCGCGCTTAAAAAGATAGAGGACGACATCACTACCGCTGCGACATTCGATGCGATGATTAACGCATTCCCCGAGATTTTGACACTTTCCGAGCAAGACGCGGTTGCCGCGGCGCGCGAAGCTTACGAGTCGCTTAGCGCCGAGGCAAAGACGCTTGTTGAGCAATATGACGAGCTTTGCGTTGCCGAAGATACGCTCGTATTGCTTTCGGCAGAGCTTGAGCAAGCGAGGACATTTGATGCGCTTGTGTCCGCTTTGCCCTCCGTTATCCGATTCGAGGATTATATTGAGGTATCCGCCGCGCGCTCCTTTTATAACGCACTTCCCGCAGGTGCAAAAGCTTTTGTGACAGAGTATGCTGTATTCCTTGCCGCTGAAGCGCGCGTCGCCTTTCTTGCGGAAGCAAAGCTTATAGGAGACGAGATAAGAGATTACATAGACGCATTGACCGAAATAGAACTTAGTTTAGAGGCGCGTATTATTAGGACAAGGGCGCGGTACGAAGAGCTTAACGATGATGCGAAAGACTTTGTTGTAAACTATGCTGTATTGGTAGCGGCGGAAGAAAGAATTGCGGCGCTCAAGACGGCAAAACATGCCGCCGAGGTCTTTCAGCCGCGCATTGACGCGCTTGACGCGCTAATTGCGGGAACGGACATAAAGGACGAATTGAGTATTATCAATGCGGGAAGGATAATCCTTGAAGTCAAAAATGACTATGACGCGCTGTCGTTGGATATAAAAGACTTTATCAAAAATTCCGCGGCTATCGATGAATGTCTTGACGTGATTGGCGCGCTTAAGGACGCGTTTGACGCGGATTTTGTAACCGCAATGATTGACGGTATTGCCGAGCCGCCCACTCTTGACGATAAGCCGATTATTGAGAGCGCGCGTATTGCGTATGACGCGCTGTCATCAAGCGCGAAGCTAAACATTATCAATTATCAAAAGCTTTTGAACTCGGAGGCGGTTATCTTTGTTATGGAGAACGAAGCTTATTGCGTTGCGGCAGTTGTCGTGTTGCTCGAAGCGTTGCCGGATATAATCACGCTTGCTTTCGATACCCAAATCAAAATTGCGCGGACGGCATACGACGCACTTACTCCGTCCGAACAAGAGACAATAAGCGAAGGATTGGTTAATACCCTTGTTGCCGCAGAAGCGCTAATCGCCCTCTTAACGGACAATTATTACAAGGGCGGTAAGGTCAATCGAAGCATTTTGGCATTGGGCAAAATCACCTTGGCAAAAGCGGCGAGTGTGTTAGCGGCGCGGGAAGCGTATGATACTTTATCGGAGGGAGAAAGAATCTTTGTAACGGATTATCAGATTCTTGTGTTGGCGGAAGAAAGATTAACGGCGCTTGCCGAAGCCGAGGTTGCGGCGGAGCAGGCGGCGGACCTTATCGATGCGCTGCCTATTTCTATAACGCTTTCGGACAAAGTGCAGCTACTCGAAGCACGTGCGGCATACGACGCTCTTTCCGAGGACGGGAAAACGTTCGTTGCCAATTATGAAACCTTGCTTGTATCGGAAGACGCGTTATTCGCGCTAGAGCTTGCCCAAGCGGCGACAAGCGTCGAAGCGCTTATCGATTCGATTCCCATAGAAATTGAATTAAGCGAGGAATGTGTTAATACAATTGCCGCGGCGCGCGCCGCGTATGATAACTTGGGCATAGCCGAAAAAAGCGCAGTTAGTAATTATAATATATTGCTGTCTGCTGACGCGGCTTATCGGCTTCTTGTCACGCTAGAGGAGGCGCGGGTTGTAAGTATGTCAATCGATACTCTTCCCCGACCGTCCGAAGTAGCACTTTCTGATGAGGTTAATATTTTGAACGTTCGGTCTGCTTACCAAGCGCTTGACCAAGAAGGGCGAGCGGCGGTACTCAATCTTGGCGCGCTTATCGCGATTGAAGAGCGGCTTGCCGAGCTGTTTGCAAACAGCGAAGCCGCCGAGGACTTTGACATGGCAGTGCTTGCGCTTGGAGCAATCGAAGATATCAATATCACGAATCGAATTGAGATAGAGGAGTTGCGTTTAATCTACGATACTTTGAACGACGAGGCGCAAGACTTCGTTACAATGCTTTCACGCTTTCAAGCGATAGAGGCAAAGCTTATTTTGGAAATATTGCGCATCGACACCGCGGTCAATACGGTAAAGGACATTATCGCAGCTATACCCCGACTCAATGAACTTGCGCTGCGGAACGCCGAAACAGTTATTGCGGCGCGCGCTGCGTATGAGGCGCTTGAGCCGGTTGCAAAGTCTCTTGTCGATAATTATAATGTCCTAATAAGCGCGGAATTGCAGATTTACAGACTGCAAAAATACAACGACTTTAACAACTCGGTCAGCCGCATCGATTATAGGGATTATGAATGGTCGCAAATCCTTATGCTCACCGAAGCCTTTATCGAAACGCTGTTTGCCTCAGTCGAATATGGCGAAATGGATGCCGCGTATTCTGAGTTGACGGCGGCAGTAGGCGCGTTGCCGACCGCGTTAGACCATAACAAAACACAAGCTAAAGAGGATATTGTGAGATATGCCGCGAGCATAGGATACAAAGATGAGATAAATTTTGCCACGATTGACGCCGCGCTTAACGTGTACGAGATATCCGAAGCCGCCGATATTATCAGCGAATACATAAGCGAAACAAGACAAGCACAAATAGATGCCGCGATAGAGCAGGCGACATACGATATCGGTCACTATATCACAGATAGAGTTGTTACATACCTCGAATATATGCAAATTGATTCGACTATCGAGTTTGACATCACTGAGCCTGAGGCGACTTATGCGGACTTTAAGGTATACCTTGCGCAAGCGTACGGAAAGCAGGCAATTGAGGTTATAATACTTTTGCATAAGCGAGCGATTATCCAAATGCTGTTCGCGGAGGATGAGCAGGCTATGGAGACAATTAAGGAGGATTGTATCGCGGAAATCGAACAAGTCGCGACGCTTTCAGATGACCGCGATGCGTACGCTTTGCAAAAGGCGAAGTCCGAAGCGGCGGCAAAGCTCTCCGATTTGGTCAATGTTGACAATAAAAGAAAGTATACCGATGCCAATTGGCAAATGCTTGAGATAACGGTAAGCGGCGCATTGAGCGGAATTGATGCGGCGGAATCCATAGGCGAGGTTCAAAGCATTTTGGCGGCGGCAGAAGAGAATATCGAGGCAATCGAAAGAGGTAATTATAATTGGATAGTAGTTCTAATAGCCTTGGTGCTCGGTCTTTCGACCACGGCGGTTATCGCGGTATTCGCAATAGTAATCAAGCAACAGAGGCTACTGCGCGCACGGTCTAAGAAAAAAGTCGCTTAAACGACGTTGGTTCTAAGTCCTATTTTTAATCGATAATTTAATAGCGAATCTCCTCTTTTAGAGCAAGTATATTATTATCCGCGTGTGGAATACTACTTGCAGGAGGTGACTTATGAAGAAAAAACAGTCAAAAGCGAGTATCGAGCAGACCAATAAGAGCCAAAAAAGCGCATATGAATCCGCAAAGAGCGTTCAAGAAAGAAAGAACGCCGCCAATAAGTTCGAATGTGGAAGCAGCAAGTCGAGTCAAGGTTCATGCGAGGCGGGCAAGTCAGTTCAAGTAAACAAGAAGAGTTCGGGCAAATCGAATAAAGGCAACTTCGAAGCGGGCAAAGCCATTCAGGCAAAGCAAAAGAACGCAAACAAAAACAACTGCAAGTAAACAGTTCTAACAAAAAATCGCGCGAGTTACTTCGCGCGATTTAACCCAAAACAACGCGCTATGGCATAACGGCATAGCGCTTTGTTTTTGGATGAATTTACGCTAAATATGGCATTGGGTGTTTGGTATAAAAATAGGATGCTGTGTTTTGGATAGGTGAGTGTCCGTTCCTAAGCGTTCTGCCGTGCGCGTTCCGTTATGTGCGCGTTCCTATCGTACGCGTTCCTACCGTGCGTCTTTCGTTTCGTGCGCGCTCCTAACCGTACGCGTTCCGTTTCGTGCGCGTTCCGCCGGAAAGCGGCATTTTCTTTATTTTATCTTTCCAAGTACGGTAATATGCGAATCGAGTGCGGTAAGCTGTATTGCCACATCTCCGCTCTCTGTTATTTTTTCGCCGTCAACACAAAAATCCACAGCTTCGGAAAGAGCGATATTTGCGCTCTTTATCGGTATAAATACCATATGCTTCGACCTATAAGGTTTTCCAAAACCTAAGAAGAAAGCGCGGAAAAAAGGTAAAAACATTTTGATTTTATTAAAGGTGGTATTTGCTCCCGGACTTTTTATCAGCAATAAATGGAACAGACCGTCGTCCGGTTTATACATACGATTGAATCGGAATCCGAAACAACGCTTGGAATCGAGTACCATAATCAGCGAATAAACGCCTTCAAAGGTTTCTTCATCGCAATCGATACGCGCTTTGATGTTATAGACTTTGTATTCTTTGATAACATGGAACAAATAGGCGAATAACTTAAGTTTTTTCTTATACTTTTCCTTAACCGCGTACCCGAGCGGAGTGAACGAGCCCGTAGCGGCTACATATGAAAAAAGTCTGCCGTTAAGCGTTCCCACGTCGCGGAGTACGAACCTGCCGTGATGCTTGACATTCTTGGAGAACTCGTTCAAAGTGCCATACGGACAGTAAAAAACTTCGATATTCTGACCCTTAATATTGTTGAGCGCGTTGTTGAACGTGCCGTCGCCGCCGCATATCACAAGCTTGTCAAAGCCTTTGGCGCTCCACTTATCCCTGTCGGTGTCGAGGAAACGAAAAGTTACGCGGCAACCTTTTCCGAAGGCGTCTTTCAACGCTTTGCGATTTATTCGAGACGAATTCCCCGACCGCCTGTTAACTATTATAAGACATTTTTTTATAATTTTGCCGTCCACTTTTGTATTATAACATATAAAATACGATTAGTTTTACATTGCAATATTTTTCGGGTATTTAATTATTGTAATTTTTTAGAGTGAGTTGCATAATGA
>CAYOYS010000009.1:12921-23014 GCA_964408255.1 uncultured Christensenellaceae bacterium | reverse complement strand
TTATCGCGGACATATCGATGCATACCGTCTTAAATAATGTTGTAATAAAAGCTATCTTTACCGTTTGACTTACTTCGTACAGCGTTGCGAATGCGGCGGTTTTTGCACACCACTCTTCAAGAGTTCCCGATTGTGTCTCCTCAAGGTCTATCCGAACAACGCTCTTATCACTGATAATATAGTTGCGAAAGTTTTCGTCAAAAGGAATAATCTTTGACAGTTTATTGCGGATTAATCCGATTGTGTCGGCAAGCATATATGCAAGGCTTGTCGCTATGCTTTCGTCCGATTCGAGATAGGCGTCAAGCAGCAACTTGCCGTCAATATATTCTATGCGCAGCGTATCGCCGAATTTTTCAAGGAGGCGCGGCGCCCCCTCGCCGTCAAGACGAAGAAGTATCGCCGCTTCGTTCTCAAAGTCGCTTGCGTCCTTGAATATTTTATGAATTGTGCCGTCATTGCTCAAAAAAACGCGGTTGCGGCGGCTTTGAAAGAAACGCATAGTCTATTCCTCGTCCACAAATTCCACTTGAATTTTACCGCCTTTTTTGTACCCTTTCAGTTCCTTGACCACTCCCGTTACCGCGTTTTTTAAGAGCTTTTCGACAAAAGGAACGATGACTATATCTTTGCCGTCTATACGCAGAGAAATACGGCTATGCTTAAGCGCACAGTCCGAGCTTGACGCTTCACCTTTGAGAATTTTGGCGAGCAGAGTACGGCAGTCGTTTCCGCATATACCGCAACATTCAGAGTCAATGTCATACATAAGCTCGGGTGTCTTGCGGATTATAAGGTCGGTAAGTTTGCTTGTGTCGCGCAAGCCGTCGATTACCGGTACACCGTGGTATTCCGATACGTTATTATTCGCAAAGCGTCCGCTTACCGCAATTGTAAGTGGGGTAAGCTCGGGCAACTCGTCCTCTTTGCACATTGCAATCTCGGGAACAACGGCATCGCGTACGCCCTCGAGCAACACAAAGTCCTCGCTATAGTGGGACAGCACCTCGTATATCGGAAGGTGACCGACGTACATTACATCGGTTTCGTTGTGCGCTCTTGCCGTCACCGTGCCCGCGCCCGCTTGGCGGTGTCGCCACGTGTTTTTGCCCTCCGTGTCAATTTTGAAAGCCTCAAAATGTATTTCCTTGACGCTGCCGACGGTATAGCCGCGTACTTTCAGCTCGGCAATCACTTTTTCCGCGACGCTTGTCTTGCCCGAGCCCGTAAGTCCCGTTAATGTGAATACTTTCATATAACCTCGTTTTAATGATGTTTTCTTGTATTTAACCGAGCATGAAGCGGTTAGTAACACCTTTAATTTTATAGTTTTTCGTGTAATTTTATCATTTACCTCTATAGTTTTACAATCGCGCCGAAGTAGTACATGCAAAACAGGTAAGCGGCGGCGGCCAACAATGTGAGCGCGCATAACACCCAATCTCGGACGGTAAATCGTAGTTCCCGATACATTGTGCGCCGCCGTACCGCGCGGAAACCACGCGAGATTATGGAGCGCGACAATTCTTCGCTTCTTAGTATACATCCGGCTACGGTTGGCGAAACAAGGTAGCCGTATAGCTTCAGCTTGCTTATTACGGGTAGCTTTTTGACTACTATGCCACGCATCGCGATAGCGTCGAGTCGCGCCGAGAACTCTTCGCGGAATACGGGGATAAAGCGTAGCGCGATACCCGACATAAATACCAACTCGTAAGGCACCTTTAGTTTTAGAAGTGCGTCCGCCAACTCTCTGCCGTCAGTCGATAGGGCAATCAGTCCGGACAGTATGATTACGCTCATTCGCAATATGAACTCGATTGCGAATTTTATCCCTTTAGTCGTCAAAAGGTTGAGTCCGCCGATACTAATTAATGTCGTGCCTCCCTTTACGGTCAGGCTTTGCACAATCCCGATAAAGACGAGTAACCACAAAAAGTGGCGAATTCGCCGCAAGGCGTCCAAAAGCTCAGCTTTAAGCGCGAGATTGATAATGATTGCCGCGACAACGACTATACCCAAGTATGCGACGTCTTTGGCAAGCACTGCAAGCGTAGTCAAAACGATTATATAAAGCAGCTTTACGCGCGGGTCGGTTTTCATGTGCGCCTGCCTTTTTTGATTCGAATTATCTCGGAGTCGGGGAGCGCCGATAGCAGTTCTTCATCGTGCGTAATAATCAAGGCGCCGCCGCCCGAAGCGACAAAGCGTTTGATAAACTCCGCGATAAATATCTTGCCCTCGGCATCTATCGCAGAGGTCGGCTCATCGAGAATTATGAACTCTACTTTTCGACTCATAATGACCGCAAGCGCGAGCCGCTGTTTTTCCCCGACCGACATAGTCAAGGGGAAGCGGTGTGCCGCGTCCTCGAGGCGGAATGTTTTTAGCGCCGCCTTGAGCTCGGTCAGCTTTGCTTCGGTTAAAGTATTGGTTATCTCGTAAGGAAAGGTCAACTCCTCTAAGACAGTGGGGGCAAAAAGTTGTAGGTCGGGGTTTTGGAACAGATAGCCGATGCGCGCAGCGCGCCGTCCCGCAGGAAGTTTTGCGACATCCGTATCGTCGAACAAAACGGCGCCTTGCGAGGGCTTAAGCAGTCCTAAAAGCAGCTTGCCGAGAGTTGTTTTGCCCGAACCGTTCTCGCCGATTAAAAAGTATAGTTTTCCTGTCTCAAAAGTCGCGGACATGTCAAGCGCGAAAGGCGCCGTCTTTTTATAGGTAAAACGCAGTTCGCGAGCCTCAATGCGCATAGTTCTTGCCCCGTTCCATATTCAAGATTTTGGTAGCGATTGACATGTCGCCTTCGCTGTGGCTGACGAATACTACGCTTCCGCCCGCTGTGGCGTAATCGACAAGCAACTGCCGTACAATCGCCTTGCGCTCCATGTCGATACGCGCGGTAATTTCGTCCGCGATAAGTACTGCGGGTTTCATTGCAAGCACGGCGGCGATAGCTACAAGCTGCTTTTCTCCGCCCGATAGCGCGTTAGTGCGCGCGTGTTTCAAATGCTCGATTTCGCAGCTTTTGAGCGTGTCGTCTACTATCCCAATCATCTTGTCAAGCGGAATCGCAAGATTTTCGGGAGCGAACGCGACTTCCTCTAAGACTAAGGGCGCAAATAGCTGATTATCCGGATTCTGAAATATCATACCGACTGCCGCGCATCTTTCCGCGGCGGTAAGCTCGGATATCAAGCGCTTGTCATAACTGATTGTTCCGCTTGTTGTCGCTTGATTATCATAGCCGATAAGCCCCGCAAGACATAGGCAAAGCGAGCTTTTGCCCGCGCCGTTGCCCCCCCTTATGCCGAGAAGCTCTCCCGCATTAAGGTCGAAAGACAAACCTTCAAAGATAATATTATCGCCGTATCTTAAGGCGAGGTTCCGCACACAAAGCTTCATTTTATTTCTACCTCTACCATAAGTTTGCAACGGTTTTGCGAATAGATATCCGAAACCTTAATTGCGACGAATGGACCGCCGTCCTCCGCTTTCTTGGTGTAGCCGAAGGGGTCTATTCCTTTATTGAATAAGCGTCCATTGACCTTGTACGCAATATAGACATTGTTGTTGGCGATGACGTCTTGTTGACTGTATATTTTGTTCATGCCGTCCGATGCTTTGAATGTCACCGTTCTTGCGTTCTCGAGGTCGACATCGAGCGCCAAAAGTACCGTCTTAAGCTCGATACCCGTGTAGGTCTTTTGTACCGGCTCGCTGTTGCTCGTGTCGTAAACCGCCGAAAAGTCCTCTTCGCTAACGCCTTCTAAGGCGAGCAGTTCATCAAGCGTGTATACACCGAGTTCGTTGCCGTACGCGACTATTTTTATCTCGCTATTCTGATACAGCTCACAATATGCCTTGTTATAATTGAGATAGATAGGCAAGAATACAGAAAAAGATACAAGTAGCACCAAAAAGATGATGATTGCGGCGATTGTGCCTTTGTCGAGCCGTCTTGCCGTCATTATTCGTTCTCCTCAAAGACGTAATAGGGCACGTACATATCGAGGTTGGTGAATAATCCGTGCTTGCCATATGCCTTTTGCGATTCGTCATATAAGGTTATGTGGCCATGGTCGGGCACTATGATAACCGTACCTTGAAATTGCCCAATAAGGTACTCGATATAGCTTTCGATATACAGAATTTTGGTTTTTGATTCGTTGGACAGTGGGGAGTATTCGTGGTTGATGTCGTCAATCTCATGAAAATGCACAAAGATAAGGTCGCAATCCGCATTAATCGCCGCTTTTGCGTTTTCGAAAATAAGTTCGTCGGACAATGCGTACGTAGGCTCGACATTAGTTATTATCAAATTGCCGTTGCCCTCGAGATAACTGACTTTTTTGTTCAAAGAGAGGGCGTAATCGAAGATATCCGACACCGCGGGCTTGAGTATCCGACGGCTCTCGTCAATATCAAAGCTAACTTTTGTAACATACGGAGTCTCGCCGGTCACGATAGAGGCGAGCGCAACAGGTGATATCGCGGTATGGACGGTGAGCGCGGTCGAAGCGTTGGAAGGGGAGAGCGTATCGAGATAATCTGAAAAATAATTCGCCTGCTCGAGCGAGAAGCCGTCGGGAAGTATGAACATTACCCGCTTCCCTTCGTCGAGTATATTTTTCATTTGATTGTACGCATCGTAAACCATAAGATTAGTTCCCGACGCAAAGCCGAACACCGCCTTTTGCTCTCCGTCTATTTGAAGCGCGAGTCCTCCGTTTTGCCAAGACAGCGATACAAGGTCGGCGCTTTTGCATATATCGTAATCGGTACAATAGACGACATTGTCCTCTTTACCCGTAAATGACGACACACTTCTATCGACTTTGGGCAGATACTTGTACGCAAGATTGTCGTTAAGACGGTTTTCGGCGGCGCAATCAAACAGTCTAAGCTTTGCATTGCCGCGGCTTACATATTCTGTGCTGTTGACTGAGAGCAGCTTATATCCGCCGCTTGAGGGCGACTTTGCGATAACTGTTATCTCCGCAATATTCTTTATCGAGCATACCGGCGGATAATCTATACTTTTTGCGGAAAGACCGCCTTCTGTGTTCTTGTATAGATAAATCGTTCCGGTCAGTTCCGCTTCGATTACCGCGCTAACGCCGTCCGAAGCAGTCAGCATCAAGTAGTTATCGTCATAAATGAATTGGATTTTAGAAAGGACGGCACCAAGCTGCCAACCCGAGGCTTTTATCTCGGTGTCGTCGCTTTGGTATACAAAATCAATCGGTTTAATTCTGCCTAAGTCCACCATAATCGTATCGCCGAGTACGTCTCCGTCGATTGCCGCAAAAAAGGGTTCCGCGGGCTTATCGCAGGCGGTAAAGTTTAATACCGAAAGGGTTATCAGTAATAATGCCGCGATATTTAATAATATTTTTTTATAACATCTCATCAAATTTATTTCCTTTATATCTTAATACTTCCTCGCTGTTCGTATTTCGAGCAGTTGAGTTTTCTATATTCTCGTCATGCCTTTCTTGAGTGTTCAAGATACTTTCTATGTCTTCATTGCATGCTTCTTGAGCAGTTGAGTTTTCTATATTCTCGTCACGCCTTTCTTGAGTATTCAAGGCGCTTTCTGTATGCTCACCGCATGTTCCTTGAGTATGCAAGGCACTTTCTATATCTTCATTGCATGCTTCTTGAGCAGTTGAATTCTTTATATCCTCGTCACGCATTTCTTGATTGTTCAAGACGCTTTCTATATCCTTGTCATTCGGTTCTTGAGTATGCAAGGCACTTTCTATATCTTCATTGCATGCTTCTTGAGCAGTTGAATTCTTTATATCCTCGTCACGCCTTTCTTGAGTATTCAAGGCGCTTTTTATATCCTTATCATGCGCGTTGTCTGTTTTGGTCAAGGAGCGCGCAGGTAGCGTCGCGTCAAAAAATTCTGTTTGCTCCGCCGCCTTGTCAAACGCGGCGGGACAAGCGGTATCGCTTGACTTACGGAGCTTGTCGAGTACTCCCGATTTTTTTACGGTGCTATAGGCAAAGTAAGCGACTATCCCTCCGAGCGCGCCCGAGGATGCCGCGGCGAGCAACGTGAACATAAGGGGAATAAAAGACATTCGGAAGAATAAAAGATTGCTTCCGATTGTACCCGCTATATTCGCTAATATCGTAGCAATAACGTATTGTACGGCGTTATAATAATTCTTGGGTCTGTATAGAAACACAAGTTCGGCAAGAATAGCCGGCGGCATATAGGTAAGCGGCGTCCAGACCCCATGACTACCCGGCGCGCCTGTTGTCACCATTACAACGACTTGCACTGCCGCGATTAAGGCGGCGGAGCCGCGTTTGCCGGTAAGCGCAATAGCGAGCGGCAGCCAAAGCATATAAAGGCCGCCCGCTAACGCGCCGCCCGGAATTCCAAGCGGGCCGGTAATAAAGCGTATCAGAATCCCGACAACCGCCTTGAAAGCTATGCTCAACGCGGTGAGCATAGCAAGCAAGACGAGGTCGAACACCCCGAATATCTTCAAGCCTTTTAGCTTGAACCGTTTTGGGGATTTTGTGTTGGCCATTGCGTATTATGCCGCGGGATTGATGATTATTTTTGCTACCATTTTTGTCACACTGTTTGAAGATGCGCTTGCTTTGTCCGAGATAAAGCGGGGCGCTTGAACGGTCACGGTATTATTTTTCGTCTTTATGTCTTCCGCGAACTCTCCGTCATCCTCGAAGCCTATGGTCAAATATGCCGCGTCCAAAGAGGTAATGAGAAAATTTGTCTCATACTCATCGGTCGCAACGACATTTACCGAGGTTATTGCTTGCGGAAGCGCGATATCTAGCTCATGGAAAATATCATTCATTGAGTAGCTTACATAAGCCGAGGTCGTTTCGACTTCGTCCTTGACGGTCGTTATTGTCACAATCTGCTGAAAGACCGCCTCGAGTGTCGCGTTCGATACAGTGCCGAGAAGGGTTGCGCCCTCGTAGATTTCCACGTCCACATCAAGGTTTTCGGGGATTTCGTAAGGAGCAGTCGGGTTTACGATTATCCTTGCTACCATTTTTGTAACATCGTTTGATGACACACTTGTTTTGTCCAAGATAAAGCGGGGCGCCTGCATTACAACCTTGTTGTTTTTGGTCTTGGTGTCCTCAACGAACGCCCCGTCCTCTTCGAATCCTATGGTTAGGTAGGAAGCGGCAAGCGAGGTTATATCGAAAGAAGACACGTAAGCGTCGGTTGCCTCTGTCTTGACTGAGGTAACGGCGGGAAGCGTTATTCCGAGCTTGTTGAGAATTGCGCTAATAGAATAGGCGACATATGATTCGGTCTTTTCGGTACCCATCGAATTGGTAGTGGTCATAGTGACGATTTCTTGAGCAATCCCTTCGAGCGCGCTTTCGGTAATTGTGCCAAGAAGGGTTGCGCCCTCGTAGATTTCCACATTTATGACAAGGTCTTCGGGTATCGGATAGGCGTTATTTTGTGGTGTGGGCTCGGGCTCGGGAACGCAAGCGGCTAACAGCAACGCGCAGAGCGCGATAGCAAGAACCAATGTCAATGTTTTTAATACGGTACTTTTTTTCATAAATTTCCTCCTTTTATTTGGATTAGTATTTTATAAACGCAATGGATAAATCCATTGAATCAACAATATTTTCATATACCATGTATTTGAAAATCCATTGAGTTAAGCGATATTTTGATTGTTTTGTCTTGTGACAGATTGGCTTGGGATTATTGCTTAACCTATTTTGACGGCAATCTTTTTTACCGCTATGCTTTCGTTGCCGTAGTTAAGAAGGTATTCGCCGTTATCTTTGACAAGTGACGCCGCGAATATCTCAGACGCGGTAAGCTCCGCTGTTTCCTCGTTGGTTGCGGTGACTATATACTTGTCGTCCTCGTTATACATATTGAGCTTAATAAGAATATTTTTTATCAAAATTGAATCGTCCGAATTGGTATCGTACCGCTCGAACGCGGTATTAAGCGACACTATCGCCGAGTTGAACACGGAGACTGCAAGAATATTTTTGACGGTCATGCCCGCAGAGAAAAGAGGACCGTCGAATATAGGCGCTCTCGTCAAAGACTCGATAGCTTCCGTCTCCCTCTGAACGTGCGTCAGCAGATATCCACCGTCATAGATGTCGTATTTTGTCCACGCGGAATATTCGGAATAACTATTTGTTTCGGAGTTGTAATCCCAAGCCGAAAGATGCATTTTGTCGGTGGGCTCGGCATTTAAGACGTTTGCCTCGATAAGCTCGGCAATGCTTTTTCCGTAATAGGTAAAGTCGGCGGTGCCGCCTCCTTCGACTTCTTTCGTTATCGTATATTGTCCGTCGAACATGTCGCCTAGCGTCTCAAAAAAGTATATCCGATTCACTTGCGGCGTTAAGAGTATCTCGGTAGAGAATTCAATCATAGATAATTTTTTTGCCCAAGAATTCATTATTTGGTCGGGAAAGACGGCGCGAAGCGCTCCGCTTTTTTGGTTTACATCGAGGGTGTTGCCGTCATAGCTTAGCGCGATTATCATTTTGCTGCCGCGGCCGGAGGAATTGAATTGGTCTTCTGTCACTAATGTCACATATGAGTCCGTAGCGCTAAGCACCATGCTTCCGTAGACATCGATTGTGCCGCTCTCGGTATATTCTGCCAAAACGTCCTCGAGATATACTCCCTCGAGCGAGTGGGCTATCAGATTGCCCTTATCGTCCTGCTTATCGCTAGGATAACACGGCTCGTCCTCTGTATAGATTACAGGGTGAGTGAGGTAGAGCGCCTTTAGTTGGGCTTTGGTAATTGCGATATCCGCAAGCGGATTGCCGAAGCTGTCCACAAGCCCCCTAAGTGTCAACGCATATTCATCGTCTATAAAAGTTGGCGTTTCCGAACCGAGGTCGGGCGAACAAGCGGTCAAACATCCCGCGCACAAAATGACAAAAACCGTTGCCAATACGGCAAATACAAAGTCAAATCTTCTCATAGTTCCTCCGTCGGACCCTTACCAAAACGAAAAAAAGCTGTTCTTTTCGCAATGGAAGGGTATCCGTTTTCACAAAATACCCCCGTTTTGCGCCCATGGCAAAGGCTTTAGGAGCGCAAAATCGAACATTGCGTATATTGTAACAAAAAGCGTCCCATATGTCAACTGCCGCGAAAGGTTAAAACCGTATCGGCTTTGCCTTTTTATGTCATACTTGTTTTGTCAAAAATTGTGCTTTGCCCGCGCAAATTGCGATATGGATATTGACAAAGCGCGGGCGGTTAGCGGATAATAATTAAACGAGAAGATTTAATAAACTACATAACAGAGTGTTGGCGGTATCAAATAATGATAAGATTGCGGTATTGAATGATTGCAATTGTATGTGCGATACCTACCTATTGCAAAAGCGAAAGGTAAAGCGAACGGCATAAAGAATTGAAAATATAAAATAAGACAGATTACAATGTTATAATAAAACAAAAAGGACACGGGTATTTGGGTAATGAAAATAAGTATGAATAGCTCTTGCGCGGCGCAAATTGCCCTTTCTGTGTGGGTATTTGGGTAATGAAAATAAGAATGAATAAGTATAAAATATATATATATATCCTTATAGTATTGATTGTATCGGTGTTTTTAGCGTTTTCGGGGTGTAGACCTAAGGGAATAAATTACCCGCCCATGATTGACTCCGAGCGCATATACGAGGAAGTTGGACTTACTATGGAGCAAAAGACGATGTATCCTCATTGCGTGGTAGAAAATTGCTTTGTCTCGGACGAATATAGGATTTTTAGGGTTGTTTCAAAAAGAGGTTACATTGACGAAATAGAGATGTTAATTCTCATTAATGGAACCGTTATAGAAAGAATTGTAGGAATAACGGTCAAGGAGAGCGAGGAATACGGCGCAAAGTGCTTTAACGCCAGCTACCTCGAGCAATTTAGCGGGATAGATTTGCATGAGATACCCGAGATATCGGGCAAAGCTACTCCGAGCGGAGAAGGGGAAGTCATCTATTTGACACATGCGACAGTCACCTCCAAAGCGGTCATTGCGGGAGTCAACGCGGCGGCGGCGGTGTTAAGAGAATTAGGCTATTAAAAAACGGCGCG
>CAYOYS010000009.1:6404-12821 GCA_964408255.1 uncultured Christensenellaceae bacterium | reverse complement strand
TATCGTTCATTTTGTGATTTGTTCTGATTTAGCGTTGCTTTGATAATAACTCTGAGTTTTTATACTTAGATTTTGCAAGCGAGTGTAATGCGTAAGTACTCTACTTTAGCCGCTATGCCTTGTAAGCAAACCTTTGACTAAGCTGTTGTACTTTGCAAGTAGTGCTTGTTCTAGCCGCTATGCTTTGCAAGCAATTCTTGATATTCATCATCCGGCAAAATCGCCGCCGTTCCCGAGCCGTAAAAAGCTACGTCATCGATTGCAAGAAGTCGTGCCTTTTGACCGTACTTGAAGTCGATTACCGCATTGCAGCCCGCGGCGCGGGCTTTTGCGGCAAGGGTATCCTTGATATTATCAAGGTTTTTGAGCTGCGCACCTATCCAACACTTGCGTGACTTAACTTTGATTACCTTTTGCGCCGACGAGTGCTCTCCCTCGATAAAAACTATGTTTTTATAAATGCTAGTATATGCCATAATCAAGCGTCTCTTTCAAGGATTATTACCATTTCTTCTCTGTCTGTGCCTATAACTGCTCTAATTTTTGCACTTGCGGAAGCCTTTACAACCCAGCCTTGTTGAGCATATGCATTAAGCGCTTGTTCGAGCTTTTCGGGGTCGAACTTACCTGAAAACCATTTGTCTTTTTGAGTCAAAACCTTGTATTGTTTCATTGTTGTCCTCCTAATTATTTTATTTTCCCTCGGGAGGGATATAGTCGCTTTCGGTCGGCGAAGTCTTTGACAAAGCGCTTTCCTTGTCCGCCTTTGGCGCGCCGGAATCGTTGCGCGGCTTACCACTTCTTTCTTTTTCGTCCATAGCCGCGAGAATCTCTTCTACGGGCATATTTGCGAAGAGCATGTCGACTTCATCTTTATAGATTGTTTCCTTTTCGAAAAGTAGCTTGACCATGGATTCTAAAATATCTCTATGACCAGCAATCGTATCCAAGGCGCGTTGATAATTGTAATCGATAATTTTTTTGATTTCCGCGTCTACGCGGCTAAGCATTTCGTCGCTGAGATAGGATTGTTGCCCCCAAGTCTTACCGATAAATACTTCGTGGTCTGTGCCGAGATACATATTGCCGAGTGTATCGCTCATGCCCCATTCGGTGACCATTTTGCGCGCGATTGCGCTTGCTCGCTGTAAGTCGCTACTTGCGCCGGTGGCGATGTCCTTGATTACAATCTCTTCCGCGGCGCGCCCTGCAAGCATCATCGCGATAGTATCGTTTAACTTGTTCCTCGAGATATGGTCGTTGTCCGTCTCGGGTCTTGTCAGAGTATAGCCCGCCGCCATACCGCGCGGGACGATAGAGACCTCTTGAACATCGTCGCAGTAGGGCAGAACCTTGGCGACTATGGCGTGACCGCTCTCATGGTAGGCGGTAATACGCTTATCCGCTTCGGTGACGATACGGCTTTTTTTCTGAGGTCCTAATATTACTTTATTGATGCCCTCGAGAATATCTTTCATAATAATCATATTACGATTGGAGCGCGCGGCGAGAATTGCCGCTTCGTTCAAAAGATTCGCGATATCGGCGCCTGTAAAGCCCGTTGTTATTCTTGCAATGGTCTTGAAGTCGATATCCCCCGACAGCGGCTTGTTGCGCGCATGTACGCGGAAAATCGCCTCTCTTCCCTTTACATCGGGGATATGGACATAAATTTGACGGTCGAACCTGCCCGGCCTTAAAAGGGCGGGGTCGAGAATATCCGCGCGGTTCGTTGCGGCGATTATGATAATGCCCTCATTGGTCTCGAAGCCGTCCATTTGCACAAGCAGTTGATTGAGCGTCTGTTCTCTTTCGTCATGACCTCCGCCAAGACCGGTGCCGCGCTGACGCCCCACTGCGTCTATCTCGTCAATAAAGACAATACAAGGCATATTGCGCTTTGCTTGCTGAAACAAGTCTCTTACTCTCGATGCGCCGACGCCTACGAACATCTCGACAAAATCGCTTCCGCTTATCGAGAAAAAGGGCACATTTGCCTCGCCCGCCACCGCTTTTGCAAAAAGTGTCTTGCCCGTGCCCGGAGGCCCCACCAAAAGGACGCCTTTCGGAATCTTCGCTCCGACGTTCAAAAACTTGCCCGGAGAACTCAAAAAATCTACAATCTCCTTAAGCTCCTCTTTTTCTTCCTCCGCACCCGCGACATCGGCAAACTTGATTTTGCTCTTAAGTGTCACATTCGCACGTGTTGTGCCGAAGCTTAACGCCTTGTTGCTTTCGTTGACGCGCTGTTTGTTGATTATGAACAAAAAGAATATCAATACCGCCGCCGACAACAATATGGGTAGATAAAGCTGCCACATACTATTGCTTGAGGGATTGTCAAAAATAATCTTGACGTGCGCGCCCTCAGTGTTGGTGTCGTTATATGCCAAAATCACCTCAGGTACTTGTGTCCTGTAACTGATTTTTACGGTTGCGTCCGCGTTCTTAGGAAGTTTTGCTTCGTCTGCATTGCTGTTCTTGTATAAAATAAACAGCTCGTAATCGCCGCTGAAATATACAGTCTTTATATCTCCGTCGTTAAGCTTAACGATAAACTCGTCATAGCTCAAAACCTCGGGCTTGTTATCGAACGCGCCGAGCCATCCGGCAATGAGCAGCGCGCTTAAGACAAGCACCATTAAAATGATGACGGTTTTTATTGTATTAGTCTTCAATACTACCTCCGACCTACTAAATTATTTTGTATCATAGTCCAATAATTATAACACACATTAAAATGAATTTACAATACGAATTAGATGTCGATTCTTATTGATTCTTAATGTTTTTAAGAATATAGCCTAAAAATCTAATTTGCCGTGTCTATTCTATAATCTTAAATGCGAAAATTGTCCGACATATTGCTTGTTAGTCTTTTATTGTCATATTTAATTACGATATTGGACGTTATGCTAAGTGTTGTAGCAATCCAATATTCAAATATTAAAACCGCCCGCATGTGCGGACGGTTTTGTACATTGTTCGATGCGCTTACGGTGTGTTCTTATCAAAATCACATAACTGTATGCGCGTAGTTTGTTCGGATTGGTCTGTTACGCAACATATTTCTTCTTTCTGACTATGAACCAGAATATTGCGAAGCCGATTCCCGCAGTGCCGACTATCGAGCCGCAGACGATTGCGGCAATCTCGCCGCCTGAGAGCCCGTCATCGGGTATTGGTTGCTCAATAATTACAGCGGTGTCGCTTATTATCAGTCGGTCAACTAAGACGGCGGCACCGTCAACTATGGTATATGTTGTCGCAAAGATATTGTTGTCATCAATGGTAAGCTCCATAAATGCGGGGGTCTCGGTAAGCTCGAGATTGCCGTTCTTGAAGTATGTTGAAAGAGGACCGCTTGCATAGTCTTGTGCGTTCCTATCTACTAGATACACGTCATCGTGGTAGATATAGTTATAGAATTTGTCTCCGATAGTGCCGAGGTTGATATAGGGTATCCCGGACGGGTTGATTGCGGCGCCTCTATCGTCATAGGTAATCTCTGTCGGCAAGCCGTCCGCGCCGATGAATTTGCTCATCGAATAGGTGTGGTCGTGACCCTGCAGCACAAGGTCAACGCCGCCCTCTACGAATATAGAGGTAAGCTGTGCGCGAAGCGCGATAACATCGGGGTCGAAAGCGTGTGAGCCTGCGGTATACAGACCCTTATGAAGCGTCACTATCGTCCATTTGATGTCGGGATTGGTCTTTGCCGCCGCAAGGTCGTCAATAAGCCAAGCAGTCTGCGTCGCGCTCAGCGCGTTATTCGAACCAAGGTCGTTGGTATTGACGATTACAAAATGAGTATTGAGATAATCATACGAATAGTAATGACCGGTTTCGTCTGTCTCAATAGTCTCGGGTAAAGCGACAAAACTCTCGATTGAAAAGCCTTTTTCTTCATGGTTGCCGGCGACGGTTACAAGGGTGTTATTCGCCCATACCTCGCGTTGACCGTCGAGCAGCCACTTCCATTGATAAGTCGAACTGCCCTTGTCCACGTTATCTCCTCCGCTGATAATAAAGGCGGGGTTTTTGACGACGCTAAGCGCAACGCGCAGCGCAAGGAGCGATTCGATATAATTCTCCTCAACTGAGCCTTGAATATCCGTTATCCCGAGTATGGTGAAGCTGTCACCGCTTGCCGCGCCCGTCTTGAATACATAAGTATCACTCCAACCGTAAGTGTCGCTGCCGACCTTATAGTAATAGCTTGTTTTAGGGGTGAGGTCGGTAAGACTTACGGTATGCATATTGAAAGTATGAATCGCTTTGGTAAGGTATGTGATGCCAAGGTCAATCAGCGGAATCTCGCGTAAGACGTTGGCGCTTACCGCATTGATTGACACCGCGTCCGATTGGTCGTCTGCCGTCCAATATTTGAGAACGCTTGCGGGCACAATATCGGGATTATAGATATCGGTCTGAATCTTTGTGAACCACTTGAACTCCTTGCTTGTTGCAATCTCGTCCCCGAAAGTTACCGAGAGCATGGATGGCAAAAGACCGTTGCCGATAGAGGAAACGACGTCCAAAGAGCCGCTGTTCGCTACCGTCGAATCGATGCGGTAGGTGTTGCCACCGAAAGAATCTTCGGAATAGACCACATGGAAGCGCGGCTCGTTGATAACATTCCAGCCTCTTTCCGCGTTGGGGTCGATTGATGCTCCGTCCGGAGTCGCGTCCGCCGCCCAGCCGGCAATTATGAGCTTCACATAACAGCCAAGGTTGACTTTCAACGCGTTGGTCACGTACTTTTGCAATACTTCGCCGTCGATAAAATCGGTGAAGCTATCGTAAGAAGCGATATTCGCGGCATAGCCGAGTACGCTATCTAAGCTACCCAAGGATTTGCCCAATAAGTCCAACACGGTTGGGATATTCGGAAGTAGCGATTGAACTAGTTCGAATAAATTGTCGCCTGTCAAAAAACCTGCGATAACCGTACCTATAATACGGTTCTTTTTCTTCATATTATCGATTTCGGTAGCGAGGTCAAAGCCTGTGCCCGGCGTAAGCGCGGGAGATTCTGTGCTTGTCCTTAAAGGCGCCGATGTTATTATATCGATTTGCGGGAACAGGAAGTCGATAAGGGTAGTAAACAAAAAATCAACAACGCGACCGTTCTCGCACTGCGCGACAAGATTCTGCATATCGGGACTTAGCTCGGACGGGTCGGCGCCCGAAATATGCATTTTATAAATGTGCGCGGCGGTGTCCGAGAGCGTCACAGGGTTGTCCGATAGCCCGAAGGTCATATCTTGATTGATTGCCCATTGTGCAAGGTCTTTCACAAGGTCAAAAATGTTGTAACCTTCGTCCGGCACTCCGTCAAAGGTGTATGTCGAGCCTGCGTTGTAGCCGTTTGAGAACGTAGGGCGCTCGAGGTCGAGTGCCAAAAGCTGATTGACCAAGCTTACTGCCAAATCGTAAAGGGTGTTGCCAAGTCCCGCCATTCCCTTAAGCCCCTCAAGCATTCCGGTAAGCATACCTACGATAAAGTCCTCGTCGAGGTAGCCTTCGAGAAGGTTAGGGAGCATATCCGACTGCATTGCGTCCAAATGGTCGAGCAAGTTATCAAGGGTTTTTTCCTGCTGCTCGATAAGACCCGTCGCGCTGTTGTAATAGGGTATATGGTAGGTTAACGAAACGTCATTAGGCAATACCGTACTGTATACGTTCTCGGTATATATGTCGCCTTGCTTGGAATATGTAAACTCGAGGATTCGGCTGCCCGACGCGTAAGAAATGGGAGAACCCGTCTCAAAATCAAAGAACACATTGCCGTTCTGTGTAACATAATTGGCAATGTCAAAGCTGTGCATATGTCCGCTTAGACCGTACTTTATACCCGCGTCCGCAAGGGTGTAGGTTACCTTTTCCCAATTAAACAAGGTAAAGTCCTTAAGTATCTTGTCTTCCATCTCAAAGTGGGGCAAGAAGTTTTGGTGCGAGACGGCGACAATCGGACGGCCTGCGTCAACGTCCGCGCGCGTTTCGTCAATCGCCCATTTGAGCATCTCGTCCGTTACCATACCGCCCGTCTTGTGCTCCCAGCCGTCTAGTGCGCCCGATGCGCCCTCGTAGGTGCGGAGCGAGGTGTCGAATATTACAAAGGTAATCCCGTCCATTCTCGCGATGTATGACAATGCGCCCGTCCTTGCGTATGGAGCCAATATCTCATACGCATCGTTGCCCGCGTCAAATGCTTTTATTGCGTCGTTGGAAGGAGTCGTTGTCGTCAAAGGGGCTTTGTCGTCATACCAATATTCGCTGTCATAAAAGTAGCTGTATGCCCCATTCCCGCCGTCGAAGCCGAAATCAGTAAAAATCTCGGCAAAATCCGCAATCGAGGTATTCCTAATCGCCGCCTTATATCCGGCGAGCAGCGCTAGCTTCTCCGCCTCGTCC
>CAYOYS010000009.1:0-6304 GCA_964408255.1 uncultured Christensenellaceae bacterium | reverse complement strand
CGAGCTCCTCTTGCGTAGGCATGTAGTTCGCCGCGCCGCTATTGTATAGGTCGTGATTGCCCGTGGTTACGAACGCTTGAAAGTTCTCGTGTCCCTCTATTGCGCGCATTTTAGTGGTAAAATCAGCAAGCATCTCGGCAATTTTGACATGTCCGGCGTATTCTGCGTTGCTTGTAATATCTCCCGACAAAATAAGGTAATCCGGCTCTTCCTCTAACAGCCTATCAAAGATAGCTTGATTGGCAGCGGTGCTTTCCTCCATCAGTTTCACGTCCGAATTGAAGGTGCGCATATAATGTGAAGAAAGTTGATTGCAATATTCCTCAATAAATATATGAGTATCGGATATATGTGCGATTTTAATAGTTATTTCCGCCTCCTCCGCCACTGCGGTCGTCTTAAAAGTAAGACCTGTTATGGCAAGGCATACGGTAATCGAAATTAACATAATCATAAAAACAAAAGTTGTTTTTCTATTGGTAGCCGTCATTGTAACCTCCGAAAGATAAATATTTAATATTATAGCATATAATACGGTTACTGCAAATAACATTTTAGATTAATTGTCTTGTTTTATTGATTTTGTCAAAAAAAGGCGGTTGAAGGTATATCAAAGAAGGAAAATAGGTCGCAAAAGCGTCGTCCAAATAAAACAGACACCGTGTTCGCGTCTTAAATCGTTCGCTAAATTTTCTTTGAAATCCGATATTAATCATACTATGATTGCCCTTTGAGATAGCTATCTTTCGTTACCTTGGAATTTGCTTTGCGGTTTACGCCAAACCTTATTTTGATTAATGCCACAATTATCGCGGCAATAAAATAACTTGTTAAGAATTACCAAAGTATTGTATAATATATTACCGACCGTATTTAGGAGGGGATATGAAAAAGATAATTGCGATTTTAGTTGTGTCAGTTTTATTATGTTCGGCGCTTATGGTTTTTGCGGCTTGCACGCCAAATGTGCCCGTGAATAACGAGTCGGAAGATAATCCCAAAAAAGCGATGCTACTGCTTCACGGTATAGGCGAAGGTTGTCTGTATAACGCGGAAACAGAACTTCCCGTATTTTGCGTGACCGACTTTGGCACAGAGGAAATCGGTAGCCTGATATCGGGCGTAATGTCCACCGACCCCGCCACCTCGCTACTTGAACTCATCCCCGTCAACGAGGACGGTGCATTGAAAGACGACGACCCGATTCGCCCCGCAAACATGGACGACCCGACCGGCATGTACGTTATGGCTAACCTTATGAAACCGCTTTATGAGCGGCTTGTTAGAGATTACGGCGAGGATTATGAGGTAGTTATTTGGCAGTACGATTGGCGGCTGCATACCGACGAAATCGCGGACAAGCTCGAAGCCTTTATCACTGATAAAGAATACGATAAAATTATGCTTTTTACGCATAGCATGGGCGGCCTTGTCGCAAGTTCTTTTTTTAAGAAAGAAGCCAACCGCGAGATGACTGAGCTGTTCGTTCCGTTCAGCACCCCGTTCTATGGGGCTATCGATACAGTATACTTGCTGTACGAAGGGTTGATTGCGGCAATTCCCGAGATGATTGACCAATTTTATGTGCCGATTCCCGATAATCAGCTTATTAAGTCGGTGATAGACCTGCTTAAGCTTAAGGCAGAAGATTATAATGAGGAGGGAGTCCCCAATCCCTCGGTAATGTTCAATAACTTGATGCAGAAGCTCGATAGCGGAATGCTTAAGACGCTCATGAGCACAATAGGCATCGATACAAGCGAAATATTCGACATTTTCAAGGGTTTGGCGAAGAACTTTGTATCGTTATACAACCTATTCCCCAACGAAGAATTCTTTGCTTCGCCGCTCTACGAGGGCTCGTGTCTTACATATGACGGCGAGGCGGGGAGTTATGAAGATTTTCTTGGGCTATTCGAGACCGATGCGTACCTTGTTTCGATGACGCATATGGCGAACGGCGACTTGAAACCCACTCTTGCGAACCTTGCCGCGTACCAACAATCCCTTATGCCCAACGGACGGCAGATAAGCGAACTTGTCAACACCTTTTACGTTCAGGGAAGCGGAGTTAAGACGCTCAAGGCGGTCAACGCGCTCTCTAACGGTACGGCAAATTACGAATACTTTACCTACGGCGACGGCTTGGTCAGTGTGTGGAGCGGGACTTGCGGTCTGCTTGCGGGCGACGAGACGGAAGAGGAGCTTGCGGCGCTTGCGGATAAGGTATACGTCTCCAACGGCGGGAACGGCAGAACGGGAACTTCACACCTTTTCGTCATCTTTGCCGACGACGTACTCGAAGCGGTGGGGAACAAGGTGGACGCAACGCTTGCCGCGCTCGAATAGGCTGTGCAAGTGATACAAGATATAGGATTAAGCGGTGACGAACGAAAGGCGTACATCGGATAAAGAGGTAATATGGCAGAATTTTCCATTGAGGTATTTCCTCCAAAAGACGATTCGGAGGCGAATAAAATTTATGGCCGTTTGGCGGAATTTTCCTCTATCAAGCCCGATTATATAAGCGTAACTTATAGAAAGGGAGGAGAAAAATTCACAGGCGAGGTGACGGGTTATATTCAGAACGAGCTAGGAATACCCGGTGTCGCTCATTTGACATGCACATGGGCTAAGCGCGCCGAAATGAAAGCTACGCTCGACGATTTGAGGGCAAAGGGAATCGGTCGTATTCTCGCACTTCGCGGAGATTTGACGGACGGCGCGGAAATAAAGGATTTTAAGTACGCCACCGATTTGATTGAATTTATCAACGGTTACGGAGGCTTCGAGGTATTCGTCACATGCTACCCCGAGGGGCATCCCGACAGCGCCGATTGGGCGCAAGACCTTATGGTTATGAAGAAAAAAGCAGAGCTCGGCGTTGTCAACTTTGTATCGCAACTGTTTTTTGACAACGGCGACTTTTATCGTATGGTAGAGCAGATGCGCGCCTACGATATCGATACTCCCGTACAAGCGGGTATAATGCCGCTTACTAACGTCAGGCAGATTCTTCGGATTGTCGCTCTCTCGGGCGCGAAGCTACCGCCAAAATTGACAAAAATGGTGCAGCGGTTCGAAAACAATCCCGAAGCGCTGTTCCAAGCGGGGCTAAATTACGCGGTGGAGCAAATCAGCGACCTTATTATAGGAGGCGCGGACGGGATACACCTATATTCGATGAACAATCCCAAGGTTGCCGCATACATTTTCGCGAATATTCGCTCGATTATAAAGGCTTAGCATGTTGAATAAGCGCGAGGTCAGGCGGTATCTCGGAATCAAAAGCGGAGACGGAGGAGTGTCCGACGCTCTTATCGAAAGGCTATACGGCTTAGCAAGCGCAAGGTTTGCGCCGCGGCTTATCTCGGGCGAATACGATATCGAAAAGAGGGAAGACGGCTACGCTCTTACGGGAACGGATGTCGTCTTTAAGGGAAAGCTTATCGAAAAGGTACTCAACGGTTGCTCGGGGCTTGTGCTGTTCGCTTTGACTTTGACCCTTGAATCGGACAAAATGCTAAGGGAATTTTCCGCCAAAGATATGACCCAAGCGGTAGTGCTTAACGCCGTTCTTACCGATTACATCGAGAACGCCGCAAACGAGTTCGAAGCGAAGGTCAAGGCGGAGCAGTCAAGCGCGGGCAAAGGCGCAAGACCGCGAATCAGCTGCGGCTACGGTGACTTTGACCTCGCGGCGCAAAGGGATATAATAACTCTTCTAAAAGCCGATAAATACCTCGGCATTACGGTCAACGAAAGCAACATGCTGACACCCGTCAAATCCGTCACCGCGTTAATCGGGATAGGCGGGGCGGCAAGCCGCAAGGCAACGCCGTGCGAAAGCTGCGCAAATGATTGCGAATATAGGAAAGATACAAAATGAAATTTTTAGACGCGATATATAGCAGAAGAATATTCCTTGACGGCGCAATGGGCAGCGAGCTTATCAACAAAGGCTTTTCCACCGAGAACGCGGAAGAACTATCCGTTACCGCGCCCGAGGCAGTCATAGATATCCATAAAGCGTATATAGAGGCGGGCAGCAATGCCGTGTATACTAATACATTCGGCGCCAATTCGCTCAAGTTAAAGGGCGCATATGCGCTTGAGACAATCATCTCGGCGGCGGTTGCCAACGCGCGCTTGTCGGGCGCGGAATATGTCGGCTACGATTGCGGCGCCTTGGGCGCGCTTCTTTATCCTTATGGGGACTTAAGTTTTGAAAGAGCGTACGAACTCTTTGCCGAGCAAGCAAAAATCGTCGCGGCCTTGCCCGTTGACTTTGTCGCTATCGAGACGATTGCCGATACCCTTGAGCTTAAAGCGGCTATTCTTGCGTTCAAGGAAAATACCGAACTTCCGATAATTTGCAGTATGACGTTTGATAAAGGGGGCAGGAGCTTTGTTGGCTGTTCGATACCCTCTTTTGCGCTTATAGCGCAGGGCTTGGGCGCGTCCGCGATAGGGCTGAATTGCGGCTCGGGACCGGACATAATGAAAGAAAACATCAAAGAATTAATCAAATACGCAAAAGTACCCGTTTTTGCAAAGCCCAACGCGGGTATTCCGTTCTACAAAAACGGACGCACCGAATACGATATGGATTCGACACGCTTTGCCGCCGAGATGGAGTATATCGCGCGCTTTGGCGTCAATATTCTCGGAGGTTGCTGCGGCACGAACGCCGAGTATATACACAAGCTGATTCAAGCAACCGCTTCCTTGCCCTTTACAATTTTTGACAACCGCGCGGATGCCGTATGCTCGGGTCGCCGCGTCGTAGAATTAAATGCTCCCGTAATCGTCGGTGAACGGCTGAACCCTACGGGTAAGCCGTTGCTTAAAAAAGCGATTCTAGATAACGACGATGATTATATCATTAAAATTGCCGCGGAGCAGCAAGAGGCGGGCGCGGATATACTCGACGTCAACATGGGGCTTGCGGGAATCGATGAGGGCGAGAAGCTTTCGCGCGCCGTCAAGCTGCTGCAAGGCGTGATAGACGCGCCGTTGCAGCTTGACTCGACAAGGCCTAAGGCTTTGGATAGAGCGTTGAGAGCGGTTGACGGAATACCCATAATCAATTCGGTCAACGGAGAGGAAAAAAGCCTTGCGGCAATCCTTCCGCTTGCGAAAAAATATGGGGCGTACCTTATAGCGCTATGCTTAGATGAAAGCGGAATCCCCAATCTCGAAGGAAGAATGGCGGTCGCCGACAGAATTACCGAGCGCGCCGAAAGTATTGGAATCGGTTCTGAAAGATTGATATTCGACCCGCTTACCCTTGCGATAAGCGTAGATACGGACAACGCAAAAACTACCCTTGAGGCGGTAAAAAAGCTTTACGCAAAAGACCGCAAAACAGTGCTCGGAATATCCAATGTTTCGTTCGGATTGCCCTACCGCGAGGCGGTCAACGCTACATTTTTGGAGATGGCGCAAGACGCGGGATTGACGCTTGCTATAATCAATCCGTCCGCAAAAAGGCAGCGCAACGCGCTTGCCGAGCGCGCGTTAAAAGGAGAGGACGCAAACTGCGCCGACTATATCGCGGCTTATTCGGGGTATATTCCCGAGCCTGTTCCCGAGGGCGGGCTTACCGTGGACGCGGCGATTCTTCGCGGACTGAAAAAGGAGGCGGCGGAAGCGGTCAAGCAGATAACTAATAAGGATAACTATATATCTATTATTAATATTAATATAATAGGGGCGCTCAACCGGCTCGGCGAACTATACGAGCAAGGCAAAGCGTTCCTGCCTCAGCTTATTGCGGGCGCGGAAAGTGCAAAAGCGGCGCTAAGCTACATTCGGGAACGATATATCCACGAAGCGGAGGAGTACAAAGCGACTATGCTACTTGCAACGGTAAAAGGCGACGTGCATGACATTGGCAAGAATATAGTCAAAGCGGTGCTGTCCAATTATGGATATAGGATACACGATTTGGGCAAGAACGTATCCACAGAGGAGATACTAGACGCAATCGAAAGACATTCTCCGCACGTCGTAGGGCTATCCGCGCTGATGACGACTTCGCTCGACAATATGGCGGAATCGACAGCGGCAATTAAGGCGCTACACCCCGATATCTGCGTAATAGTCGGGGGCGCGGTTGCCAATCGTGAATTCGCGCACTCAATCGGTGCGCTGTATTCGCAAGACGCGCAAGAATGTGTAAGAGTTTTGGACGCCGCACTAACGGCAAAGTAATCGGGGAGCGACACTCAAAATAGTGGTAGATGACAAGAAAAAACACAATATATTGTATAGATTATATATTTGTAAAAATCTTAATGCT
>CAYOYS010000008.1:0-23637 GCA_964408255.1 uncultured Christensenellaceae bacterium | reverse complement strand
TACTCCACACTTCTTAATTCGCGGATTACGCTAACCTTGATTTGCCCCGGATACTCCAACTCGTCCTCCAACCTCTTCGCTATTTCCTTAGCTATAAAATAGGTCTTGCCGTCGTCAATCTCATCGGGCTTAACCATGACGCGAATCTCTCTTCCCGCTTGAATCGCGTATGAGTTCTCCACGCCTTGGAATGAATTGGCAATTTTCTCGATGCTTTCGAGTCTTTTTACATAATTTTCGATAGACTCGCGCCTTGCTCCCGGCCGCGCTCCCGAGATAGCGTCCGCCGCTTGAACGATGACCGCCTCGAGCGTCGTCGCTTCAATATCGCCATGGTGTGCCGCTATCGCGTGTGTTACTGCCGTACTCTCCTTGAACTTCTTGGCAATCTCTACGCCGATTGAAATGTGTGTGCCTTCGACCTCGTGGTCAACTGCCTTGCCGATATCGTGGAGCAGTCCCGCGCGTTTTGCAATCTTGATATCTGCGCCGAGCTCCGCTGCCATTATACCCGCTAAGTGACTGACCTCAAGCGAATGTTTCAATACGTTTTGACCATAACTTGTTCTGTACTTCAACCTACCGAGTATTTTGACAAGCTCGGGATGAAGTCCGAACACGCTTGCCTCGAATGCCGCGGCTTCGCCCGCTTCCTTAATCTGGTTGCCAATCTCGTTCTTGACCTTGTCCGCCATCTCTTCAATACGCGCAGGGTGAATCCGTCCGTCGGCTATCAGCCGCTCAAGGGTGACGCGCGCTATTTCGCGTCTTATCGGGTCAAAACCCGACAGCGTCACTACGTCCGGAGTGTCGTCAATAATGACATCTACGCCGGTGCTGTTCTCGAGCGCGCGGATATTTCTGCCCACGCGTCCGATAATCCTTCCCTTCATATCATCGTTAGGAAGCGCAACAACGGATACTGCAATCTCTTGAGCATGGTCCGCCGCGCACTTTTGCACTGCAAGCCCCACAATCTCTTTCGCCTTTTTCTCCGCGTCCTCGCGCGCCGTCGCCTCAATCTCCTTTGCGAGATTCACTGCGTCCTTTTTCGCCGAGTCAAGCATGGCTTCCATTAGTATACTTTTCGCTTCCTCTTTGGTCAGTCCCGATACGCGCTCAAGCTCCTTCGCCATTACTTCCTCTTTATTCTTGATGTCGTTATCGCGCTTGATAATGTCCAATTCTTTCTGTTCAAGTTGAGTTTTGGATTTGTCAAGCTCCTGAATCTTACGGTCTAAAAAGTCCTCCTTTTTGTTAAGCTGTTCATCGCGCGATGTCAATCTTTGCTCCGCGCGCTGCAGTTCGCTACGCCGCTCCCGCGACTCCTTTTCTATCTCGCTACGCAGTCGGTGCTGTTCCTCCTTTGCTTCGAGTAACGCCTCCTTTCTCAGTGTCTTTGCTTCTAGTCTTCCTTCTTCTAAAATGCGCTGTGCTTCTTCTCTTGCACTGCTGAATTTCTTATTCACGAATAATCTATAAAAGAAATATCCCAAAAATCCGCCCGCAACCGCCGCCACTATCGCGATAATCGCGGTTGCCCAAGATGGTAATGCTGCACAAAGCACTATAGCCAAAACTATACTGCTTATCATTTCCAAACCTCCTATATTCATTTTTAAAGCAACAAGGTATTATAATTAATACCAAAATAACCTGATTTTATTATACTTACAATCCTTATAGAAGTCAATAATATATGTAAATTGTTTTGAGTTATTTCGGTGGGTTGTCCTTTCGCTTTTTCGATACCGTATTTTAATTTTGTTAATTCTCTTTCGTTTTGTTATTTTGGCAAGCAAACTATTCTTAATTGGTGATTCTTTTGTTATCCCAATTCATTTTTTTGCTACTTATAACGGTCATTTTTGCTATTTATAACGACTCGTTTTTGCCATTATAGCGGCTCGTTTTATCATTAACGACTCATTTTTTCGCCATTTTCAATCCGAATTTTGCTTGTTCGCTTAAGTAATTATTTGGATTCGCCAATCAAAAGGTTTTCGATAGCTTCCAAAAGAGCGGGGGTTTCCTTGAGCAGCGTGACTACTCTATCCCTTCCCTGTCCTAGCCTCTCTTCGTTGAAGCTAATCCAAGAACCGCTTTTTTTCAATATGCCGCGCTCGACCGCCATATCTACAACACAGCCCTCGTTGGAGATTCCCGCGCCGTAGATGATATCGAATTCGGCAATCTTAAAGGGCGGAGCAAGCTTATTCTTGACCACCTTAATCACAGTTCGGTTGCCTATTATGTTCGTGCCGTCCTTAATCGCGTCCTTGCGTCTTACATCAAGCCTTACGCTTGAGTAGAACTTCAATGCCTTTCCGCCCGGGGTCACCTCGGGATTTCCGAACATTATTCCCACCTTTTCGCGCAGTTGGTTGATGAATATCACACTTGTTTTCGCCTTGTTGACAATCGCGGTGAGCTTGCGCAGTGCCTGACTCATAAGCCTTGCTTGAAGTCCCACATGGTTTTGCGCCATGTCGCCCTCGATTTCTGCTTTGGGCGTAAGCGCCGCGACCGAATCGATTACTATCAAATCCATCGCCCCGCTTCGAACGAGTGCTTCGGCAATATCGAGCGCTTGTTCGCCGTTATCGGGCTGCGATATGTACAGTTCGTCAAGTTTGACGCCGAGATTGACGGCATATGAAGGGTCAAGCGCATGCTCCGCATCAATGAACGCTGCAGTACCGCCGATACGCTGCGCTTCCGCGATAATGTGTAGCGAAACAGTCGTCTTACCCGAGGATTCGGGGCCGTAAATCTCTATAATCCTGCCGCGCGGAACGCCGCCGATTCCCAATGCCGCATCGAGCGAAAAGCAACCCGTCTTAATTACATCGACATTACTACGGTAGTCCTCGCCGAGCTTCATAATGGCACCCTTACCATGAACCTTTTCAATCTGGGCTATCGCCTGCTCCAATGCCTTTTTTTTATCTTCCATAATTTACCTCGCATTTTCCGTTTATTTTATATTTTATTGTTGTTTATTTTTATTCTCGTTCCTTGATAATGTCGCCGATTACCATCGCCGAAAAATCCATAGGCTGTTTTAGTCGGTTGATGAGATGAAATAACGCGGTATTAGCCGCCTTATGTCTTATGTCATCTCGGTTGCCTTGAAAAACATGCTCGAACACCTCGTGCCGCTCATAGTCCGCTACTCCGATATAGGTCAAACCGATAGGCTTGTGCTCAGTCGCCCCACCGGGACCCGCGATACCCGTAGAGGCGAGCGCGATGTCAGCGTTGCTATCGGACAAGAGTCCCTCAAGCATCTCAATACAAACCTCTTTTGATACCGCACCGTATCTGTTTAACGACCCTTCCTTAACACCTAGCCTATCTTTTTTCGATTCGTTAGAATAAGCGACTAAGCCCTCGTAAAAGACCTCGCTTGCCCCTTCGTTATCGATTATTGCCGAGCAGATTAAGCCTCCTGTTAAACTTTCCGCCGCGGAAAGCTTATATTTGTAAAGCTTGAGAAAGTCCAATGCCCTTTGGGATAGGGTAATGTTTTCATCCGCGTATACCGCGTTCCCAAAGTTCTCATAGACTACGCGAAGGGCATTATCAACATCTCTTTCCTGTTCGCCGCTCACCATAAGCAAGGTATCGTCAAAGACCGTCTCCGCCTTATAATCGACGGTACGGAACAACTCGAATATGTCTTTGAGCGTACTATTGACGGTTATTGTATCATAACCGAATATTTTAAGGTATTTGGTCAATCGGCATCTCCTTTTTCCTCGAATACCTTTTTATTGGCGGCGATATAGTGCGCGCCGGATACAATCGTTAGCACAAATGCTATGGCAAACGCGACGTGACCGGCGTAATAGAAGAAATAATGATAGATTTTATACAAGTTCCCTAGCTGCTTCGCGGTGAACGCAAAGGCGAGCATTATGACGGGAAGCGCAATATTTGTGAATATGGTTTTGAGCTTACCGAGCGTATCCGCCGCAAGCATTATGCCTTTGGACGCGGCAACAATTCTGAATGCCGACACAATCAATTCGCGGCATATAATAAGTGACACCGCTACAGCGCCATAGGGAGCGAGCAATTGATTTACGTCTACCATGACGACCATTGCAACGGCGGCAAGCGCCTTATCCGCTATCGGGTCGAGGAACTTACCGAAGTTAGTGACCATATTGCGGTGGCGCGCGATATACCCGTCCACAAAGTCCGTACAAGCGCTGATTGTGAACACCAAGGCGGCAAAAAAATAATGTCCCCAAAACGGCACATAGAAAAACACCAAGAATACCGGAATCAAAAATATTCTACTTATTGTGATTTTTGTCGGTAAATTCATTTTTACGCCTCCGAATGCCCCTTGGAGTCAAGCTTTGTGCGTCCGGTAATTTTTACTTGGTATCGGCTACCGATATCTAAGGGCATATCCGCTGTGAAATATACTTTTTTGTCGATTTCGGGGTGATTGTATTCGCTATGCCCGAAAAAGCGACGCTTGCCGTAGTCGATTCCGTCATAGGTCACCTCAAGCGTCTTTCCAATCAGCCTATCGGCTTGCTCCGCCATTATTGCCGACTGCAAAGCGGTCGCCGCAAAGAGCCGCTTGCGCTTGATTGAATACGGCACTTGTTCTTTCATACTATACGCCGCCGTACCCTCCTCCCTCGAATATGGGAAAAAGACTGCGTTGTCTATACGGTATTCGGACAAAAAAGAGCACAGCCGCCCGAATTCGCTATCTTTTTCCGTCGGAAACCCGACAATAAAGGCGGAACGTACGCTTATATCCTTGCCCTTTATGTAATCCATGAGCGCACGAAGCTCCCTCTCGCCACATCTGCGGTTCATTTTCGCAAGGATTCTGTCCTCGATATGTTGCATCGGCATATCGATATACCTTGCTATCTTGCCACCTGAGGCAATGCGGTCTATTAGCGGTTTTGTCACAAGCTCGGGATAGCAGTACATCAAACGGAGCTTGTATATGTCGAGCTTTTCCAACTCGTCGAGAAGCCGCATAAGGCGAAGTTCTCCCAAGTCGCTCCCATAACGCGTCACGTCTTGCGCAACAAGCATGAATTCTTTCGTCCCATACGCATCGATAAGTCTTTTTGCCTGTTCCGTGACCGCTTGGATAGACTCCGAAACATAATGACCGCGGATTTTCGGTATCGTGCAGTATGTGCAGCAGTTGTCGCAACCCTCGGCAATCTTTAAGTGCGCATAATGAAGCGGAGTGGTAAGCACACGGTTTGCGCTTGGCAAAATGCGTCCGTTTAATGTGTTATCGAGTATTACTCTTTCGCCGTTTACAACTTTTTTGATTACCTCGTTGATGCGGTGGTAATGCTGATTGGATACGAACGCGTCAACCTCAGTCAGTCCATTTTCATTGGTTATCTCAGTCATATGCCGCTGAGGCAGACAGCCCGCAAGTATTATCTTTGCCGAAGCGGCATTTGCCGCTTCGAATACGGTATCTATGCTTTCTTTGATTGCCGACTTCAAAAAAGCGCAAGAATTGATGATAACTATATCCGCATCGCAATACTCGGCGACGAGCGAATGACCGCCTTCTGTAAGATATCCGATAATATTCTCGGTGTCCACCTTGTTTTTATCGCAGCCGAGCGATATTACAAGTATTCTCATTCGCGCTTACTAGTCCTCTTCCTCGTTCTTGAATATGTCGTTAAGGTCTTCCGTAGTAATCAATACGGTGCGCGGCTTGCTCGTGCCATACTCGAGTTGCTCAACGATTCCGCGCGCACTCATAGCGTCGATAAGCCGCCCCGCGCGATTGAATCCGATATGGTAGCGGCGTTGTAGCATCGAAATCGAGCCAATCTTGCTTTCCACGACGAACCGCACGGCGTCCTTGAACAACTCATCCTCCTCGCCGCCCGAATCCTCGATTGCGGCGACCGCGTCGTCTGCCGCTGATTTTTCCGCAAAGATTACCTTACTCGCCTCCTCGTCATAATCCGTGTTGTTATTGCTCTTGACAAAGTTTACGACATTCCTCACCTCGTCATCCGAGATATACGGTCCTTGAAGCCGCTTAGGCTCAGAGAATTCCGCGCTCATGAACAGCATGTCACCCCAGCCGAACAGCTTGTCCGCGCCGCCCTTGTCGAGAATGGTTTTTGAGTCGGCGAACGAGCTGACCTTAAACGCGATACGCGTCGGAAGGTTGTTTTTAATAGTGCCCGTGATAATGTCGACCGACGGGCGCTGTGTCGCAGTAATCAAGTGAATCCCCGCGGCGCGCGCCTTGCTCGTCAACGAATTGACCCTGTCTTCGATATCTCGTCTTGCACGAGTCATCAAATCCGCCATCTCGTCGATAATAATCACGATATAGGGCATCTTTTCTTTGCCCGCCGCGCTCTGCTTGGCGTTGTAGTCATAAATGCTTCTGCTACTTGCCTCTTGCAACACGCTATATCTTCTATCCATCTCGGCGACCGCCCAGCTCAACGCGTTGACGGCTTTGCTCCATTCGGTGACCGTGGAATTCAAAATCATATGCGGAATACCGTTATATATGTTAAGCTCGACTTTCTTGGGGTCAATCATAATGAATTTGACCGTTTCAGGCGGATAATGATACAAAAAACTGCATATTATCGTATTAAGGCAGACGCTTTTGCCCGAGCCTGTCGAGCCCGCTATCAATAGATGCGGCATCGCAAGCAAATCGCAGTAATACGGCGTTCCCGTAACGTCAACGCCAAGCGCAAAATACAGCTTATTAGGCTCTGCGAATTTTGGAGATTCTATAAGGCGCCTCATTCCTATTTTGCTACGGAATTGGTTGGGCATCTCTATACCGAACGCGTCTATGCCCTCCAACGCGGGAATGATTCTAATTTCTTCGGTAGTTTTAAGCTTACGCTTGATATCGGTCTCTATCCCCATAACCCGCTTAATCGACACGCCGTCGGGAAGTCGGAACGCGAACTGCGTAAAGGTCGGTCCTCGTTGATGCCCTATAATCTCGGCATTGATATCGAAAGCGGCAAGCGCATTGCAAAGGTTGTTCCCCGTCTCGTTATGGTCCTCAATGACTGTCGGAGGTTGATAATCCTTAAGCAAAGCGTACGGAGGGGAAAGATAACTTTTTTTAATCGCCTTAAGGGGCACAGCGGTACTCGGACGCTCTTTTTGTAACGGTGTCGGTTTTGCATTCTCATTTTTGGATGCGAATAATATGTCGTCTATATCGGTGGGCTCCGGCGCGCCCTTAGTCTTGGTCAAAGGTCTTTCCTCGTCAAAGTCGAGCAAACTTCTTGAGGGTTTTTCCTTGCCTTTTCGTGTGCTCGCCGTCTCATCCGTCAAAATCTTTGGCTCTTGCTTGACTTGCTTTACCTTTTTGATTCCGAATAGGCTAAAATCGCCGTCCGTTCTAATTTCCGCCTCGTTTCCAATCGGCTTGGGGCTCGACGGTCTTACCGTCTTTCCGAACAATATATCTTTCGCACTTTGTCTGTCGGGCTTACCCTCTTGCGACTCAGACGCAAAGCGTTCTTTTTTGTAATCCATTGCGCTAGCGTCCTCGGGAGTAATGGCACGAGCGCTTTTGCGCTCGAACAAAGATTCGTCCGCCCAATCGTCCCTACGGATATCCTCGCCGCCTACATCGTTCTCGGGTAGCAAACTGCGCTGTGGCTTGTCCGGATTGCCGTACAATTTTTCCGTTGCCTTGCTTTTGGTTATTTTGCGGCTTCCAAAAAATATAGGTAATTCGTCGTCCGACGGCTTATGCTCGGTGAATGACGGACGCGGTTGCGGCTCAGCGGGCTCTGCCTTGGCTTTGGATGCGCCAAATACCGCCTTTGCCGCCTCGTCGTCCATGTGAAACAACAAATCTTTCGCCGCCTGTCGACGCAACTTGGGGTCGGCGCTGTTAATGCCGTCCGTAATGGCAAAAGCGTCCGCGCCCTCCTCGATATCAAAATCCTGTTCCTTATTGGGATTGAGTATACTGAATCCGGGCTCTTCATCCTTTGCGGCAAAAAGAGATTTTTTATTAATTTTGTTGCCGCCTTTTCTACCGTCTATAGTATCGACGAATAAAATGGGTTCGTCATTAAGTGGTTGTTCATCCTTGGGTTTTTCGGTGTCCATGTCGGGTCTTTTTTCCTCAAGCAAAAAGGGCAGAAAGGTAAAAAAAGTCAAGCCGAAAAACAATACGGTAAGCAGCACAAGGGAAAGCCTTGCGCCGACATACTTAAGGAAAGGATACGCGACAATTCCTGTTAGCGCTCCGCCGGAGGTCTTTGCGCCTTGGTCGAAGCATGCTTTGAGATAAGCGCTCAATTCAATATTATCGATATTGATGCCTCTAAAGATATCGACAGTCGTAATAATCTGCAAGAACAATAAAAATATCCCTAACAAAGTAAAGGTATAAAAAGCGGTTTTGCCCTTAATACGCTTGGGGCGGAAGCCGAAGAATCTTAGCGCCGCGACAAGCATTCCCGCAACGGCGATACCGATTGCCGAGACGCCGAGCAACCCCATAAAATATTTTTTAACTATCTCGCCCATTCCGCCTAACAACCCGACAATGGACAATAGGAACAGCGCAAAAAGAATAACCGTCGTTATCTTAACGGCGCTAAGTGCCGCGGTTCTTTCACGCGGAGCGTATCTTTTTTTTCGATACGGCGGTCTAGGTTTAGGCGGAGGCTGTCTCGAAGGTTCACGCGGAGCGCCATATCTCTTGTCGTAATTGTTCATCGTCCTCCTGCTACACCGCTTTTCCGAGGTCGAAGCCAAGCCTTTTCCCGACATAGCCGACCGCGGGTTTTGCGCTGAATATTTTAGCTATGAGCGTAAAGACATCTTTGTTGGTCACCTCATCAAGCAGTCTTATCCGCTTATCAATATCAAAGTACTCGTTGTCGGCAAGCGCCGAGCGCGCAAGAGCGCGCATTAAAGACATTGCGCTTTCCTGACCGAGTATATACGCACCTTTTATCTGCTGCTTGCCCCGATTGAACTCTTCTTCGGTAAGTCCCTTGTCCAAAAGTCTTTTATTGATATCCCCGATTGCCAAGACCGCCTTCTCAAGCGATGCGGGGTTTGTACCAAGATATACCCCGAACACCCCGCAATCCATATATGCGGAGGGATAGGAATATACCGAATAAGCAAGTCCCATATCCTCACGAAGCGTCTGAAAGAGTATGCTGCTCATGCCCGAGCCATAAACGGAGTTGAGAATATTAAGCGCCGGCTCAGCGATTCCCGCGGCTTTTATAGAGGGATAGACAAGACTCAAGTTCGCCTGCTCGATAGCCTTGACGCGCTGCTTGATGCCCAAATGCTTGTTGGCGGTATTACGGTACGAACTGTCGGCGGCACCTTTTTTAATAGGGAAATATCTTTTTACCAATTCAACAACTCGTTCCTCTTTGATGTTGCCGACTACCGATATGACGGTGTTTTCCGAAACATAGTGCGTCTGCTCGTATGCAAACAAGTCCGCTTGAGTAAAACTCTTAACATTCTTGGCGCTTCCGAGAATGGGCATACCAAGCGAATTAACACCCCAATACGCTTTTGCTGCAAGCTCTTGAGAAAGGTCGTCGGGACTGTCCGCAACCATTGCAATCTCCTCAAGTATAACTCCGCGCTCCTTGTCCATATCCTCCTTAGCAAAAGTATGATTCAAGAGAATATCAGACAGTATCTCCACACATTTTTCCACATACTCATCGATGCAATAGGTATAATAAGCGGTTACTTCTTTGGATGTGAACGCATTAATCTGAGCGCCTAGACTATCTATTTCTTCCACGATTTGAAAAGCGGAACGGCTGGCAGTACCCTTAAAGCACATATGTTCGATAAAATGGGAAATACCGCTGTTTTTGGCATTCTCCGCTCTGCTGCCCGCGCCGATAAAGACGCCCATAGCAACCGAACGAACATGCGGATTATATTTATGAACGACACGCAGTCCGCCGTCAATGGTGATAATTTTTTTCATAATGTAATTATACTACATAAGTATATTTATGTAAAGCGTGTTTTTTCCTCAAAAACGGTCGACCTTTTTTTCATTCTTAGTCAGTTTTGTTTCCCGAGTTCGGAGCTTTTTATATTCGGAATTTCGTAATACTCAATGTTAAGAATTATATCAACTTCAAAATATATCAAGCGCCGTTTATTCTTTGATTTTGCGTATTCAAGATAAGTATCGACAGCTTAGAAAAGTTTAACCCGGAAGCGTATATAAGCATAGCGTATATAAGCATATCGAAAGCGTAGCGCTCATATTATAAAACATGAAAGGCTTTTTTTGTTTTAAGCTAAATAAGCCGGCGCTTGCCGCCTTATGTAATCTTTGTATCGTGTCATGCATCGTTTTGCTTTTTTTGTTCAGCAGCGCCGCATTCTTTACCAAAAGCTACGAAACAGCGGTGTCGCCCTACTACAAAGCGAACGCAAAGACGTCCTCCGTATGCTTGATGATTAATGTCTACGAAGGTGCGGACAAGGTAAATGCCATGTTGAAAATTCTTGAAGAAAAAGACGCTAAAGCGACTTTTTTTCTCGGCGGATATTGGGTTAAGAATAACACAAACTGCGCAAAAATGATTGCAGCATCCAAGAACTGTATAGGAAGTCACGGCTATATGCATCTCGACCACAAAAAGCTTAATTACCAATCGAATCTTAACGAGATGAGCAAAGCAGAAGCGATAATCGAGGAGATAACGGAGCGCAAAATAACCTTATTCGCGCCGCCCTCGGGCGCTTACGGCAAGGATTGCCTAAAGGCGGCAGAGGAGCTTGGTTATTCGGTTATTATGTGGAGCAAGGACACAATCGATTGGCGCGACCATAACACAGAACTGATAATCAGCCGCGCAACAAAGAACCCTTCGGGTGGTGATTTTATCTTAATGCACCCGACTGCAGAAACGGTACGCGCGCTTCCTGCCATAATAGATTTTTATCAGGATAAGGACTTTTCACTTTTAACCGTAGCCGAAGCGCTTAGCATAAGTTAATATTTTTGCTGTTCTTTTGCAATATGTCATTTTACCGCATATCATCTTTGCGGCTGTCATCTTTGCGGCTGTCATTTTTGTGGCTATCATTTTTGTGGGTCATTTTTGCAGCATGTGCGGCATGTACGGCATGTGCGGCATGTGCGGCATGTAGATAAGAAAAAAGGCGATAATCGCCTTTTTCAATTGCAACATAATATTGCCGCCAATTATATCTTGTGTTACTTCAGTATCTCCATTAATCTAAGGTCGATTCTGCCCTTATCGTCAATCTTGATAACCTTGACTCTTACTCTGTCTCCGATTCTGACAACGTCTTCAACTTTCTCCACTCTCTCCTTGGAAAGCTTGGATATGTGAATCATACCGTCCTTGCCGGGGGCAAGCTCAACGAATGCGCCGATTGGGATTATCCTTGCTATTTCCGTCTCGTATTCCTCGCCGACCTCGGGGTCTTTCGCAATCGCCAAAATTATTTTCTTGGCTCTGTCCGCGCTCGCGCTGTCCGTGCTCGCGATAAAGACCTTACCCTCGTCCGAGATATCAATCTTAACGCCGGTATCCGCCACAATCTTGTTAATGACCTTGCCGCCGCTGCCGATGACCTCACGAATCTTGTCGGGGTCAATATCAAAAGAGATAATCTTAGGCGCATATGGGGACAAGTCCTTGCGCGGAGCGGAAAGTGTCTCGAGCATCTTGTTGAGGATAAAGAGTCTACCGCGTCTAGCCTGCTCGAGCGCGGTGCGCAAAATCTCCTCGTCTATACCCTTTATCTTGATATCCATCTGTATAGCGGTAATACCCTTGGCAGTTCCTGCGACCTTGAAGTCCATATCGCCAAGGAAGTCTTCCAGCCCTTGTATATCCGAAAGTATCGCTATTATTCCGCTATCCGCGTCTTTGATAAGCCCCATTGCAATTCCCGCAACGGGCGCTTTAATCGGTACGCCCGCGTCCATTAATGCAAGCGTTGAGCCGCAAATGCTTGCTTGCGAAGTGCTGCCGTTCGAGGAAAGTATCTCGGAAACGGTGCGTATCGCGTACGGAAAATCCTCTTCGCTCGGAAGCACGGGCTCAAGCGCTCTTTCGGCAAGCGCGCCGTGCCCAATCTCGCGGCGACCGGGCGACCTGAGTTGTTTTGCCTCTCCCGTACTGTAAGGAGGCATATTATAATGGTGCATATATCTTTTGAAAAAGTCCTCGTCTATACCCTCGAGTTTTTGAACCTCGCTTATTGTGCCAAGCGTCGCGGTGGTCATCGCCTGAGTCTGCCCGCGCGTAAATATGCCGCTGCCGTGCACTCTCGGCAATATCCCTACCTCACACCAAATTGCTCTTATCTCGTCGAGCGCTCTGCCGTCCGGTCTTATTCCCTTATCGGTTATCTTGCGGCGCACTTTCTCCTTTTTCATAGCGTACATCGCGTCCGCAACCTCTCTTTCCTTGCCTTCGAATACCTCTGCAAAATGCGTAAAGACTTCTTTGTCAAGCGCATTTTCGCGCAACTGTCTTTCCGTTCTGTCAAACGCATCAAGACAATTATCCATTTTTGCGGAGGCGAACTCGGTGACCGCTTGCATAATCTCCTCAGGCACCGAATAATACTCCACATCCGTGGTCTTGACCTTGCCGCAGTCCGCCTTGATTTCCTCGACAAAAGCGACAATCCTCTTTATCTCTTCGTGACCGTACAAAATCGCGCCGAGCATTTCTTCCTCAGTCACCTCATTCGCTGAAGCCTCAACCATCATTATCGCGTCTTTTGTACCCGAAACAGAGAGGCTTAACCTGCTTTCCTCGCGCTGTTCGGCATCAGGATTGATAACGTATTCGCCGTTGACAAGCCCCACGACTACCGCGCCTGTTGCTTCAGCGAACGGTATATCCGAAATCGATAGCGCAATAGAGCTTCCGAGCATTCCGTATACCTCGGGCGGAATGTTGGTATCCACGCTGATTGCGGTCGAGACAACCGCTACATCGTTAAAAAGACCCTTGGGAAAAAGCGGTCTAATCGGTCTATCGATAAGCCTCGACACAAGTATCGCCTTATCGCTCGGTCTGCCCTCTCTTTTCTTGAATCCGCCGGGAATCTTGCCGACTGCATACATCTTTTCTTCAAAATCCACTCCGAGGGGGAAAAAATCTATTCCTTCGCGCGGTGATTTTGCCATAGTTACATTGGTCAGCACCGCGGTATCGCCGCATCTTATTAAGCAGGAGCCGTTCGCCTGTTCGCAATACGCGCCCACCTCTACGGTTACCTCTCTGCCGCCAATCGTTGTTGTGTAAGTTTTCCTATCCATGTCTACCTCCGTTTATATTCCGTATAATTCCGTACGACTTTTCTCTAAGCCGCCGGGTGAATATCAAATTGTAAAAAGGGCGGGAATTGTCCGCCCTTCTTTTGATTATTTTCTCAATCCTAGAGCTGCAATTAATTCCCTATAACGGCTAATATCCTTGTTCTTCAGGTAATTAAGCAGCTTTTTCCTAGCTCCAATCATCTTCAATAGACCGCGTCTGCTGTGATTGTCTTTCTTATGAACCTCGAGATGTGAGCTAAGGCTGTTGATTCTCGCCGTAAGCAATGCCACTTGCACCTCGGGCGAGCCCGTATCGTTCTCCGTCCTTGCATATTTTGCAATAATTTCGCCTTTATCCATTTCAATACCTCCTCGGATAATTATTATTCGCCCCAAGCTAAGAATGACATCAGCGACTTGTCAACCCTAGCAGAGGGTAATTTAGTACTCATATATCATAACATTATTAAGCTACGGTGTCAAAGCCTTTTTATATAATATACCAAAGTGCTTGCCTAATAAAGTATGTCCCATTTGATAATTTATATAGTATTCACGCCTCAAAACGGTATATTAGCGCTTATTTACGCAAAGGCGGTTTACAATTTATTTTTTGTATGATTTTACAATGCGGTTATTTGCCCACTTATTATTATGTTTTGTCAAAAGACAATTATTTCCCCCACTTATTAGCGTATTCAATCAAAAGGCGTGTTTTATCTATGTTTATTAGCGTATTCAATCAAAAAGGCGTGTTTTATCTATGCTTATTTACCGTATTCAGTCAAAAGCAGTTTTTATTCCTATTTATTTACCGTATTCAGTCAAAAAGCGTGTTTTATCTATGTTTATTGCATATTCAAGCAAAAAAAGCATATTTTGTTTCTGTTTATTATTATTTTCAATCAATAGATATTTTTAATGTATTATCGTTTTTAAGGAAAAGGAGGTTTGTTTACTTAAAAAAAACTTTTTTCTTAGCAATCATCTCCTCGATTCTCGCGATATAGCCCGCTGTGTCCTTCGGCTCGGCAAGCCTTTCAATCCGCCCGCCGCCAAGTACTCTTTTGGATATCGCACCCGCCCCCGAAGCGTATATATTGTGCGTCTCTTCCATTATATCTATGTTGTATTTGCATGCTTTGCCAAGCTTAGTGTATCCGATATTCTCCAACCTTCCCGAGGTGTTTTTTTGTCTGTACATATAGTACGGCGAATAATTTGCCGCAGTGAGCGCTTGATACGCATACTCACCCATTCTGTCCGCTAGCGTGTCCGCGTTGTTGTCGTAGCCCTCAAGGCAAAGCGCCGAGCCGCGCTTTATTGAAAGCGAATGAACCGTTATATTGTCGGGCTTAAGCGCTATTGCGCGCTTGAGCGAATCCGCAAAGTCCTCGACCGACTCTTGCGGAAGCGCCGCGATAAAATCCATATTGATTGAAAAGCCCGCCTTGTCCGCTCTCTCGTAAGCCTCGTATATGTCTTTTACGGTATGCGCTCTGCCGATAAGAGCAAGGGTACTTTGCTTAAAGGTCTGCGGATTTACCGACACGCGGGTCACTCCGTTAGCCTTAAGCACCGCTATTATATCCTCGCTAAGTGTGTCCGGTCGCCCCGCTTCCACCGTAAATTCCTCGGCGCGCCCAACCGCTAAAAGTATCTTGTCAAGCAGCGGATAAGGGAGCGCGGTCGGCGTTCCGCCCCCTATATAGACGGCGCGGCGGACGGCTTTGTCCAGCGTTACCGCGCCGATATCCCGCAACAGACATTCGGCATACTCCTCGAGCCTTCCTTTGACGCGAGAAATCACCTCGGATATAAAGCTGCAATAGGTACATCGCGAAGGACAAAAAGGAATATTGACAAAAATGTCATACTTTTCTCTTTCCGTACCATAAATGCCGCGCTGCGTCTCGATTATTCTTTTTACTGTTTCGACCTTGTCCGGTCTTACTCCAAAATATTCGAACATCGAAAGCGGCTCTTTGCCCTCCGCAAGCAAATCGTAATAAAGCTTTGTCGGACGTATTCCGGTAAGACTGCCATATGGCAACCGAATACCAACATAATCCGAGATATAAAAATACAACTCTCTTTTGGAATGTCTTTTGAGAATTCTTTTCCTCTCAAGCGCGCCGTCGGGCAAGGGAAAATTAAGCCTCGCTTCCTCTTTGAAAGAAGAGGATATAACAAGCCTTGCTTCGCGCTCATTATCGCAAAGATTAAGCGACAGTTGTTCGTTTGCGTCCGATTCCAATACAATATGAGGCGCAAAGCTCCTGATTACATCGAGATACTCGTTTTCGAATGCCTTACGGTCAGTCGTGAAGCCGATACGCATATCAATAATCGTTCCCGAGCAAAATGGGATTGTGCATCTTTTCGTAATCTAGCAAAGTGCACGGAGCGGCATAGACAAGGTACTCGTTCATTGGATTGCCTATCTTATTTTCCGTCCGCTTGGCATAGGTATCGTGACCCGAAAAAACCTTGATACCGTGTTCGAGCGCAAAGAGCTTGTCTATTATCGAATTCTTAAGTTTGCGCAAGTCTCCCGTATGAAAATGGGTCGCTCCGTATGAGTCGGCGAATAACGTATCGCCCGAGAAAAGGGCGTCGCCTATAAGATAGCATACTCCTCCGTCCGAATGTCCGGGTGTGTCTAGCACTCTGATTTTGATGTCGTTAACCTCAATTACACAGTCGCTTTCAAAAAGATAATCGCCGTGAAACCTTTCGCAGCTCATGCCAATCAGCTTGGCAAGATTGCCGCTTGTATTTACCATCGTGTCCGCATCCTTATGTAGATATATTTTTGCGCCCGCGTCTTGCAGTCCCTTCGTTCCGAGAATATGGTCGCAATGACCGTGGGTTAGGAGTACGGCGGTACATTTCAAGTTGAGAAAATCGAGTATCTTGCTCAATCTTGCAATACTCGCTCCGGGGTCTACGATAACACATTCCCCCGCAAAAGACAGAATATAAGTGTTTTCGCCAAGATAATCGCCGTGTAGCTTAATAATTTTCATAGTCTACTTCTCCGCGTTATTGTATTCGATAATTATATTGAGAGGACCGTCGGCGACCGATGCTATTTTCATATCCGCGCCGAATATTCCCTTTTCGCATTTTTTGTCAATCAGCGTATCAAGTCGCGCCGCGCAGTAGTCGAATAGCGCGGAAGCTTGCTCAAAGCGCATCGCGTTCACGAACGAAGGTCTTCTGCCCGTTGTCGCGTCCGCATACAGCGTAAAATTCGGAATCAATAGCACTTCCCCACCAACTTCATCAAGCGCGCGATTAAGCTTGCCGGCATCGTCCTCGAATATCCTTATTTTGCTTACTCTATCAACAACATAATCCGCCTCTTTCGTAGTATCGCCCGACGCAAAGCCGAGATAGACCAAAAGCCCTCTATCTATTTTTCCCACGCAATCGCAGCCAACGCCTACTTCGGCGCTAAGCACTCTTTGAATAACACATTTCATACCTTTACTCTCATTTCCTAAGATTCTCCAATGTCTTAACCGCTCTTGACGCGCTCCGCTCCCATTTTACTTTATCAACCGACAGCCGTGCGCTAATGTGGCTCACCGCCGAGCAATCAAGCAGAATAGCTAAGTGAGCGGCAAAGCAAAAGCTGTCCCCTTGGTAGCCGTATTTGGTTATAATATCAAAAAGCTTTTCCGCGCCGCCCTCCAACACCGATAGTTCGGCGCATTTTGTAAGAAAATCGTAAGTATAGCCTATCGCCTCGTCCGAGATGTCTATGCTTTGGGTAATCATCTTAAAGCCATAACTTGTAGCGCAAACGAACTCGGTCTCGGGCGCGATGCGCTCGGCTTCCGCAATAAACCCCGTCGATAAGGGAGCATCTAGCAACACAACCTTCCTAAAAAGCGCAAAGTCCGTACATTCGGGATAAACAAGTAATCCTCTGTCACAGGGCTTGGGCGCGTTGAAATATATGGGCAAAACTTGATTGTATTCTGAAACAAAGCTTTTCGCGCTCTTTGCGGAATACGCGACGAACAGTGTTCCGCGCTCCTTTGCCTCTTGCAAGATATCCTCGGGTCTTATAAACCTTGCCGCAATCTTTCCCGCGCCGAAAGAGATAGTTTTCAAATACGCATAGTATGCATCGGGTGAATCAATCAGACGACTTATATCTCTAACTATAATATCCGAAACCTTTACGCTTATAAAATCATTATTTCTATAAGTATCTCTAAAACAGCGTCCGAGTAAGTCGAACTCCGCGCCGTATGACGCAAGCAAAAGCATAGAAGAGTTGAATGCTACCCCCTCCGCCTCCTTATTGAGCCTTAATCTTACATGGGCAGTGTTGCCGATTCTTGTCGGCTTCGCAATCTCATCGCGAAAATATATTATTGGCTGCGGGTTGCCCTCCCCCGTCGGCTCAAACTGCTCCAACTGCTTAAAAAAGGCTTCGTCAATCTCTTTTTTATCCTTCAACTCTATATCGTATTCGTAGACGGGTTCACAAATCATATTCGGATACTGTGCCTTGATGTACGCATCGATATCGGACTTGAACGCGTCAAGCTTGGCGATATTGATTGTTAACCCCGCGGCAAAGGCATGCCCGCCGTATGCCTCGAGATGACGCGAGCATGCGGTAAGACATTCGAACAGATTGACTCCTTGCGCGCTTCTTGCAGAGCCTTTTAGATACTCCCCTTTAGCGTTAAGAAGTATCGCTGGGCGGGAGAACTCCTTGGCGATACGGGCGGCGGAAAGCCCTAGTACGCCTATATCCCACGCGGCGCTTCCGAGTACGATTATCGAGTTTTCCTCGTATCTTTGCCCCTTTAGCGCGGCAATTGCCTCGTTGTAAACGCGCTCGGAAAGCAGTTGTCTGCGCTCATTGTCACGATTAAGCGCGGCGACGACGCTTTCCACTTCAAAATACTCGTTTGAAGTGAACAGCGCCAATATGTCCAACGCTTCGTTCCCCATTCTTGCGGGAGCGTTGATGCGCGGTGCGATTCGGTAGGCGATATCTCGCGCGCTAAACTTGTTCGCGCCGATAGATTGGGCTAGCAATTTTATGCCTAGCCGCTCCAACCTATTAAGCTTTTGCAGTCCGAGATAGACAATTACACGGTTCTCCCCCGTCAACGGAACAATATCCGCAATCGTCGCAAGACAAGCAAGGTCAATGTATTCAAGCGCTCGCTTTCGCCCCGCAAGCCCCTCTACTAGCTTGAGCGCGACACCCGCGCCACAAATATCCTTGAGCGGATTATCCTTTTGCAATTTCGGATTGACGACAATACAGTCGGGCATATGCTCATAAGGCTCATGGTGGTCGGTGACTATTATGTCTATACCTAAAGTCTCCCTTGCAAATTCCACCTCCTCAATAGCGGTTATACCGCAATCAACGGTGATTATAAGGTCGGGATAATACTCGTTGGCAAGCATTTCGAGCGCGTCGAAGGACAAGCCGTAGCCGTTTGAACGGGAGGGAATATAGTGAAGCGGCGCTGCTCCCTCACTCTCCAAATAAAGCTTGAGTATCGCGACAGCCGTAATACCGTCGCAGTCGTAATCCCCGAATATCAATATTTTTTCATGATTTTCAATCGCTATTTTAATACGATTGACAGCATCGGTCATACCGCTTATTAACTCGGGCGGCAAAAGCATATTTGCCGAGGGACAAAAAAAGGCATCAACCTCTTCCGCGCTTTGTACCCCGCGCGCAAAGAGCATTGCGGCAATATCCTCCGACAGCCCTAGCCGCGAGGCTAAAAGGGCGGTTTTTTCGTTCATTGGGTTTCTTTTTTTCAGCATTGCAATTTCTCCGAATACGACATAATAAGCAGAACAAGTACCTTTATCCGAACACGACATGATAAGCGGAACAAATTTCTTTATCCGTATATAACATGATAAGCGGAACAAGTAGCTTTATCCGAATACGACATAATGCACGGAACAAGTACCTTTATCCGTATAAAACACAGAACAAGTAGCTTTATCCGAACACAACATAATAAGCAGAACAAGTAGCTTTATCCAACGCAGATATATACGCCCCCAAAATTTTGGGGGCGTTAACGGTTATTTCTTATACTTGACGCTCTTATTGGCTTTCTTAGCCTTTGCCGAGCCACTCTTTCGCTTAGGCGTAACAGGACCGCCCTTGGGCGCGGGCTGATAGTCGCTTGCGAATTTTTTACGAATAAGCGAACCGCGGATTAGCGCGTACAAAGGCGGCGCGATAACCAACGAAGAATATGTTCCCGCAAATAGACCGAAGATTATCGGCAGCGCGAATTCGCGAATCGCGGAAACACCTATAATCGCAAGAGTTACGATAGTAATCAGGGTTGTTATAGTGGTTGCTACCGAGCGCGTAAAAGTCTCTTTGACCGAGGTATCGACGATGTTGCCGATAAGGTTGGTCTTGTTGTTCGGAGGACTTAGCTTAACATGTTCTCTCACTCTATCGAACACAACAATAGTATTATTAATAGAATATGCAACGATTGTAATCACCGCCGCGACATAGGTGGTATTAATAGAAATACGGAACAAAATAGTGAAGCAGGTCATTATAACCACGTCATGCAAAAGTGCTATAACCGCCGCTATTCCGCTCCACAGCTCAAACCTTACTATGATATATATCAGCACAACCGCCCAAGTCACCAATATAGCAATTATTGCGTCGCGGACCAAGGTCTTTGCCGTTCTGCTGCCTATGGATTCTACCGAAATGTCCTCGTCCATACTAAGAGCGAGTTCGGGAAACGCATCGATTATATCATCGACAATTTGGTCGTTACTGCCCTGAAGGTCGGCATTTTCGTTGCGGTAGCGGAGATATATTGCCGCCTCGCTTCCCGTGCCGGTCTTTTGCGGCTCGTTGACCTCGATGCCCATATCCTCGATTATTGCCTTACATCTGTTGGCATAGTCTAGAAAATCTTCGTCAGACGCAATTGCGTCACCCATTCTCACAGTAAGCGTTGTTCCGCCCGTAAAGTCTATACCGAGGTTAATGCCCTTGCCAAAGCTCCCGCCGACTGCGGCGTATATCGAAAACGCGATAATCGTAACAAGGATTATGACAAGCGGCACCGAAAACCATACTCTGTACTTGTCTGTTATACTGAACTTATATAACTTCATTGAAAGCTTGTTGAACATCTTACTCATTGTCGGCACCCCCCTTGTACAGATTGTAATAGGCGGGCTTATTCTTTGTCATAGCGAGCATAGAATACAGCAAAACTCGGGTAACGACAAGCGCCGTAAACATTGAGATAAATATACCTATCATTAGGGTAATGGCGAAGCTTTTGAGCGAAGCGCCGCCGATAAACATCATAACAACGCAGCCCAAAACCGTTGTGACGTTGCCGTCTACAATAGCGGAAGTAGCCTTGCTGAAGCCGTCTTTTATCGAGGTGTGGACGGATTTTTCGATAATTTTTGCGCCGGTGTTTTTGCCAAGCGCCAAGCCGCCCGCGTTGCGGTACTCGTCCTTAATCCTCGAAAAAATAATTAAGTTGGCGTCAACCGCCATACCTATACTCAATATTACGCCCGCAATACCCGCAAGGGTCAGCTGAACCCATGGGAACACCGAAAGTATAAACAGATATGCGGTTGTGTATATCAAGAGCGCAAGGCTTGACGCGACGCCTAGTAGACGATAGCTTGCTATCATGAATATTATAATAAGCGCAAGCCCGATAAGTCCTGCTAGGACGCTTGTCCTTATAGCGTTGACGCCCAATGTGGGCGTGATAGTACGGCTTTCGATAAGCATCAGTTCGACGTCGAATGCGCCCGCTTGAATAGAGGTCGCAAGCTCGCTCGCGGTCTCATAGGTGTAGCCTCCCGAGATAGTCGCCTTGCCCGTGGTAATCGCCTCATTGACGGTCGGACCGAGCTTCCATTCGTCGTTAATCCAGATGTTGAGCGCGCTGCCCACAAGCTCGGTAGTCGCCGCGGCGAATTTTTTGGCTCCGTCTGAGGTAAACTCAAGCGCAACCACATATTCGCCGTCATTGCTTAGGGAAACATAAGCTTTCTTGACATCCTTGCCCGTAACATATGGCTCGGCGGTAATAGTGTCGCTCTTGCCTTCTTTTCTAAATTCGAGTGTCGCAGGTCTGCCGATGAGGTTGAAAACCGTCTCGGGGTCGTCCACATCGGGAACCTCTACTCTGATACGCGTGTTATTGCTCTGTAAAGCTATCGTCGCTTCGGTATAGCCCTTCTCAAACAGCAAGTTGCTTAACGCCGTAGACGTTCCTTGCATTCTCGTCTCCAAATTCTCCGTGTCTTCGGAATTCGCCTCGTATACGGCGTATATGCCCCCTTTCAAATCCAAACCGAGGGATATAGTGGCGGGATACGCGATATAGTCGTATATGCCAAGTTCTCCGTCGTCGAGCGAAACGAACGCGAATACCGTACCGGTCACAATTAAGACACAAATAATGGTCATAACCACTATTGCCTTAGTTTTACTCACGCAAATAGCCTCCTCTTGCATAAAGTGTACTCACTTATTATATATTTACATATAATAATAGTCAACGGATTTATTGTTAATTAATCAACGATTATTTTTGAATTTATCGCTGTGCGCCGCAATATTTAGATATTTTCGCTTAGCGCGCGCGCCTTCGTCGTTATCTTCTTTCGGCGACTTCTTTAGCCGCTTTTTCGATTGCGTATATCGCAAGCGACATTTCAAGGCGTTTTTTCATCATCGCACAAGCGCCCTTGTACGGCGTTAACACATCCTTTTCGTAATTGAGCGAAGCGGCGATACAGCCGCCGCTGCAATGGTATTTTGCAAAGCAATCCGCGCAGTCCTTTTTACGCTCAACGGTAATTTCAGCAAAATCGCTTTGCAAAGCACGGTCGAATTCGCCGCTTAGCACATTGCCCATTCTATATTCCTCGCGCCCTACGAACTGATGACAAGGATAGATGTCCCCAACGGGTGATATCGCAAGATATTCACAGCCCGCGCCGCAGCCTGTTAAGCGCTTTTTGATACACGGCGCGCTCTCAAGGTCAATCATAAAATGGAAAAAGTTAAAATATTTGCTAGTCTTTCTGCGCTCGATGTATTCGTGCGAAAGTCTTTCGTATTCGGCAAGTATACGTTCGGTATGCTCAATCTTAAGGGCAAGATATGAGTCGGTCGCCAACACGGCGGGCTCTATCGAAATTTGGTCAAAGCCCTGATTGTTAAGCTCTAACACGTCGGACGCAAAATCGAGGTTAGCCGAGCTAAATGTGCCTCTTATATAATAGCTTTTGTCACCTCTTACCGCACGAAAGCGCTTTGCGTTGCCAAGAATCAAATCGTAGCAGTCTTTGCCGTTGCGGGCGCACCTTACCGCGTTGTGGACTTCGCGGCGACCGTCAATACTGATAACAACATTGCTCATCTCGCGGTTGAGGTATGCGATATTGTCGTCGTTGAGCAATAGTCCGTTGGTAGTCGTAGTAAACGAGAATTGCTTGTTGTGCTTTGCGCCCTCCGCCCTCGCGTATTCTACGACCGCTTTGATAACGGGCATATTAAGTAAGGGTTCTCCTCCAAAAAAATCAATCTCAAGGCTGCTTCGCCCCCCGCTTTTTTGAATTAGAAAATCCACCGCTCTCTTCCCGACTTCCGTGCTCATATAGTCGCGCTCGGTGTTGTATGTGCCTTCTTTTGCAAAGCAATAACTGCATGCAAGGTTGCAATCGTGGCAGACATGTAAGCAAAGCGCCTTGACAATATCGGATTTTTTATAATCCGATAATTTGCCCTCGCCCAACATCCCCGCGTCCTCCATTGCAAAAAGCTCATCTTCAATCTCTTTCAAATCCTTTTCGGAAAGAATAGAAAAATCTATCTTTTCCGCCTCGGTCAGGCTCTCGTATCTATGCTTTATAACAAGAAAAGCAGCGTAGTCTACTTGGTGCAGACTGCTGCTTAACGGATGAAATGCAAAGTAATATTTATTGCCGTTATGGCAATACGCAAACGAATGGGTCATAGAATAAAGAATCGCTTACGCGTTCTTATTATCCTTAATGTTAATCCTTTCTTCCCTTTTGCAAGTTTGGTTACCTACGGTACAACTTGTCTTGCATGCGGATTGGCAGCTGCTCATACATTCGCCGCAGCCCGTTATGCCGCTTTTTCTTTCGGGCTTCGCGATTGTCTTAATGTGTTTCATACTTCCTCCAAAATAGCCTTTTTATAATTATACATAATTTTTATATATTAATCAAGCGCTATTTAAGCGGTGTTT
>CAYOYS010000007.1:18927-23666 GCA_964408255.1 uncultured Christensenellaceae bacterium | reverse complement strand
CTTTCGGTATAATTTTTTTATGTTTTATACCGAATAGACGCAAGTCATGCTGAAGTAATAGAAATTTTGATTGTTTCTTGCTTTTTTGCAAAAATAAATACACCTTTTTTCGTTCGGATTAACCCAAACGACGCTAACTTGCTGAAGTTTATTTGTTTTTTATAAGCAATTTTATCGTTACAGATTTTGCCGATTCTATTGACAGACGGAACGTGCCGTGCAATAATTCTAATAATGCGCGTCGAATAGCGGGCAGTTGAAGCTAGGGAGGGAGAACAATGAGCGGAAGAATTTTCGATAATGTCAGCGAGCGCACCTTTTTGATAACGGGCGCCTCGGGGTTCATAGGCAAAGAAGTTGTAAAATATATCCTTAGTGAGGGCGCTAAGGTTGTCGCCGCCGATATGCGGATTGCAGAGCAACTAAGGCAAATAACCGACCCAAAGCTTTCGATTATGGAAGTCGACCTTACCCAAGACTTTGAGTTCCCAAAAGATGTTACCGATGTTGTTCACGCTGCGGGGCGCGTTGCGGATTGGGGCTCGTACGAGAGCTTTTATACTATCAATGTCCAAGCCACCGAACGATTAATGAACGCGGCGAAAAAAAATGGTGTAAAAAACTTTTTATTCATCAGTTCTATTGATATACACGGCTTTTTTGGTCATGTCGAGGAGACGGAGGACGGCACATACTATCCCTCAAAATGCTTTTACCCAAGAACTAAGGCAATCGCCGAAAAGGCGGTACGCGCCTTTAACTCTCCCGAGATGAAGACCGTCTGCATCCGCCCTTGCACCGTCTACGGTCCGGGCGATACCACCGTTCAGGGTCCGATAATGGACGCGATACTCAAGGGTCAAATGGGCTTTGTAGATAAGGGGCGGCATCTTATTTCAAGAGTATACATAACCGACCTCGTACAAGGGCTGTGCCGCGCGCTCGAATTCGGCAAAGGCGGCGACGCTTACAATATCGTATCGGGCGAAAAAATCAATTGGACAGAATGGGTGGACGCAATAGCAAAGGAGCTCGGCGGCAAAACTCCCAAGACTTCCGCACCCTATTGGGCGGCAATAACGCTTGCATCGGTCATGGAGGGCGTCTGCAAATTGTTGAGAACAAAGAATCCGCCCATACTTACCAAGATGAGAATACAACATGCGGGTCACGACTTTTATTTTGTACCGAATAAAGCAAAGGCAGAGCTTGCGTTCGAACCAAAGATGCCTTGGCGCGAAGGCGTAAAACTTATGGTAGAGAAGTACATAATCGCGAAAGGGCTTAAAATAAAGCGCACGGAATAGCCGATACTATAAAAATATAACCCTATCGGACAATCAAGAACAAAATAGATTGTATCCGTCGAGGACATCAACGACGGCGGCAGACAAACATCATGTTCGCCGAGGAAGCAACAACATCGGCAAGCTTTCGGAAAAGGCTCCGTATATACCATAAAACCGCCGCAGTATGCGACGGTTTTTATATTATTTGTTCAGATTGTAACGGGAGCTGTTTCAATGCTCGTAACGTTGTATTGGTATGCTTGATTCATTCCGAATTAAGGCAAAGTTATTCGGCAGAAACCGTAATGTCGTATTGGTATGTTAAACCCTTATACCTTATCGTGACACAAGTCATAGTAATCAGAGCAAACGAATCGTACGTTATGTCCGAATCAAGCGCCTCATCGTAGATTATGACCTCCGTCGACTTGTCATTGTACACCGCGTGGAGCTCAAGTCCGGTCAATTCAATAGGCTCGTTATGAATGTACGCAGTTTTTTGCCGATTGCGTATAACGTCGAATCCCGTAAGCTGCCGAACGGATACCGTTATGTCAATTGATATTTCAAGAAAGTCGTCCTCGCCGTCCCCGTAAAAATAACGCAAGGTCATCTTATTATCCTCAAAAACAATAGGACGCGCGGGCGAAATAAGCGTCAAGTCGTGCCAATTAGGCTGATTGGTCTTTAGCGTCTCAAAACGACCGTTGTTATATTCTATCTCAAGCTCCATTTCGGAAAAGTCTATTTCCTCGCCGACAACATACGCAACTTTCGGCAAAACGGTTGCCTCATAGCCGATTGCCTTGGCGGGACTTACGGTTATCGGACAGTTAACAGTATACGACTGATAACCAATCACAATATACTCTGTATTAACTAAAATAGTGCTGTCTACAATATCAAAGCCCGCATTAAGCTGAGCGGACGAGCCGTCGTTATACACAACGCCGATAATCATGCCCGTTTCGTCAAAAAGCTCTCCTTCGTAATAATGCGCTTTTCGAGGAAGTTCCAAAACGCTAATGCCCACTACGGCTTTTTCGCTGACCGTAATATCATAATTAACGCTCACGTTATCTTTCCTTACCACGGCTACCGATTGACCAAGATACGCCAATACCGAATCCGAGGTCAACGCGCTTGCGCCCACTGTTTCAACCTCTCCGTTGTTATAAACAACTTCTACCTCGATTCCCTCAAGCGAAATTTGCTGACCCTCGACATAATCGGTCTTATTCGGAGGGGTAATTATGGTAAGACGGGAAGCCGCGCGTCCTATGGTACTGAATTCTTGCGTGGTACTGTAGGCGCGCTTTCCCACGGTGTAAGTAATGGTAATAGACCTTTTGCCTATACTCGAGGTGTCGAAGCCCGAAACCATGCTTTCGGTAACGGCAAGCGTCTTACTGCTGCCATTCGAATAATTGACGCGGATAGTGCAGCCTGTTATGTCAAGCTCCTCATTAACTACATAAATCGTCTTTTCCGGCTTGTCAAGCACGGTAATTCCCGTAACGTCCGAACTACTGCAAGCGGAAAAAAGCACCGCCGCAACCGCGAATATCGCTATTGATAATATAATGGCACCCACTTTTTTCATCATTTCAAATTCTTTAACCTTTCTACCGTCTCCGCCGCCCACGCTATCATAAATTCGTAATATCCGATACAGTAATCCGTTGTATACCTCCAATACGCGGGGTTTTCCGCACTCTCCTCAAAGTAGCCGATTTGCGCGACCTCGTCCGCTATATTTTGCTTGCGCTTTGCACATTCCTTTGAAAACGCGTCAAGCATTGTAATAATGTTCGAGCGGTCAACCTTACCCGCAAAGAATATCTTCATCAAAAGCGGCGACCTCACGATAAGAAGCTGCGCCACCCCTTTGTCCCCAAGCCAATTGATAAGCTCTAAAGAGCCTGTTTGCGTAATCGAATACACTCTTTTGTTGGGACGCGCGCTCTGCTCAACTGTTTCCGAAGATACCCAACCGCTTTTTTCCATTTTGTCCAATTCTCTATAAATCTGACTTTGGTTCGCCATCCAGAAGTAATTGAGCGATTCCGAAAACAGTTTTGAAAGGTCGTACCCCGACGCGCTGTTTAGGCTCAGCAACCCGAGCAACCCGTGTTTCAGCGACATACATTTCTCCTATCGTTTTTTTGTAGACTAATTATATTATACTTATTAGTAAATGTCAACCATGAAACGGATTTTCCAAAAGTTCGCAAAACCGTCTTTTTCGCCTTGCGCCCGACGCGGTTTGCAAAACGGTTAAAGTAGCGGGCGCACTTGCGATAAAAGTATGTTTAGCTTGACTTAATTCTGTTTTGCAATTTATAATTAAGTTATGAAAATGAAAACGAGAGATGTCGCGCTTTCGGGGATATTCCTCGGTCTGCTGATTGTCTGCTCCTTAATCTCCATACCTATTGGACCCGTTCCAATAACGCTGAGCCTTTTTGCGGTCTTTTTAATCGGCGCATTGCTCTCTCCGCTCAACGCGGTATCTGTCTGCGCCCTATACATTGCAATCGGACTTATCGGGCTTCCCGTGTTCTCAGGATTCGGCGCGGGTATTTCAAAAATAATCGGCCCTACGGGAGGCTATATTATTAGCTATCCTTTCATGGCTGCGGCGATATCGCTCTTTGTAAAGTACGGCAAAGCCTCGATATTTTATCCGATAGGAATGAGCGCCGCACTTATTATTTGTTATGCGCTAGGCGCAAGCTATATGATGATAAGCTTAAACATAACCTTAAAGGGTGCGCTATTTTGCGGCGTAGTTCCTTTCATAATATCGGACGTGGCAAAGGTTGCGCTTGCGTCCTTTCTTGCTTGCCGACTCAATCAAGTACGAGAAAGGCAAAGAACAAAAGGGCTCGCATGACAGATTACGAGCTTAGCAAGATAGCCGATACAGTTGACGAGGACGCAATAAGCATTGCCGACTTTGAGCTTGCGGAACTTTTGCAAGATAACGCCGCCTCTTTCAAGGAAAGTTATTTTGACTTTTACGATGACATAAAACGAACGCCCCACGACGATTGGTAAATAGCCTATATAAACATATGTTTACATATAAGTTTCACGTTAAACATTCAAAACGCGTTGAAATAATAAACGGCAACAATACCGACAAAGCCGAATAAGGCAGTGGAATATAGAGAAAAGGCGTTGAGCTTGAAGCTATCCGAAGCGAACAGCGAGCACAAAACTAGTACGCTTATCGAAACAAGGGAATTGAGGATGAACAAAAGCGCCGTTTTGCGGTTCACATTGACAAGCCAAAGCAGCGCAAGCAAGGTCGCTATGCCGAGTATAAAGGCAATCGTTAATTCGAGTACGGTCATATCTAATTCTATTATGAGGCAATAACCTTTATGAGCAATGCACTCGAGGTTGCAAAAACAATTAACTGTTATAAAATGGTCAAGGTAACGA
>CAYOYS010000007.1:14257-18827 GCA_964408255.1 uncultured Christensenellaceae bacterium | reverse complement strand
GATGTTGCTAACCACTCTAGGTTCGGTTAAATTCAACACAACATCATGAATACGGCGGATTATGAAAAGAATAGGCATGGTTATTGCGCTCGGAAAGGAGTTCGACGCGCTAGAAGAGCTGCTTGGAAACCCCGAAAAAAAGCATAGTATGTTGGGCATCGAGTTCTCGGAATACCGACTCGGCGACAAGTTTTTTGTGGTTGCGCGCTGTGGAATCGGAGAGATTTACGCGACTATGGCATGCTCTGTCCTTGTCGTCAAATATCGTGTAAAGGCGCTTCTAAATTATGGCTTTGCAGGCGCTTTGTCCGATAAATACGGCATATTTGATATGGTTGCGGTTCGCGATGTCGTACATTATGATATGGATTTGACCGCGTTCGGCAACGCTTTGGGTCAATATGATGACAGAGAAAGTGAGTATTGGCAAGCGGATTCTGCGTTGACGGCGGCAATCCTAAAAGAGAGGATGATTCCGTCTGCTAGAATCGCTTCCGCAGACAAATTTGTAAGGCTTACCGAGAGCAAACTCGCGCTCAGCAAGCAGTTTTCCGCAGACCTTTGCGATATGGAAAGCGCAGCTGTCGCAATAGCGGCACATAAAGCAAGAATTCCTTTCGTATCGATAAAGCTGATAGTGGACGGAATAGGCGGAGACAGTCTTCTCGAATTCGAAGAAAACGCAAAACGCGGGGCGCTCTGCCTTGCCGAAATATTTTATGATTTTATAAAGGATTAATTATGGAAAAAATATCTTCTTTCAAACTTGACCACAATACGCACGGCGTGGGATTTTATCTTTCTTCAGTCAACAAGGACATTTTTACCTATGATTTGCGCTTCAAACGACCCAATTGCAAAGAATACATCTCTCCGTCTGCCGCGCATACTATTGAGCATTTATTCGCAACCGTTATCCGAAACAAGTTAAAAGACGAAGTAATATATTTTGGTCCTATGGGCTGTCGCACGGGTTTTTACCTTCTTTTGCGCAATATTTCTCTTGAGAACGCAAAAACCTATGTGCTTTCCGCAATAGCGGATTGCCTTGCCCTTAACAAAGTTCCGGGCGGCAAAAAAATAGAATGTGGCAACTACCGTTCGCATTGTCTAAAATCTGCAAAAATCGAGCTTGCCGAATACGCTGCCGCGCTTTCTTGCAAAAACTGACATTGCAAAGACGATTTGCGGCGCGCGCTCCGCTGTTTTTATAACTGTTTCACGTTAAACAATTTTTGCCCTATTATATAATAGGGCAATTTTTATCAATTACGCTTTTCTCTTATTTTGAATCTTTTTTCCAAATTCGATGAGGGTCATGGTTTTTCTATATACCGTTTATCTTATGTTTTCTTTTTTTTCTGTCTACTCCGCATCTTTCGCCCTATTTCGCGTTTTGGGTTGTTCGCCGTCTTAAGCGATACAGAAAAACGCGAGGCCTATTGTGAGGTAGAGTGCTGACATTTTTGTTGTCGAAACTTTTCTTGCTCGCCCGTCTGTCGCTTGCTAGCGCAAATAATCCGATGCCTACGCAATATCCTCTTTTTTCCAGCGGAATAATCCCGCTTTTTCTTGCGAGCAACGGTTGCACACTCAAATATCGATGCTCACTGCGGATTATTTTACAAGTTAATATGTGGACAATTTGTGGATAAGTGACCAATTTTCGCATGAATTTTACCTTATTCAATACAACTATTCGCAAAATCTTGCTTTCTGCGCGAATAAACGGTTTATTTGGACGAGAAGCTTTTCTAAATTGCGCAAAATTTTGTGTGCTCTCGGTTTTTTGTTAATAACCTTTGCTTTGCGCGTATGCATATGATATAATCATGTTACCTTTGGTTATCTATATTTGATTTTTTATAGATAAAAATTATGATTGCAACGAGGTATTGGGAGGGAACTTATGAGCAGAATAAAGACAGGACGGAACGCGCGCGGCGGAAAGTGTTGTTTGACATGTTTGATAGTTTGCATAATTATTCTAGTGCTTGCGACAGTGGGAGTTGTGTTGGGCGCGAACTTTGCATTCAACACCTATGTCAGTCCGCATATCGGAGGCGTCACGCTTACGCAAACGCTTTCGCTACTTAGAGGCATACGTAAAGCGGACCGCTCTGCGATTGTCACCGACGAGTTCGGCGAGACCGATTTGAATGCGTTTTATGACAGTCTCAACACCGCGCTGTTTCAACAGCCTTATACCGAAGCGGAGAATTACGATATCAATCTCGATGCTTACAACGCTTTGTCCGAGGATGAGCGCAACGCAATGAGCAACGAGGAGCGCGATGCGTTCCTTGCAAAGGTCAACTACCGCATCAATATTCGCTCGATACTCGAGGCGGTCAACTTCGACGAGCTTGTTTCGGGAGGTCAGAACAACGATTCTCCGGAGGGCGAGTTCGCGGGAGCCGAGGACGGAGAGGGGGACGAGGGCGGCAATGCGGCGATAGAAGAAATACTCAAACGCTTATTGTTCGACTTCAGTGTCTTATCCGTTTATGACGAGGACAATCCGGACGCCGTAGCTAACGCGCCGTTCGTTTCGCTTTCGATGACGGGCAAGCAAATCGCGGCGGTAGTCAACGAGATAGTAACCGTTGTCTTATCGGGCGAGAGCAGTCCGTTGAACGATATGGAGATGCTCGAGGGCATGGACATAACCGAATACATAAAAGTTCCGCAAGTCAAGATAGAGTACACCAAGACACTTGCTGACTCCGCCTCACAAGAGGAATTCGATAAAAGCGTACGCTTTATGGTTACCGTCGAGCTACAAATCGGCAAGGCGGTGGATTGGGCATTGTCACACTATGCCGACCAGATTCCCTCGCAAGTTCCCCCTTTCGTGATTAACTTTGCAAGAAAAATTATCCCGAACGAGCTGTATATCACCGCGGGCGTATATCCTCTTGACGCGACACAGCAGGCGTATGTAAGGATTAATAATTTTAACGATGAGCAAGTTGATTCGCTTAGCAAAATCATCAACGCGCTCGGCAATCTTTCCTCAAACGGGAACAGCGAGGGCGAAGAGCCCGAATCCGAACAGCCTATGCTTCAAGAGGTCAACTCTAAGATTGTTGAAGTTTTCTCTAAAATCCAAAGTCAGAATATCGCGTTTGAGTTTGTGGATGCGGAGGGCGGCGCGGCGATATCGTTCAACCATATCGCGACACTGTTGTCGCTTATGGGACTTGTCGACCCCGACGACCCCGACAACACCGCTACCCCGGGCGAAATAAGCAGCGTTACTCCGCATATGTTCCTTTCGGCTATGAAATGCTTGACCGTATCGTATAAATCAACGGACACGGATTACCATGAGGTATCCAAAGATTATACCGATACCGACAAAACCACTTTTCTTGCGGCGCTTGAAGCCGCGTTCGGCATCGATGCGGGCTACCTTTCGGGGGAGGGCATCAATATTCTTGATTCGACTGTTCTTGAGACGCTTCCCAATCATATTTCATTATCTAATAATATCGATTATACGCTTACCCCGACCGAGATGCGAATCGACCTTCGCGACAAGGCGCTTGCCGCTATCCTTACCGAGGCGCTCTCGAGCGGTTTGTTGACGGGAGAAGGGGAAGACGGCGAAGGCGGCGGCGATGGCGGCGATGCCGAGAACTTTTTGTCCAAGCTTTCATTCAATCAGCTTGCGATAGCCAAGCGAGGGGACGACTTGACGCTTACCGACCCCGTATTTTATCAAGGAACTCCCGAAGAATTCACGGTGGCGGAAGCGCTACAACGCGTTTACGAGCTGAAATTGGTGATGTGTCTTTCGCTTGAAGATATACTTGGCTCCGTCGTCGGAGACGGCGACGATTCCGAGAACGCCACTTCGGAATTAATCGAAAAAGTCTTTGGCTCGCTCGATTCGCTCTACATAAGCGCGGCAATCTACATCGAAGAAATAAGCGACCCCGTAACGGGCGCAATATATACTAGAACGGTGGGCGGCTCAGTCAACCCCGCGGCATTTAGAGTCAATAAATTCTCTTATTCCAATACCGAAAAGGTGTTCCAAACTATTACGCTTATGATGATGAAGCTGAACAAGGACGCATCTCCCGAGGAGGAAAACCCCTTCGATTTCACTCAAATTTCCGAAAAGGTTGAGGAAATGCTCGGACAAATGCTCGACACGCTCGAAACCAACCTAAAAGCAGAGCTTCGCTTTGATAACGGCAAAATCGTGCTACCGAGTATTTACGAGGTTATAAGCGGCGTAATAGGCGAAAAGGCAGAGACACCCGAAGACGAGATGAGCGCCGACGAGGTTTACGGAGTATTCAAAGGGATATACGATTCGGGAATAGAAATCTTAGACGCAGGGAACGACCCTGCTTCGGGCACGATACACCCCTTATATCGCTATGATGAGGCTGTCGGCGACGTTTTTCTTGCCGCACTCAGCTCCAACTACTATATGAAAGAGCAAATCGACACCGCCGCGCTCTTCGATTCGGACGCGATTAACGACCTGTTTGACGCAAGTTCGCTTAACTTCACGGGCGTTGACGGGCTTTATTCGGATAGTCGCGCAATGACA
>CAYOYS010000007.1:10281-14157 GCA_964408255.1 uncultured Christensenellaceae bacterium | reverse complement strand
CCCGAGCTGATATACGTTACGGCATCTGTGCTTATGTACGCCGATTCTTATACGCTCGAGACGCCTCGGTTCACAACGACCGTCTCGGTCAACAAAATGGAAGAAGAGGACAACGCGAACCTCTTCAAGCTAATACGCGTCCTAACAGGAGAAGCGGCATTCGATACCGATTCGGTTACGGACGAGATTAAGGACGCAATGGAATCGTCTTTCCAAAGCATCGAGGATAATATCAATATAAGTTATTATGCGGAGCTGACATTTGGCTCACCCGATTTTGAGGGAGTTAAAGACGCGCTCAACGCAACCTACGGCGCGGGTACCGCGGACGACAGCGATACCTTAAATACCATTCTTCTTGCGAACGTTTTCAACACTATCAATAAGCTTTCCAACAAAGACGACCCCTCTTATACGGCAGATAGCGCGGACGATGCAGAGCTTCGCGCTCTACTCAAAGAATTCGGACGTTGTCCCGATAAGGCACACGACCCCGCAAATATCAATGGCGTGATGCATCTTGACAACCTTTTTGAAGAGGGCGATTCGGACGGCTTTATCGATGATTTTAACAGATACTATTACATAGACCAAGATAACAGAATGGAGGCGGACCAAGTATTCGCCGAGGACGGCTTCTTCGCTACTGCGACCGAGAGCGCCGATGCTTTCAACTTCAAGAGCCTTGCTTACCCGTCTTACCCGGGGCTGTACTTCGATACCGAAGTTTACGATGCGGATAACTTCGCGGTACAAATAGGCGATAAGGCGCTTGCCGAGATGCTTTATTTGGGCAGCGGAGAGCGCGACCCCGATAGCGGCGAGTACGACCACAAGATTTCGTTCGGCGAGGACGGCGATTACGCGATAGTAACGCAGACTAAGATTTATGTTTCGGGCGGCTTTACCTACCTTTCCGTCACTATGCAAGTTTATGTTTCCGAGCCCCTACCCGAGCCCGGAGAGGACGCGGCAGAGATTTTACCCGAGTATGTCTTTGTCACCCTCGTAATGGATTTGAACCGACTTTTGGACGACCCCGATAGCCTAAGCGGCGAGGACGCGATACTTTATATCAACGGCATGACCCAAGCGAAGACTGAGGATTTCTTCGCAAGAATCGATAAGATGAGCTCTGCAATGGGCTTTAACCTAGAGGGCTTTGATGAAACCGAGCTTAAAGACAGCGCGGTAGACAGCATTAAGAGCGGCTTTGAGCAAGTGAACAAAGTCGAGGGCGTAACTTGCGGAGACGGCTATCTCAGATTGCCCGACGTTTTCACCTATCTCGTAAACCATTGCGAAATGACCGAGCTTTCCGAGGATGCGACGACGGGCGCGGCACTTTGCGAAAGAATGAGAGAATTCGGAAGAACTCCCGAGACAACCGTCGGAACGGTATTTGATGACGTTACCTATTATTCGGATATCGATATTACCGAGTTCGACACCCTTGCCGCGTTTGATAACACCGACGCGGACGGCTTCCTTGTAGATTTCAACCGCAACTATTACTTCGCGGAAGAACACCAAATGACCGTGGATACTTTGTTCTCGGGCAGCTTTACCGTTGTAAGCTCGACTTTCAACTTCAAAGACACCTTAGACATAAACGGAGAATTATACCCGGGTCTTTATATCGACGACAGAAATTATTCTGAAATCGCAGTCAAATTGACCGATAAACAGCTCGGCTCTCTTATTAAGCAGAAAGAGGACGGCTTTGCAGTCGGCGAGAGCGGGGCTTCCGATGCTGCGGAGATTGTGCAAATCCGCATAATCAAGGACGGAATAACCGGGCATATTATACTGAAAGCGGTAATCCTTTATACTCCCGCAACGGCGACCGACGTAATGCCCGAATGGCTTTTCATCACAAGCTATACCGATATTGACGCGGTGGACGGCTTCGGAGAGAATACCTACAAGACCTTTATTCTCGTCAACGATTTGAACGAGGGAGAAACGGCGAATTTCTTCCGCAATATGAACGCGCTTCAAAGTACGCTCGGCATCTCATCCAATGTAAATAAGGAAACAATTGAAAACACTATCTCGGACAAAATGCGCGACACCTTTAACGGCGACGACGGCGAACTTTCCGCGTTCGGCACACTCGAGTGGAACGACGGCTATATCAAGCTTCCCGACATCTTCGAATATATTGTTGATAACGCGAACGACAAGAGCGGCATGCTCGACTATATAGTGGACGCGGAGGGCGAAATTATCTACACTTCGGGCGAGCCGACAACCACGGCGACCACACCCGAGAATCTTATGCTAAGGCTAAGGGAGTTCGGCAGAATGCCCACGGAAGATGCGAATATATCTACCGAAGACCCATTGATAATCTATAATGATAATCGCTATACCGACACGGACGACGATTATTTCTATACCTATCTCAAAGATTATTATTATTTCAAAAATGAGCCCACCCCTTCGGGCTTATACGGCGGGGGACTCTTTAGCACGATTTCCGGCGACACATTCAACTTTAAGGGCAACACTGCCGACTATGCCGCGCCCGAGCCGGGCTATTACGGGCTTTATTACTACACAGGGGCGCAATACAACGCAAGACTTTCGGACAGAGCGCTCGCCGCAATACTCAAGTCCGTTAACGAGGACGTTTCTTCAACTTCTATGACGGTGGCAGTCGAATCACTAAAATTGTATTATGATTCAAACGGCAACCTTGTCTTCGAGATTACCTCAAAGGCGAGCTTCCTCGGAAGTACGCTCGATGCCTTGCCCGACTATATCTATATTACCTCGTTCACGACAAGAGCGGACGATGGCAACGGCAGCTTTGCCTACTCCACAAAGATTGTCACCAACGGCTTTGTGGTAAGCTCGGGCAACACCGGCAACCTTTCGCACAACCTTTCGCAGATGTCGGACGCTTTCGGACTCGACTTTGACGCGTTCGACACCGAGGCGGTCTCGGACAATATAAGCGAGATGATAGAAAGAGCGATGAACAATCTTTCGGTAGGTATAAATGTAAGTTATAAAACTTATGCCGACAACCCCGTACCCCTCGAGGCGAATGACAACGGAGAGGGCATAGGCTATATCGAATTCAAATCGGTGTACGGAATTATCGCGGATAACACCCTCAAGGACAGGGCTACCGGTACGCTTGCCGATACCGATGCCGTCACTGCTAACACGATGCAAGGCATGATTGTCAAACTGCACGATGCCGATATCTATGACGAAACGGCGCCCAAGCTTATCGACAACCCAAGGGCAACGCACAATCCGCCCAACCCCGAACCCGCGTCCGATAGTGAGTTCGTTCCGTATACTTCCATAACTTCTTATACCACCGACCGCGTCTTCGGATACAAGCTCGGTGACGTTGAGGGCGACGGCATAACGCTTGCCACTAATCAGGCAATGTTCATTTCCGTCAATTCGGACGCGTCGGTACGCGACGACTGGGAGGCGCGCTTTGACGCCGCGTCAGAGATTGGCTTTGCGTTCACGGCGGGAGCGGATTATATCGAAATTACGGGCAATATCGCGCTCAATGCCTTTATAACGGGCACCGTAGAGCTTTTACCTACCGCTATATACGCTTCGCTGATTATGAATGCCGACGGCGCGTCAGGCTTCGAACCGATACTGATGTTCAACGAAATGACCTATGCCGAAATGTCGCTATTCTTCGAGATTGCGAACGGCGAAGGCAATGCCGACCTCTCTACACTTGTCGGCAAAACGGTAACGGCAATCAATGATACCATGAACGCCCTGCTAGGCGGTCTTATGGACGGCGCGGACAGCGTGGACTTTATTGCGGCGGACGCAACCTATCCTTTGACCGAGTGCGTCGGTTACCTAAGGATTTACAAAGATTTGTCG
>CAYOYS010000007.1:0-10181 GCA_964408255.1 uncultured Christensenellaceae bacterium | reverse complement strand
GGCAACGAGCAAGTCTATTCAAAATTATTACCCCACTAAGGGGCGGAGGCATATTTTCTGTATGAAAAAAGTTTTATTATTTTGTCTTTTAATTATCGCTGTTTTTGTTTTTTATTCGGTTCTGCCCGCCACGTACGCGACGGCAACCGACCCGCTTTTGGGCGCAGGGACAAGCGATGACCCTTATATCGTGAGTAGCGGAGCGAACCTGCTCGAGCTCGCCGCAAAGGACAACTTTGCAACGGCGTATGTCGAGCTTGCGCAAGATATAGCCGCGCCCGCTGCCTTCAGCGGCTTCGGCGCGTTCGGGGGCACTTTTGACGGCAAAGGGCATAGCATACTCGACTTTGAAGTAACGAGCGGAGAGAAATATGTCGGACTTTTTCAGCAAGTCACCGCCGCGGGTATAATCAAAAACCTACGCGTTGACGCGACGGTTGTTTCGACTTCTTTCAACATGGTCGCAGTCGCCGGAATAATTGCCGGAAGCAGCGCGGGCACAATTACCGACGTCGCCGTTTCGGGCACTATTTTGGGCAATCAAAGCGTGGGCGGAATCGCGGGCACGGTAACCGCGGGGCTTGTGCGCTCCGCCTTATCCTCTGCTACGATAACGGGCAATCTTGCGGGTGGAATCGCGGGAAATTTGCTCGGGGGCGCAATAGAGCACTGCCGTACCTCGGGTAGCGTTGACGCGACGTTCTCGGGCGGAGGCGGAATCGTGGGCAACATGCAGAACGGAACGCTCGCTTATTGTTACAGCCGAAGTGCAATCAACAAGGTAGACCCCGAGGACGAAGATTGTTATATCGGTCACATCGCGGGTATGTCGGACAAGACATTTTCCGATATCTTTTACTTTGAGGTTGCAGCAAGCGGAGCGGAGCAGCTTGTGGGCGCATTCGGCGGGGACGCGGAGGATATGCCCGTGGGAACGCTGATTGACGACATTTGTGGCAAGACCTCGCTTGTGTTTACGCTCAACGGCTTCGGCGAATATTGGGCGGTCGGCACAGCACAAAACGACGGCTATCCCGTACTAAGGTTCGAGGGCGAATACAAGGCGCTTTCCGCCGTAGAAAAAACGTATACCTATATAAAGGACATCCGTCAGACGCTCGAGCTTTCCGCTTACGACTACGAGGGCGACTATATGGTATATTACTACGGCGAAACTTTTAGCGGCATCGAATACGCGCTTTCGCCGAATGCGCCCATTAACGCGGGCAATTATTCATATTACGCATTCCCTGCCACAGCAGGTGCAATAGGCGGTCTAAAGGGTGATTATACAATCGAAAAGGCTAATTTGACCGCGCAATATTCCCTTGAAGACAAGCTTGGAAGCGTCTATACCGGCGCGACGCAGACGCTTGAGATACTCGATGCCGAGCTTAACCGCCCCGATTGGGCAACGCTTGGGCTAAACGAGCCGAGCTATGCTTATTTTCTTGTAGAGGGAGAGGTCAAAACGCCGGTTTCTCCTGCCGACGCAAAGGACGTTGGCGTGTACGAGGTCGTTGCGACAATCGAGGGCGGCAATAACTACCACAACCTTACGGGCGATGCCGCGCTTGTCGCTACGCTCGAGATAACCAAAGCAACACTTTTGATGAGGGCGGACGATAAGTATGTTAAATACGGCGAGACCGTTCCCGATTTTACGGTGAGCGTTATCGGATTACTCGCGGGTGAGACTCCCGCAACGGTGCGCGGCTTTATCGCGCCTAAGGCGGAGTACGCGGACGCGGCACTGCCCACAGACGTCGGCAATTATATTAAAAAAATAATTATTTCCGCGGCGGGCAGCGCGCATAATTACTTGTTCTTGCCCGAACCGAACCTTAATCCCGAAGACCCTCCCGAGGGCGCGGGAAGTCTTTATATCACAAAAGCCAATATTTCCGGCGCGGTGTTTTCGGGCGCTTCGTATACCTATTCGGGCGGGGCGTTCAGTCTTACGGCAACATATACCGCGCCCGCTTTGGTTACTGTCACCTATGCCATAGATGCCCTCGAGCCCGAATGGCTAAGTACGCTTGAGCGCTCAGATGCGGGTAGCTACCGTATTCTTGCAAAGCTGGACGCGGGCTCAAATTACAATGTGCTTATACTTTCCGCGGATTTGGTCATCAATAAAGCGGATATCTCGGGGCTCGCGCTTTCGGACGTCACCGCAACGTATGACGGTACGGCAAAGCCGGTGAGTCTTGATACCGCGTTCGAGTACGATATGTATTATGTTAAGTCGGGCGTTCCGTCAAAGGACGCGCCTATCGCCGCGGGAATCTATCCTATATACGCGGAAGTAAAAGGCGGGGCGAACTATAACAACTTAAGGCTGGACGCCGTCTTAACAATCAACAAAATGTATGTGCGCGTCCAAGCGGATAACGCGAACAGTGTTTACGGGGACGCGCTACTTAGCAGCTTTTCAATTAGCTATTCGGACGCTTCGGGCAAGCCGTATCCGTCCGTGCCAAGCTCGCTCGGCGCGTTAGCGGAATGTGCTCCGTTGGCAAACGCGGGCGATTATCCGATTACTGTAAGCGTTGCGGACACCGCCAATTTTGACGCGGTGCTAATTGACGGCGTCTACACCGTAGAAAAGGCGGAGCTTATCGTTTCAATCAAAAAAGAGATAGTCCCTTACGATTCTGCGATTCCCGATTTTACGCTCAATTACTCGGGATTCGTTGCCTCGGAGGACAAAAGCGCACTTCTTTCCGCCCCAATCGCCTCGACTTCCGCAAAGCGTGGGGACGACACGGGCGAATATTATGTCGAGCTTACGGGCGGAGAGGCTCAAAATTACTCTTTTGTGCTGATTAGCGGCTATCAACTTGTAATCATCAAAACCGAGCTTACAGGAATCGCCTTTGCAAGCGCGGTTACGGTATATGACGGCAGACAAAAGACAATTTTTACCGACGCTTCGGGCGAATATTCGATAACATACAACGGTAGCGCCACGCCTCCCTCGACGGTAGGAAAATACAATGCGGCGCTTTTCGTTCCCGAAAGCCGTAATTATTATTCTTATAGCGCGGCGGCTATACTCACTATCAATAAGGCAAAAGTAACGGTTACTTGTAATTTCCCCGTAGTAGCGTACGGAGATTCCTTTGCGGAGATTACGCTTAGCCGCATGGTAAGCAATACCGCAATGACGCCCGAGCTCGAAGCGGCAATCGACGCGTCCTTTGAATGTGCGGTCAACGCCGCGAATGCCGCAACATACGGCGCGGGAAGCTATCCGATAAATGTTGCCGTTGTTCCCGATTCCAATCTCGAGATTGTGACGGTATCGGGCAACTATACCATAAACAAAGCGCCGCTCACCGTTACCGTCTTATCAAAAACATACAAATATAACCAAGAAATCGAGGCGGTTACCTATGCCATTGTCGGCTTCAAAAACGGGGAGGACTATGATGCGCTGACAGTGTTGCCCACGCTTTCTGCCGCGCCCGCAAAGGGCGATTCGGTAGGCGTTTATCCGATATATATCTCGGGCGCTCAAGCGGATAATTATACCTTTCAATACATACACGGAACGGTGACAATCGTTAAAGCATCTTTTGCGGAGCTATATATTTTGAGCGATGATGCGTTTCTTTATGACGGTACGCCCAAAATTTTGGATATCGGCAACGCCGATTTAAGCTCCGACCCGGTCGTTCTTGAGCCGACATTTATAAAGACCGTTGCAACCGCCGCGCAAACGGACGCGGGAGAATACAACGTTATCATTACGCTCGAGGACACCGCGGGCAATTACGAGTTTATGACATTCACCGCGCTAATGACAATACTTCCCTGTCCGCTTAATGTCCAAGGAGTAAGCGCCGTTAACAAGGTTTACGATGCTACTTTGACCGTTAATCTGTTGGGGGGCGAATTGTATATGGAGGAAGCTCCGTTCTCTGACCCTAATGTGCAACTGCAGCTGAACTACGGCGCAACACAAGACAAGAACGCGGGGGAGGGCAAGCCGGTTACTACCGCTATGGCGCTGACCGGAAGCGGCGCGCGCAACTACGTTTTAATACAGCCCACGGAGCTTACCGTCGACATCGATAAAGCGGCAATTCCAATATCCGTTTCCGCCCATAGCAGATTGTACAACGGGAGCGTCCGAGTAGAACTTGTGCTTCCTTTCTCGACAATACCTTCCGCGCTACTCGCCGCAGAAAGCGATTCGGTCGCCATTGATTTTGCCGCCTCTTACGGAACGGTCGCAGAACCCGATACGGGTATTGATAAGGCGGTTGCCGCAGTTATCGTGCTACTTGGTGCGGACTGCGACAATTATTACGCCCTGCCTACCGGCGATATCTTTGCAACGATTACCGCGGGTAGCGTTTTCGAGGTAGGACAGGTATGGAAAGACGGAGCCTTTGTCCCCGTCCTTGACGCTGCGTTTAACGGAGTGTATGACAAGTTTGATAAAAGTATCGATTACCTTGCTCCCGTTGCCGTTTTTGACGGCATTAGCCACACCTTGCCTCTTTTTATCCCTCAAAACATTTCGGGTGTAAGTTGGCAGATAAGCGGCGACACCGCGACGAATGCGGGCACATATACCGCAACGATTACCGTAACGGGGTCGGGCAACTTCCTTTCCGAGACGATTACCGTAACTTACACGATTGCGCCGCGTCCGATTACCGTTAGCGGTCTGCTTGCCGCCGATAAGGTTTACGACAACACTACGGAAGCAACATTGCTTTCGTACGAGTCGGATGTTCTTCAAACAAGTGATGTGACCATAACTGCGGCTTCCGCCGCCTTTGCGGGTGCGGGAGTGGGGGCGCATATCGTTTCTTTCGTCCTGACATTGACAGGAGCGGACGCCGCGAACTATGTTCTTACGGCAACCGAGCTTGATTCCGCCGCGCCCGCCGCGATTACCGCGCGACCGGTAACGATAAACGGCGTAACTGCCATAAGCCGAGTTTATGACGGTACAACAACTGTTGTGCTTGAGGGCGGAACGCTCGCCAACGTTATAGACGGCGAACTCGGCTTCGCGCTAGGCACAGGCGTTCTCGCTAGCGCGGATGCGGGCGAAGACCTTGCGATAGTTACCACAATCGCGCTTACCGGAGAAAAGGCAATTAATTATTCCTTTACGCAACCCGAACTTACCGTATCGATTGCGCCGCGTCCGATTACCGTTAGCGGTCTGCTTGCCGCCGATAAGGTTTACGACAACACTACGGAAGCAACATTGCTTTCGTACGAGTCGGATGTTCTTCAAACAAGTGATGTGACCATAACTGCGGCTTCCGCCGCCTTTGCGGGTGCGGGAGTGGGGGCGCATATCGTTTCTTTCGTCCTGACATTGACAGGAGCGGACGCCGCGAACTATGTTCTTACGGCAACCGAGCTTGATTCCGCCGCGCCCGCCGCGATTACCGCGCGACCGGTAACGATAAACGGCGTAACTGCCATAAGCCGAGTTTATGACGGTACAACAACTGTTGTGCTTGAGGGCGGAACGCTCGCCAACGTTATAGACGGCGAACTCGGCTTCGCGCTAGGCACAGGCGTTCTCGCTAGCGCGGATGCGGGCGAAGACCTTGCGATAGTTACCACAATCGCGCTTACCGGAGAAAAGGCAATTAATTATTCCTTTACGCAACCCGAACTTACCGTATCGATTGCGCCGCGAGGGCTAACCGTGACTGCCGATTCCCATACCATTATAGCAAAAGAGACGCTGCCCGCTTTTACATTCAGCACGGAAGGACTAATCGAGACAGATAGCCTAACGGGCGAGCTTGCGGTCAATACGGACGGCAAGAAGGCGGGAGAGTACGAAATTACAATGGGTACGCTTAATGCGGGCAATAACTATACGGTGACGTACATCGCGGGAACGTTGACAGTCAAGACCCCCGCATATATTTGGGTCATAGTCGGATTGTCCTCCGCCGCAACGGCGGCAGGCGCGGGAATTGCAATCTTCTTTCTTATAAAAAAGAAACGCCTTTTCCCGATTAAAAAAAGCCGTGAGCTAAAAGAATAACCTTGCGTCATAGAGCACGAAATAATTAAGGAAGCAATGAATAAATACTCGTGCTGAATACGGATAAAGCAACAGAAGCTTTTGGGCAAATTTTCCGAAAACACATCGGAATCCGCCCGAATGTGTTGTTCATTGTGCTTAAACAAAATATTTTTAAGGAGGCGACATATGGTAAGTATTGCCGTTATAGGTCTAGGACAAAGAGGAGCTAATTATATGCGGTTTTTGCGGTTTTTGTATTCTAAGGACGCAAAAATAACCGCCATTTGCGACGTTAACCCGATAAAGGTAAAAGAGCTCGGAGACAAGTACGGTATTCCAAATGACATGCGGTTTACTGACGAAACGCTGTTTTTCGCGGAAAAAAGAGCGGATGCGGTTTGGGTATGCACGGGAGACACGATGCATTATCGCCAATGCATCGCGGCGCTTAATCTCGGATACCATATCATGGTAGAAAAGCCCGTTTCTTTTGACATAGACGAGTGTCTTGAAATCGAGAGAGTGGCAAAAGATAAGGGACTTTATGTCGTCGTCTGCCATGTGTTGCGGTACAGTAATTATTACCGCAAAATCAAACAGCTGCTTCAAAATGGGGATTTGGGCGAGATAATGACTATCAATCATCAGGAAAATATCGCGTATTATCATTATGCCCACAGCTATGTGCGCGGTAATTGGCGAACAAAAGAAACGAGCGCGCCCATTCTGCTTGCAAAGTGTTGCCACGATATAGACCTTATAAGCTGGTTCATGGACGGCGAGGCAGAAGAGGTGCAAAGCTATGGCGCGTTGAGTTATTTTAAGCCAGAAAATGCGCCCGTAGGCGCTCCCGACCGCTGTATTGAGGGCTGTCCAGATAAAGATTGCCCATATAACGCGGTCAATTTGTATCTTAAAGACCCGCTATATCGAGCAAAGTTCGTAAAGTTTATGCCCCGCGTCCTTACGGGCAAAAACCGAAATACTAAAGACGACATAAAAAAGGCGCTTACCGAGGGCGAATACGGTAGGTGCGTTTTCAAAAGCCCCAATAACGTAGACGACCACCAAAGCCTTATTATGCGTTTTTCGGGCAACAGAATCGCCGTACATACTCTATCTGCATTCACGGATAGGTTCTACCGCAAGACCCACATAACCTGCACAAAAGGCGAGATAATAGGGGAAGACTCATCGGGAAAGGTGACCGTTCACCGCTTTAACAAAGGCAGTAAGGTATATCGTACCAAGTTTCTTCCTCTTCCGGGTCATATCGAGGGCGACTACAAGCTTGTAAAGGCATTTATAGATTTGATTTCGGGCAAGCTTACGGATATTTCGAACCTTACGCTTATCAGCGCGACCATTCCCTCACACCGCACGATAGCTCGCGCGGAAGCTACGAAAAAATAGGACTATACAAAAGAGAGTTAATAAAATATTTTGAATGGATTTTTGAGATTTGATTCGTCAAAATTTTCTATCCTTAGCTTTGCTATGATGTGAAAAATTTAGACGCATTCAGCACCGAGTATTTGTTCATTGTTTCCTTAATAACTCAAAATTTTCCACTCCGAAATATAACAAAAAAGCAAAACGCTTCTATTCTTTCAAGGCAAAAAATAGTAATTATTGCCTCTTAAGCGCGTTAAGAGGATTATTTTGTATTGCTTTTGAGAATAAATGATAGTATAATTATGTATATGACTAGTATTAATGTTGCATGGGCGGATATAATGGACCGTCTTTCAATCAATGTTTCCTCGGCGGCGTACGAGATTTATTTTGTACCGTTGCGCCCTCTTACGTCAATCGAAAATAAGTTGCTTCTTGTCGCTCCGCGCGCCTCTCAAAAAAACGTGTTGGAAAAATCTTATATCCCCGCGATTAAAAAGGCTATGGCAGAATGTAACTCTTTTTTTAGCGACGTTTCTATTATCCTTGAATCTGAGGCGGACAAATATTATATAACCGTTGCGGATAATACTACACAGGTAGCAGAAACTGCCGAGTCCTCTATTCCCTTTATAAAAAGCTATACTTTTGATGACTTTGTCGTAGGAGACAGCAACCAAATGGCAGCGGCGGCGGCAATGGCGGTAGCTGACAATCCGGGAACTATTATCAATCCTTTATTCATCCATAGCAGACCGGGACTTGGTAAAACTCATATTTTACACGCAATTGGCAACGCACTTCACCTCAATAAGCCTAATTTGAAGGTTTTGTACACCACCGCCGAGAATTTTACGAACGATTATATCTATTCGATACGCCACAGCAAAAACGCGGACGTTATGCGCAATTTTAATAACAAATATCGTTCTCAAGATGTATTGATGATAGATGACGTACAATTTTTTGAAAAAGGCGAAAAGACACAAGAAGCTTTATTCCATATATTCAACGACCTTTATTCTTCTAATAAACAAATAATATTATCCTCGGATAGACCGGTAAGAAACCTTGTTTATCTCGACGACCGTCTTTCCAGCCGCTTTGCGAGCGGGATTATAGCGGATATACAACCGCCCAATTTAGAGACAAGAGTCGCGATTCTTGAGAAAAAAGCTCTTTCATACAATATTAATATTTCGAGAGAAGTAATATATTATCTCGCAGAAAAAGAACAACAAAATATCCGTATCCTCGAAGGAATGTTAAAAACCGTAGGTCTTTTTTCCTCACTTAACCAAAAGCCTGCGAACAGCGTCGAGCTTGCCAAAGAAGCACTTCGAGACAGTGCGATAACGGCGGACGATAATATAACAATCAATTCTATTACCGAAACGTGTTGCTCTTATTTCAATGTCAAAAAAGAGGATGTAACGGGCAAGCGCCGCACAAAAGATATAGTAGAGCCCCGTCAATTCGCAATGTACATAATTACGGTATTACTTCCCAACACCCCTCTTGCTACAATCGGAGAATATTTTGGGAGAGACCATACAACGGTAATTAATGCTCGCGATAAGATTGGTCGTCTTGCCAACGAGGACCAAAGAATAAAGGTAATAATCGCCGATTTGAAAAACCTTGTAATCAATAAATAAGCGCGTTTGTGAATAACTGAGCAATAATCCCCAAACTATCCACATACAATTCACACTCGCAAAACCTATATGTAGCTACAAATAAAATTTTGACCACAATATTTAGTATTAAATTCGGTTATCAACCTTTCAACAGCCGTTATTACTAATACTAATTATAAAAGAAATAAATATAAAAAAGGAGGATAGCCTATGAAAGTTATTTGCGACGGATTAGCATTATCCGATGCCGTGTCTAAGGTTATCAAGGCAATTCCTATCAAAAAAAATAATAGCGTATTAGAAAGCATAAAAGTTATGGCTTATGATAACAAGCTTACCTTACTTGCGACGGACTTAGAGCTGGCTATCAAAAAGAGTATAACTGCGGATGTAAAGATTGAGGGCGAAGTTCTTATTCCCGCTAAGTTTTTTGCAGAATTAATAAGAAGTCTATCTACAGAGCAGTTAAAAATCGATACAGCGGACGGAAAGGAAGTTAACATAGAATACGCCGACAACAAAGGAACGATAAGATGCGGCGATGTGTCGGAATATCCCGACATTGAGGGCGTAGAAAAAAAAGCAGAGCTAATAATTTCTAGAAAAGAGCTAAAAGATGTAATAAATAAGACGATTTTTGCGGCGGCGACAGAGGATTCGAGACCTATTCTTAAAGGCTGTTTATTCGAGGTCAATGGAAGTAATCTTACCGTTGTAGCGCTAGACGGATATAGACTCGCGCTATGCAATAAAAAATTGGCGGGAACGATGGATAATAAAGAAGAAAAATTTGTAATACCCGCGCGCAGCTTATTTGAAATAAGTAAGCTTATAGAAAACGAAGAAAACGATATTTCATTGATTTTTGATAAAGATAAACTTTTAGTAGAGGTAGATAGTACAGTTATTATATCTCGTCTTTTGTCGGGAGATTTTATAAATTATAGAAATATTATTCTAAAGGAGTTCAACACAACCGCGGTATTTTCTAGAGAACAGTTTAGCAACAGCGTAGCAAGAGCCTCGATAATAAGCAGAATGAGCAAAAATAAGCTTATAAAAATTGAGATAAAAGAAAATTGTATTACAGTGGATTCTAATTCGGAGGGGGGAAAGATTGACGAATATAT
>CAYOYS010000006.1:19667-24141 GCA_964408255.1 uncultured Christensenellaceae bacterium | reverse complement strand
ATAATAAAATTGTATCGAGTCAGCTAAAAATTATATTGAGTCAGCATTTTATATTGAGTAAGAATATGTATTGAGTAAGAATATGTATTGAGTCAACATATGTATTGAGATATACATTGAGTCGGTACGGTAAGCATATATTGAGTCGGCATATATGTTGATATGCGTGTCTACATTAGTGACAATCGTTTGCAAATACAAGCCTTTAATCGTCAATCGTTTGCAAAAAGTTTATTTATAATGGGTTTTTGCGGGGTCTGCCGCGCTTCCTTTTTTCGGGCTCGGCGGGGGGCGTTTTCGCCGCGGCTTCGGCTAAAGACTCCGAAGTAACAATCGCTTCCTTAGCGCTTGCCGTAGATTCCTTAGCGCTTGCCGTAGATGCCTTTGTAGCACTTGTCGTAGTAGCCGCTTTTACGGGCTTTGTCGCAGATGTCTTGGTAGCGCTTGTCGCAGATGTCTTTGTGGAGTTTTTTGCTTCGGATGCCGCCTTATACGGCTCGGGAGCTTCGCCTGCCTCACCTTTTGTAAAGCCCAAAGAGGCGATGAAGCGCTCGAATGCTGCCTCGCCCAAAGCATCGCGCTTGAAAACACCCGTACATTCCAAAATCTTCTCGCATATGCCGTTTACATAATCCGTTATCGCTTCGGACGCTTTGTCCACGCTGCAACTCTTGCCGTATTTGATTAGCAGTTCGGTTATCATATAGCGGTGCTTAAAAAGCGGGTTTTCAGAATCGGAAAGCTCTTTTTCATTGAACGATTTTTTGCCCGTAAGATAGGGCGCTATGCCGTGTAGCTCTTTCGCTAATCTTCCCGGAAGGATAAAAGTGCCCATTACCTCGATTATCCCGATGCCTTCTTTTTTGATGTTGTGCATATCCTCGGTGGGGTGGAATATCCCGAACGGATGCGCCTCGTCCGTACGGTTGTTGCGCAGCACAAGTTCGGCAAAAAGCTCGCCGCGCTCCAATCTGAATATCGGAGTAATCGTGTTGTGCTGCTCGGAGGTCTTGGCGATTATGCTTACATCTTTGTCCGAATACTTTGCCCAACTTTCATAGATATATTGCACCGCTTTAAGCAGCCCTTCCTGATTCTTGGACTTAAGCCTTATCACCGAGTTGTACCAATCAACGATACCCGCCTTTACTCCTGCGAAGTCGGCATGTTTATATTGCTTGTACACAGGACGCTTAAAAATAGGGTGAGTCTTGCTCCCGCCTTGATAATGGTCGTGGGTGAGTATCGAGCCGCCCACGATGGGAAGCGGAGCGTTAGAGCCGATAAAATAATGAGGGAATATCGAAACGAACTCGTACATCTTATTGAAGCTCGATATATCAAGATGCATGGGTTTGTGTGTGTCGGAGAGCGCGATGCAGTGCTGATTATAATAGCTATAAGGCGAGAATTGAAAGTGCCAAAGCTCATCTCCTAACGGAACGGGTATGGTGCGAAGGTTGTATTTTGCGGGGTAGCCCGCTTTGCCACCGTATCCGACGTTGGTTGCACACAACACGCATTTTGGATAGTCTGTTTGAGGAGAGGAGCGCGCCGCCGCAACGTCGCGATTATCCTTTTCGGGCTTGCTTAAGTTGATTGTGACGGTGATGTCGCCGCGCTTGCCGCTAAACGACCATATTATATTCTTCTTGATATCTTTTGCGCGAATGTAATTAGAGTGCTTGCCGAATTCGTAAAACCAGCTTGTCGCAGCGCGCATACCCTCATTGGCGCACAATCTGTCAAAATGCTCAACGACTGCCGAGGGCATCGGCATAACGGTATCTATAAGACGGGTCTCAAAACGGTCTTTTTCCGCTATGTCAATAAGCTTTTCGGCGAGCGCGTATTCGGAAAGAGGGAGTAAAATATCCTCAATCAGCTCGGCAACCTCGTCCGTAGCATATGTCGGCTGCTCTACGCCGAGCAACTCCATTAAGCGGTTGCGGACATAACTTTCGTTCGTTTCCGAGAGCATTAAGTGGCTCTTTGCGTAGGTTATTAAAAGTTCTATTTTTTGCGCGGCGAAATTCTTATCCATAATACCTCTTTAATAATCTTCAGCGATAAATTGCAATGCAAGTTTAGCTGTGATATAATGTACCAAAAGACATTGTACACAGATATTATACAAAAATGGAGTATCAATGGCAAGCAATGAAAGGGTGATTTTATTATCAGAGGATACAAAGTTCCAATTGACCGCGAGAATGCTTTATGGCGATTGCGATTTTTATAAGACGGCTAAGCGTTATGTCGCGCTCGGTGAGCAGCAGATTGCCAACTTCGGAGTTGACGGCTTCGAGTATTATTCTTCTCCCGGAAGGATTGAACTTTGCGGCAACCATACCGACCACAATAACGGCAAGGTGCTTGCCGCGGCGATTACCGTTGATACCTTGGGGGCGGTTACTCCGACTTTCGACAATCGCATACGCATCGCCTCGTTTGGCTACCCTATCATCGATGTAGGGCTAGACAACTTGGAGAAGAATCCGAGCGAGGAGGGAACGTCGATTGCTCTTGTTAAGGGAGTGTTGACATATCTCAAACGCGAGGGCTATGCTCTTGGCGGATTCGCGGCTACTACAACCTCTAACGTGTTCAAGGGCGCGGGGGTGTCCTCGTCCGCTTGCTTTGAGCTCTTTGTCGCCGAGGTAATCTCGACGCTCTATAACGAGGGAGGAATAGACGCTTTGACCAAGGCAAAAGCGTCGCAGTGGGCGGAAAGCGTGTATTTTAACAAGCCGTGCGGGTTAATGGACCAATCGGCAATCGCGTTGGGTGGCGTTAGCTATATAGATTTTGAGTCGAGCGCCAATCCGAGTGTTGAGCGCGTAGATTGGATATTCGGAGGATTGGATATAATATTGGTCAATACGGGCGGAGACCATACCGCACTGACCCCACATTATGCGGCGATACGGAGCGAGATGGAGCAAGTTGCCGCACATTTTGATAAAAAGGTGCTTCGCGAGGTTGAACGTTCAAGATTTTTCCATGCGCTTACCGAGCTTTTGGACGCGGTAAGCGGTAGGGCGATTCTTCGCGCAATGCATTATTATGAGGAGAACGCGCGCGTTGAGCGCGCGGCGGACGCGGTCAAAGGGGGGGACGCAAATAGCTTTTTGGAGATAATCAACAGCTCGGGCGATAGCAGTTGCAGACTGCTCCAGAACTGTTATGTTCCCGACGATACTTCGCAGCGGATACCTCTTGCGATAGAACTTGCGCGGCGGCTCGAGGGGGTTAGGGCGGCGCGCGTACACGGCGGAGGCTTTGCGGGTACCGTGTTGGTGCTTGCCGACAAAGAGTATTCTGCGTCAATAAGCGCGAAGCTCGGGGAGTATTTTGGCGTCAAAAACGTCTTTATTGTCAATGTGCGCAATTCGGGGACTACGAACACCGGTCTTAAGTTCGTGAAGGAGTAAAATATGCTGTTAGGGAATCCGGTTGCCTTTTCGATAGGCGAATTTAGTGTGTATTGGTACGGCATTATCATCACCGGCGCAATACTCGGAGGTACGATATTTGCGATGTTCGAGGCGCGCCGCCGTAAGTTAAGTAGCGACTATGTGCTTACGCTCTTTCTTTGGGTAGTGCCTCTTGCGGTAATTTTTGCGCGATTATTCTATGTTATATTCCATATCAACGACTTCTTGCCTATCAACTCTTTCAGCGACGTTGTGGCGATGATAAGTACGCGCGAAGGGGGTATCACAATAGTAGGCGCAGTTCCGGGCGGCGCGCTTGGGGTATATTTTGCGTCAAAGCGAAGCAAGGTTTCCTATATCGAGACCCTCGATATGGCCGCTCCGTGCATGATTCTCGGTCAAGCGCTCGGCAGATGGGGCAACTTCGTCAATCAAGAGCTGTACGGTCAGCAGGTGCTGAACGAAGCTTTTCAAAAATTCCCTTTCGCCGTTCAAATCGATAGGCACGTTGTTTATAACGCGGCGGGTGAACATGTCGAAATAATCCATAACGGCTGGTTTCAAGCAACGTTCTTTTATGAAATGGTGCTGAACTACATCGGTTTTGCGGTGCTTTTGGTCTTGTCGAGAAAATATAAGAAAAACGGCATAATCTTTGTGGGATATCTCGCATGGTACGCCGCGGTGCGCGCGGTTATGGAATCGATACGCACGGACGCGATTTCTATTGGCGGAGTCAAAATCGGAGTGGTGGGCGGAGCAGGAGTTGCGCTTGTTGCGATTTTGATAATTCTACTGCTGTGGACGGGCAAAATTAAGACGGCGACTCCCTCGCACTTGCTTGATGCGCAATGCGCGGCGGTCGGGACGCAATGCGCGGTCGGCGGCGGGACGAACGGCAATAGTTGCAACATATCGGATAACGACGCTCCGAACAATAATACCGATACGGAGGACTTGTCGGGTATTAATAATGCTTCAAATTCGCAAGCAGATATAAATGATATGTCGGGTACTGCTCCCGCTTCAAATGATAA
>CAYOYS010000006.1:12031-19567 GCA_964408255.1 uncultured Christensenellaceae bacterium | reverse complement strand
GTGTACGGTTTGCTACTTCTTATAGGCGGACTGTTGTCTCGCGGAGGCAACGATACCATAACAAAAATTTTCGGATTATGGTACGAAGGGGCTTGTTTGTTGATTGCGGGAATTTGCTTTGTCGGCGCACTCGTTTATAAAAATCATCTTTGCGCGTCACTCGCGATGTTTTCCGCGGGTATTTATACCTATCTCACTCTTAGCTCACGGCTCGGCGGCGGAGTGCAGTACGCGAATAACTTTGGTTTCATTCTGCTGTTTATTGGACTCGGCGGCATTATCTCATTTATAGGGATTAAGCCTAAAAATCCGTACTATTTGATACACGGCGTAATGATGCTGTTGTTGGGTATAACCTTTATTGTCGCAATGACTTTGAAGATGTATTGGACGATTGCTGTCGGGCTTGTCATTACGGCGGGCGTGACGCTCATCGTTTGGGCGCTTGCTAGAAGCCGAGTTGCGCCGCCCTCGAACGCGGATAACGAAAGAAAGGGTTATCGAAAGAATCCCGAGCGTAAATATCTCGATTCTTATAAGGAACAACCTGAAGAAAGCAAAACGCGTGACGGCACAGAGTAAAACGATGTCTGACTTCCGATTAAACGGTGAAGCGCTGTGTATCTGCTTAATAAGTGTCTGCGCATGTTAGGTATTGTTAATTAAACCGAGTTTGATATCTTGTTATTTTTGCCGATGTTGACTGCTTTTGAATTCATATGGTCAAATTATCCGCACAATAAGCCAAGTTTTATATCTTTTATTTATGCCGACGTTGACTGCATTTCGCTTATGGTCAAATTATCTGAATAATAACCGAGATTGACATTCAATTATTCAAAACGACGTTCGGAAAGTGTCCGATAGACCCCATGCTATTCGTCAAGCAAGCCGAGATTTTTGCACATTCGCACTAATTTTTCACCCTCTATGTCATTTATCTCAGCGTTGAGCTCGCTTTGCATAAGTCCTGAAATACGCTCCTTTTCCTTGAAGTATTCTGACTCCGCCTCATTCCTTTTTTGCGGCGCGGGGCGGATGTTAAGGTCGGTTTTTACGGACGCGTTAAACTCGGCGGTGAAGCCGTCCATATACCGATTGAGAGAATCAATAATCCCCTCACATTCCGATTTTTGTACCTCGAGTGCGTAGCTTAGCCATTTTTCCCGAAAAAGTTTAAGCCGCTCAAGCTCAAGTTCGTTGCGCTCGTACATCTCTAGTTCTGCATTGTGGCGTATATCCATAACCTTTATCAAAGCGGATGATACCTTTTCTTCGTTGCGCCGATATTCATCGGTCTTTTTGTACAAAAAATCCGTCTCCTCCTTAAGCTGTTTGATACGCTCGTTCTGGTCGTTAATCTTCGCTTCAAGATAACTTACCGTTTTGCCGATGTAATCGTCCACTTCTTTTTTGTTGTAGCCTTTACGCTCCAAATTGAATCTTGCCATAGCTCCTCCCGCAGTTTTTTTTATGATAACACGAGGCGGAGCGCGAATATACCGATATTTATTCGATAAAATGTCACTTTTTGTGGCATGCGGGTTCGCTTATGCGGATATATGCACAAAAATAAATAACGGCATTATCAAAATATTCGCAGCCGAAAAATAGCTGTAAAGCCTTTATTTTCTTTACAATATATGGTATAGTTAAAATGTATTTTCACGATTATTACACAATATGTATTATTCGGACTCGGGAGGTCGGCATTGAAAAACGAATATGTGGCAAAAGATATCCAAGTAATAGAGGGTCTTAACGCGGTACGCGAAAGACCGGGTATGTATATCGGAGGCACGGGCAGTAGGGGACTGCACCATATTCTTTGGGAGATAATCGACAACAGTATGGACGAGATTGCCAACGGCTTCGGTCAAACGGTAACCGTTACGCTTTACGAGGACAATAGCGCAAGCGTGGAGGACGACGGCAGAGGTATTCCCGTAGACGTTCATCCCAAGCTCGGAGTAAGCGGCGTGGAGGTGGTCTTTACGACCCTTCACGCGGGAGGCAAATTCGGTACAGGCAGCTACACCTATTCGGGCGGGCTTCACGGCATTGGCGCATCTGCTACCAACGCATTATCGAGGTGGTTGGACGTTACGGTATTCAAAGACGGAAAGACGTATAATCAGCAATTCGAATCGGCGCAAGTCGAAGGCAAAATCCTAAGCGGTAGACCAAAAGCGCCCTTAAAAAACATGAATCTTCCTACGAAAAAGCATGGAACTTTAGTAAGGTTTATGCCCGATGATAGGATATTCGGTACTGAAACATTCAAGTTTGAGACCGTGGCGAAGCATATGCAAGACCTAGCATTTTTAAGCAAAGGTAGCAAGCTGGTGCTTGTAGATAGGAGAAAGAGGGATGAAAACCTCAATCCGAGAACGGAAAGCTTCTGCTACGACGGCGGAATCGCCGACCTCGTCAGATTCATGAACGAGAGCAAAGAGCTTGTGCATAAGGATGTGGTGTTCGTCGAGGAAAAGCAAGCGAACTTTGAATTGCAGCTTGCAATTCAATACAACACGGGCTATACCGAGACCATAGTATCCTATGTCAATAATATTCAGACGCCCGAGGGAGGCACTCACGAGACGGGGTTCAAAAGTGCGTATACCAAGCTGCTCAACGAGTACGCGCGAGCCCGAGGCTTGCTCAAGGATAAGGACGCGAACCTACAAGGAGAGGACTTTCGGGAAGGGATAACTGCGGTGCTTTCGATAAAGATGCAGAATGTGCAATTCGAGGGTCAGACCAAGACCAAGCTTGGCAACCCCGAGACCAAAAACATTGTCGAGTGTATAGTCAATGCCAAGCTCGAGAGCTTTTTTGCAGAAAAGAAGCATTTTGATACAGGCGACCTTATAATCAATAAGGGATTGGGCGCGGCGAAAGCCCGCGAGGCAAGCAAAAAGGCAAAGGACCTTGCGCGGCAAAAGAACAGCGCGTCCAGCAACAACCTTGTGGGCAAGCTATCTCCTTGCACGGGCAAAAGAGCCGAATTCAACGAGCTTTTTATCGTTGAGGGCGATTCGGCGGGCGGCAGTGCAAAGCAAGGGCGCGACCGCGCGACACAAGCTATACTTCCGTTAAAAGGCAAGCCGATTAATGCCGAAAAGAAGCGCATCGAACAACTGCTTGCAAATGAGGAGATATGTACGATAATCAGTGCGCTAGGTGCGGGCTTTGACGGCGATTTTGAGATTAAGAGCCTTAAGTATCATAAAGTCATAATATTGGCAGACGCGGACCAAGACGGAGGGCATATCCGCTCCCTTGTATTGACCTTTTTCTATCGGTATATGAAAGAGCTTATCACTGAGGGGCACGTTTATATCGGAATGCCGCCACTATATAAGATTGAAAAAAGAGACGTCATAAAATACGCCTATAACGATGCAGAACTTGAGGAATGTGTTAAGGAATTGGGCAAAGGCTACAAGCTTCAGCGGTACAAGGGGCTTGGCGAGATGAACCCCGAGCAGCTTTGGGATACGACGTTGAACCCCGAGACGCGTTCGCTGACGCGGGTAAGCGTGGAGGACGGCGCGACGGCGGAAAGATTGATTTCTACCCTTATGGGCGATAATATCGAGGCGCGCAAGCAATATATCTCCAAGCATGCCAACTTTAACAAGACGGACGATTTTGCAAGGAGAGAATAGCTGATGAAGGACGATGCAAGACAGCTTGAAATGAACGAATTGACTCGCATATACGACAGACCCATTGAGGAAGTCGTACACGATGCGATGATGCCTTTCGCCGAATATGTCATACTTGACAGGGCGCTGCCGCGGGTAGAGGACGGGCTCAAGCCGGTTCAGCGAAGGATTCTTTACAGCATGAGAGAGTTGGGGCTTAACCCCGACAAACCGCATAGAAAATGCGCGAGAATCGTGGGAGAATGTTTGGGCAAATACCACCCTCACGGCGATACCTCGGTATACGATGCCCTAGTTAGAATGTCGCAGTCTTTCAACATGAACGCTCCGCTCGTCGACGGTCACGGCAACTTTGGCTCTATGGACGGAGATTCCGCCGCGGCGATGCGTTATACCGAGGCAAGAATGTCACCGTTCGCCTTAGAACTGCTTCGCGATATCGATAAAGATACCGTCGGATTCAGCCTTAACTTCGACGACACGACGGAGGAGCCCGACGTTCTGCCCGGCAGATACCCCAATCTGCTTGTCAACGGCGCGGACGGTATCGCGGTGGGGCTTGCGACCAAGATTCCCCCTCACAACCTCAACGAGGTAATAGACGGCACAATCGCGCTAATCGATAACCCCAAGCTTACTCTTACCGAGCTTATGAAAATAATCAAGGCTCCCGATTTTCCGACCGGAGGGATAATCGCAGTAGACGAGGCGTTGACGGCGGCATACGAGACGGGCAAGGGCAGAATCATCATGCGGGCAAAAATTCATATTGAAAAGGAAGGGGATAAAAAGAATATAATAATTACCGAGTTCCCGTATCAGGTCAATAAGGCGGCGCTTTTGCAAAAGATTGACGATTACAGGGAAAAAAGAAAAGAGTTATATTCGGGTATTCAGGATATTTTGGACGAATCAGACCGCAACGGCGTTCGCGCGGTTATCAAGCTTAAGCGCGACGTCGACCATAAAAAGATGTTGGCGCTGCTTATGAAGCAGACAGAGCTTTCCAAGTCCTTTCCTATCAACATGGTCGCGATTGCGTCGGGCAAGCCCAAGCAAATGGGCTTACTTGAGATATTATCCTATTATATTGAGTATCAGCGCACGGTAATATACCGCCGCACGGGATACGACTTGACCGCGGCAAAGGAGCGTTCCGAGATACTTTCGGGGCTACTTGTCGCTATCAACAATGTAGATGAGGTTGTGCGTATTATCAAAAAAGCCGCTTCGGCAACGGATGCCAAAGCGTCGCTTCGCCAGCGGTTCGGGCTTACCGAGAAGCAGGCAAACGCCATTCTCGAGATGAAATTGAGGCGGTTGACGCACCTCGAAGTAGATGAGCTTGCGGCGGAGATTGAGGCGCTAAAGGTGTCTATTGAGAGCTTGACTAAGATATATAATTCCAAAAGACGTCAGCTTGAAGTGGTCAAGACCGAGTTAAAAGACATCAAAAGACGATTCAAAATCGAAAGAAAGTGCGAAATCGTCGCGAACGACGAAAATATCGAAGTGCCGATTGACGACGGTACCAAGCCGGTGGTTAACGGCGCGACAGTGCTGCTTGATTCGGGCGCGCTCAAGTTCATCAATCAGAGATGCTACGGTCAAGTGGGCAACTTGCAAGAGGTTCCCGAGGCGGACGCGATAGTCTCGTCAATAGTGAAAGTAAGTACGGATATGACGCTGTATGTGTTCACGGACAAGGGTAATTACGCGCGTATCCCGATTGATACGATACCCGAGAGGAGATGGCGCGATAAGGGTATTCCCTTTATAAAGCTTGTCCCCGAGGCAGACCCGTCCGAAAGACCCGTTGCGATTATTCCCGTTCGCGATACGGAGCAGGACGAATCGGTTATTGCGTTCGTTACCACTGACGGAATGGTAAAATATACCGCTCTTTCTGAATACAAAATAAACAAATCTTATTCTCAAGCGGCAGTTTTGTCAAACGAAAGCGAAAGAGTGATTGCAGTATACCTTGTGCCCGAAGCAGATAAGACGCTGCTTGTCGTTACCAAAGGCGGTTATTCCGCCAATATGAGTACGGACGATATCCCGATACAAGGCAGGCGCTCTAAGGGTGTTAAGACAATAGCTTTGGCTGAGGGTGACAGCTTAATATATGCGGGATTCGTCGAGGACGCGGGGGAGCTTGTCGTAATCGATTCCAAGGGAGAGGGCAAGCGCATATTGCTGTTCGATATTCCGATAACAAAGCGCAACAGAAAGGGAACAAAAGTTCTTGGTGAGGTCGGATTCGCCGATACCGTAACTATGCCGTACATGCTCACAATGATTATGGACAATGGGGAAATCGAGATGATTTCCACCGAAATGATTAATATAGCAAACGTCTCGGACGGCGGAGAATATCTTCCTTCGTCAAGACTTAATAAGCCCGTTAAGGTCGCAAGGCACAATACTTGCAAGGAGTGATTATGGATAACAGCGAATATGTCAACCCGTTGATAACGCGGTACGCATCCAAAGAGATGTCCAAGGTCTTTTCAGACGATAACAAGTTCTCGCTATGGAGAAAGCTTTGGGTAGCGCTTGCCGAGAGCGAAAGGGAATTGGGACTTGCAATCACTAAGCAACAGATAAATGAGATGCGCGATAACATCTATAACATAGATTATGCCGTCGCCGCAAAAAAGGAAAAGGAGATTCGGCACGATGTTATGGCGCACATTTACGCGTTCGCGGAGGCGGCGCCGAGCGCGAAGCCGATAATCCACCTCGGGGCTACAAGCTGCTATGTCGGAGATAACGCGGACATAATTATCTTTAGAGAAGCGGTGGAGATACTGCTTGCAAAGCTCGTCAGTACAATAAAAAAACTATCCGATTTTGCAATGCAATACAAGGCTTTGCCTGCTCTTGGGTTTACGCATTGTCAACCCGCTCAACTTGTCACGGTGGGCAAGCGCGCAACGCTTTGGATTCAGGACTTAATCTGCGATATCGACGCGCTTGAATACCTTAAGGCGGCTTTGAAATTAAGGGGCGCAAAAGGCACTACGGGAACGCAAGCGACCTTTCTCAACTTGTTTGGGGGGGACTTCGCCAAAGTCAAACAACTCGATACCCTTATTGCCGAAAAAATGGGTGTAAAGGACATCTTTCCGGTTACCGGTCAAACCTACCCGAGAAAGATTGATTATACACTACTGTCCGCGCTTTCGGGCATAGCGCAGAGCGCGTTTAAGTTTAGTTCCGACTTGAGATTGCTTCAGAGTATGAAAGAGCTTGAAGAACCCTTTGAAAAAGCACAAGTCGGCTCGTCGGCAATGGCATATAAGCGCAATCCCATGCGCTCCGAGCGTATCTCGTCACTTGCGCGCTTCGTCATCAGCCTTCCATTGACTGCCGCGATAACTTCAAGCACACAGTGGTTCGAGCGCACCTTAGACGACTCGGCGAACCGCCGTATTTCGATACCTCAAGCTTTCCTTGCGATAGACGCTATACTCGAGCTGTATTTGAATATCGCGGACAGCATTGTAGTATATGATAAAGTCATTGAAAAACACATAGCGGAGGAACTTCCTTTTATGGCGACCGAAAGTATCCTTATGGAGGGAGTTAAGGCGGGCGGCGACCGCCAAAAGCTACACGAAAAGATTAGAATCCATTCAATGGCGGCGGCAAGACGCGTCAAGGAAGAGGGCTTGAGTAACGACCTTTTGGAGCGGCTGAAGTCGGATAAGGACTTCGCGGCAATCGCGGACAAAATCGAGGACATCGCCGCACCCGAGAGCTTTATAGGCGCGGCGGCACTTCAAACGGAAGATTATATCAACAATACAGTCGGACAATATCTGGAAAAATACAAAGCATATATCGGCGCAATAGGCAA
>CAYOYS010000006.1:0-11931 GCA_964408255.1 uncultured Christensenellaceae bacterium | reverse complement strand
ATACAGTCGGACAATATCTGGAAAAATACAAAGCATATATCGGCGCAATAGGCAAAGTGCACGTATAAATCTTATGTTGATAGCAATAAGCAAAACAACCTTGATTCGCTACGCAAAAAAGGATTGTAATCGCTAAACAAAAATTGACGGCAAACATGCAGTCAATTTGGCAGGGGAGACGCGATTCGAACACGCAGCCGGCGGTTTTGGAGACCGCTGCTCTACCATTGAGCCACTCCCCTAAACGGTTGTGCGCTTAGACATTATATAGTATAATAATTTGTGAGTCAATAAAAAAGATAGGTATAGCTATGGCAAAATATAAATTAGGAATAATAGGCTGCGGCAATATGAGCACTGCGATATGGCAAGGAATCCTTGATTCTAAGCTCGCGACCGCCGCGGAAATAATAATTAGTGACGCCGATTCGGAAAAGCTAAAAGCGGCGGAAGATAGGGGCATTAAGGTAACCGGCGACAATCTCGAGGTACTCGATGCCGAATATATTCTTTTTGCGGTTAAGCCTCAAGTCTTTGCCGAGGTCGCTAAAGAGATAAAGGGAAAGGCAAATCAAGCGGTGTTGATAAGTATAATGGCGGGCATAACGGTCGAAAAAATCAAAACGTTGACAGGGGCGGACAAGGTCGCGCGCGTTATGCCGAATACCCCGTGCATGATTAAAAAAGGCATATCCGCAGTCAGCCTTGCGGACGTTCCCCAAGCGGAGCGCGGCTTTGTGCTTGATTTGTTCTCGGGTATTGGCGAAGTTATCGAGTTGCCCGAGGCTATGTTCGACGCGGTTACCTCGTTGAGCGGCAGCGGTCCCGCATATGTATATATGTTCCTTGACGGAATGATTAAGGGCGGCATTGAGGGCGGACTCAGCTATGAACAGGCAAAGGCGCTTGCAATAGCCACAATGCAGGGCGCGTCGGAGCTATTTAGGCGACAAAACAAGTCGCTCGAAGAACTTATTGCGGCAGTATCAAGCAAAGGCGGAACCACTATCGAGGCGGTCAAAGTGTTCAAGGAACGCGGACTTACAGAAATAATAGCGGACGGGATAAGAGCGTGTGAAAGGCGCTCAAAGGAACTTTCCAAGCTGTGAAAGAAGTGGTGATATACACAGACGGGGCTTGCAGCGGCAATCCGGGCAAGGGCGGTTATGCCGCGATTTTGATGTATAGGGGCGCGGAAAAGGTTGTTTCGGGCGGCGAACTGCTAACCACCAATAACCGCATGGAACTTACTGCAATAATACGCGGACTGCAAGCGCTCAAAGAGCGTTGCCGCGTCAAGCTGTACAGCGATTCTGCGTACGTCGTCAACGCTGTCAATAATGGTTGGCTATTCGAATGGAAGAAAAAGGGCTGGCGCACACTCGGCAAGGAAGATGTGAAAAATGTCGACTTGTGGGAGGAGTTATTGCTACTTTTGACTGCGCACAGCGTTAAGTTTATTAAGGTTAAAGGTCATTCGGATAACGAATTGAACAACAGATGCGATACTCTCGCGCGGCAAGAGATTGCTATGCTCGGTGATTGATATGGGCAAACAAATAAAAAACAAGCTGACTTCCAAACAAAAAAAACGCATCGCACTTACCCTTTTGCTCGGCGCAGCATTGGTTACCGGATGCGTGTATTTATATAACCTGCTTAATTTTGGCTTGACTATCGGCATAATCACCGTCGCGGTCACCGTCGTCGTGCTTGCGCTTGCTTCGGTTGGCAAGTCGGATATGTTGTTTAAGTTTATGATGACTGCGATTTATCTTGGCATTGTCGCGGTCGGCGTGATTATCGTCTTGGACCGCACAGGCTTTATTGGGAAGTTCGATAGCACCGAGGCGTTTGTCGCGTATATCAACAATTCGGGCGGTGTTGCCGAGCTTTTATTCCTTTTGATACAGTTTTTGCAAGTTACCATAATACCGATTCCGTCCACGATTACGACAGTCGGCGCCGCGCTTTTGTTCCCCGAGTTCTGGAAAGCGTTCGCCCTTGCGACCTCGGGACTGATTCTTGGCTCGATGTTCGCATTCTTTTTGGGCAGAGTCTTTGGAATTCGGCTTGCCAATTGGCTAGTCGGCGAAGAGGCGATGGAAAAATATCAAAAATTCATGAAAGGCAGAGATAAAATCATATTGTTTTATATGTTTTTGTTCCCATTTTTCCCCGACGACTTCCTCTGCTTGCTTGCGGGGCTGACTAGTATGAGTTACTTCGGATTTTTCTTAATGATGCTACTTACCCGCTCAATCGGAACCGCGGGCACAATCTTGACGGCGAAAGGCATTTTCAGTATTCCGTTCGCCGGCTGGGGAATCCCCGTATGGATTTTTTTGATTCTCGTTGTAATCGCATTGTTTATTGTTACCGTCAAGTACAGCGCGCAGCTTGAAGCGGGGATGCTTAAGTTAGTTGACAGACTCAGTTTGAAAAGAAAAAAAGCCGATTCTGCAAAGGTTGCGTCAAAGGACACTTCTGCAACTGCCGAGACTGCCGCGTCAACTGTCCAAGCCGAAGTGTCCGCGCCGCTACTTTTGCAACAAGCCGAAACGGATAATGCCGAACCCGATTCGCTTAAGACTTCCGATAAATAATACACCTTTGGTAAAAACTCGGCGGACAATATTAGAACTGAGCAAGTAAAAAGTTAAAAATAGATAATTCCGAACTTAGTTCGGCAAAAACTCAACAAATGTTCGAATAATATTTTATATGCGGTATATGCTAAGTACGAGGTGACATTATGAGCAAAAATGGTCTTTGGGAATTGTTTGAGCGTACCGGCTTGCCTGAAGCGTATATTGCGTATAAAGAAGCGGCGCGCATAGCGAAGGATACTAATCGAAGCAATGGAGAACAAGTATAATGCTCTGTCGTTAAGAAGCGTCAATTACGGCGAAAGCGACAAAATCGTTACCTTATTAACTTTGGAGAGAGGCAGAATCGCAGTTAAAGCGCGCGGTGTACGAACCGCAAAAGCAAAATTGCGTTATGCCGTCTCTCCTCTTTGTTTTGGCACTTACATAATCGCGGAGCGCGGCGGCAAAGGGATAATTACCGCGTGTGATATTGTCGACACTTTTGACAGCGCCGCAATTGACCTCGGGAAGTATTACGCGGCGGCGGTAATACTCGAATGTGCGGACAAGTTCTCGGAAGAGGACGTTGCTGACAGCGAATTGTTTTTTTTGATAATCGGGGCGTTGAAGGAGCTTTGCTATGGCGTAGTAGAGCCGTGGCGTTCGGGTATCGCATTTTTAACGGGACTACTCAAAAAAATAGGCTACGCAATAAGCGCAGAGCCGAACTGCGTCATGCCGAGTTGCTTCGACTATGACAACGGTCGTTTAAGAGGTTATTCATCCGATGTGAAGAATTGCGAACGCGTAACGACGGCGGAAGCAACGTTGATTGCCGCATCGTGCAAAGAGTCGCTCCCACAAGGCGAGTTCGCCGAGGAGGATGTCAAGCGATTCTATCTCATTATCGCCGAATATATCCGCAGCGTCACGGGCAAAAGACTCAAAACCCTCGAGCAGTTTGTCCGTATAATGTAATTTTTGCGAACTTTATTTTTGCTAAATTGAGCATTTTTTGTGACTTCATGGAATAATTTTTTAATGCCGTCGCTTTTACTTGTCAAAATTTGGTAGATATATTATCATATATTTAAGTTCATAAATTAGTTAGATGTATAAAAGTCATATATTTTTAGGAGGATTAATGATGAAATTTGTTTATCTTTTCAGCGAGGGCAATGGTAAAATGCGTGAGCTTTTGGGCGGCAAGGGTGCGAACCTTTCCGAAATGACCAATCTCGGAATGCCTGTTCCACAAGGTTTTACAATAACCACTGAGGCTTGTACGCAATATTACAAGGACGGCGAGGTTATCAACGAGGATATCCAAACGCAAATAATGGAGCATATCGCAAAATTAGAAAAAATAGCCGGCAAAAAGTTCGGCGACCTCGACAACCCGTTGCTTGTTTCGGTGCGCTCGGGCTCGAGAGCTTCCATGCCCGGCATGATGGACACCATTCTCAATCTCGGCATGAACGACGAAGTGGTTGAGCGTTTTGCCGCAATGACGGGCAACCGCCGCTTTGCGTACGATTCCTACCGCCGTTTTATTCAGATGTATTCGGACGTAGTTATGGAAGTAGGCAAGAAGTTCTTTGAAGAGCTAATTGACAAGATGAAAGTGGAAAAGGGTATAAAAAACGATACCGATTTGAATGATAAAGACCTTGCCGAGCTTGCAAGGCAATTCAAGGCGGAATATAAGGCAAAGCTTGGCAAAGACTTCCCGCAAGACCCCAAAGAACAGCTTATGGGCGCGATAAAAGCGGTATTCCGCAGTTGGGACAACCCTAGGGCAATCTATTACAGAAGAATGAACGATATCCCCGGCGATTGGGGGACTGCCGTCAACGTGCAAGCCATGGTGTTCGGCAACATGGGCGACACCTCGGGAACGGGCGTGGCGTTTTCCAGAAACCCTTCGACGGGTGAAAAAGGACTTTACGGCGAATATCTAATGAACGCGCAAGGCGAGGACGTAGTTGCGGGAGTGCGCACACCGCATACGATTGATATGCTCAAAGATGAGAATCCGGATGTTTATGCGCAGTTTGTAGCAATCGTAGAAAAACTCGAGAAGCATTATAGAGATATGCAGGATATGGAGTTCACAATCGAGGAAGGCAAACTTTATATGCTTCAGACGCGTAACGGCAAGCGTACCGCCGCCGCCGCGTTACAAATCGCATGCGACCTTGTGGACGAGGGCATGATTAGCGAAAAGGAAGCAATAATGATGATAGACCCAAAACAGCTCGACGCGCTACTTCATCCTCAGTTCGATTCCGCCGCGCTTAAAGGCGCGACGGTTGTCGGCGCGGCACTTCCCGCATCGCCCGGCGCGGCTTGCGGCAGAGTAGTATTCACCGCGGAAGATGCCGTTGATTGGGCAAAACGCGGCGAACAGGTCGTCTTAGTCAGGCTCGAGACCTCTCCCGAGGATATCGAGGGAATGCATTTTTCACAAGGTATATTGACCGTTCGCGGCGGAATGACCTCGCACGCGGCTGTTGTTGCGCGCGGAATGGGAACTTGCTGTGTTTCGGGTTGCGGCGAAATCGAAATCGACGAGAAAAACAAGAACTTTAAGCTCGGAGGCAGAACGTTCAAGGAGGGCGATTATGTCTCCCTTGACGGCTCGACAGGCAAAATCTACGGCGAAGCAGTTAAGACCGTTCCAGCATCGGTAAGCGGCAATTTTGGAAGATTCATGGCTTGGGCTAACAAGTTCCGCTCGCTCAAGGTAAGAACCAATGCCGATACTCCAAGGGACGCGGCGCAAGCAAGAGCGTTCGGGGCGGAAGGCATCGGGCTTTGCCGTACCGAGCATATGTTCTTTGAGCCCGACAGAATTGCCGCGATGCGTGAGATGATATTATCTAAGACCACTGCGCAAAGAGAAGCGGCATTGGCGAAGCTTTTGCCCATGCAGCAAGGCGATTTTGAAGCGATTTATGAGGCGATGGAGGGATATCCTGTTACTATTAGGTTTTTGGACCCGCCGCTTCATGAGTTTCTCCCAACCGAGCCCGAGGACATAGCCGCTCTTGCAAAGGAGATGAATATCACCGTTGAGGAGCTCAAAAACGTTATTAGCTCCCTTCACGAATTCAACCCGATGATGGGGCATCGTGGCTGCCGTCTTGCGGTAACCTATCCCGAGATAGCCGCAATGCAGACCAAGGCGATAATCCAAGCGGCGTTAGCGGTAAGCGCCAAGCATCCGTCATGGGACTTAGTACCCGAACTTATGATTCCGTTAATCGGAGAGGCTAAAGAACTCGAATACGTTAAGAATGTAGTCGTCAAAGTAGCGGACGAATGTATTGCTAAGAGCAACAGAATCCTAAAGTATTCAGTCGGCACAATGCTCGAGATACCAAGAGCGGCAATAACTGCGGACGAGATTGCGAAGGAAGCGGAGTTCTTCAGCTTTGGCACCAACGACCTTACTCAGATGACATTCGGATTCAGCCGTGACGATGCGGCAAAATTCCTTGAGGCGTATTACGAAAAGAAGATATACGAATCCGACCCCTTTGCGCGCCTTGACCAAAACGGCGTAGGCAAGCTTGTAAAGCTAGCTTCCGAACTTGGAAGAAAGACGCGTCCCGACTTAAAGCTTGGAATATGTGGTGAGCATGGCGGTGACCCGTCCTCAATTACGTTCTGCCATAACCTTGGTTTAGATTATGTGTCTTGCTCCCCGTTCAGAGTGCCTATCGCAATCCTTGCCGCCGCTCAGGCGAACATCAAGAGTCCGAAATAGTTCAAAGAAGTCGGGCGCAGATAACAAGGTATCTTGCAAAAAGCATTTTGCGAAAGTCGAACGTCAAGAGAAGTTGACATCGGTATGCGTAGCTTGCGCAGTCGAACGTCAAGAGAAGTGACATCGGTATGCGTAGCTTGCGCAGTCGAGCATCAAAAGAAGTTGACATCAATATGCGTAGCTTGCGCAGTAGAGTGTCAAGAGTGAGTGAGTTTGCGGGATACCGAACAAGAAATAACATTGATATAAAATATGTCCGCTGTGCAAGCGGACATATTTTTGTCCTTAAGATACTCTTTGTCGGCGATAGGACAAATAACAAGATATTTTTGTTCTATCGAGTGATAAAATGCTTTGATTAATCAAAAAAATCGATATTTTCCGCTAAATTAATAAAAATTATTGTATATGCGGAAAGGGATTTTTATAGATAGTATCTTATAATAGTATAGTAATTGAGGTGTCTATGCAGATTAAAGGCTATTCCTCCGATTGGTTAGAGGAGCTTAAGCAGCGCAACGATATTCTCGAGGTTGTCGAGAAATATGTCGCTATGGAGAGAAAGGGTAGAAGCTATTGGGGCAGATGCCCCTTTCACCATGAAAAGACGCCCTCGTTTACAGTCAATCAGGAGAAAGGCTTTTTTCATTGTTTTGGATGCCACGCAAGCGGCGACGTTATCTCGTTCATAATGAAAATCGAGAATATAGACTTCAACGATACGATTGGTTTTCTTGCGGACCGAGTAGGAATGAAAGTACCCGAGCTAAAGGATGTGCAAGCCAAAAAAAGTAAGGACGAGAAGGACCGCTTACTTGCGCTACTTAAAGACACGGCAAAGTTTTATCATGAGACGCTTAAAAAAAGCCCGCAATCTCTCGGCTACCTTGATAAAAGGGGGATAACCCCGAGTACGATAGTCAAATTCGGGTTGGGTCAGTCTCCCGACTTTAACGCGCTTATTGCCACGCTCCGCGGCAAGGGTTATACGGATAAGCAGATGTTAGACGCGGGCGTTGCGGCAGAGGGTGACAAAGAGTTGTACGATTCGCTCGGAGGGCGGCTGATAATACCGATTTTCAACAGTTTTGGTAATGTCATTGCGTTCGGGGGGCGGCTTATTATGAAAGCGGACTTCGCAAAATATAAAAATACTCGCGAAACGTTCCTTTTCGTTAAGAACAAGACGCTTTACGGACTGAACTTCGTCAACCGCGAAAGACAAAGACGAAAAATCAACGATTTGATAATCGTCGAAGGCTATATGGATACTATTGCCTTGGTTCAGGCGGGGATTGTCAACGTCGTCGCAAGCATGGGGACAAGCCTTACCGAACAGCAAGCAAAGATTATCAAAAGTCAAGTCGATACCGTGTATATTTGCTACGACGGCGACGCTGCGGGCAAAGCAAGCACTATGCGCGGCTTGGATATACTCAAAGCGCGGGGGTTAAATGTAAGGGTAATGAGCATGCCCGAGGGGAAAGACCCGGACGAAGTTATCAAAGAGCATGGCGCAAAAGGCTTTCTCGAGTTCAAGGAAAACGCGCTTCCGCTAGTAGAATATAAGCTTGTAAGACTCAAGTCAGAATTCGACTTGGGGAATCCTGACGGAAGAAGCGGCTACGCAAAGCGCGCGATTGCCGTGCTTCAAGGGTTGGACGAGGTGGAAAAATCCGCCTACCTTGATTATGTTGCGGAGATTTCAAAAATCTCAAGAAAAGACTTAGAACGTGGCGCGCTAGAACGAGATACTGCGCCCGAATCGGACAAACCGATTGTTCGCTCCGCCTATCTCGATGCTTGTAGATTCGTATTATTGAGTAAGCTTTTGGCGAAGCCTTACGCAAAAAATGAACTTCAAAGGGATATACTCGAGGACGATACGCATATTAAAATATATGATTATTTGCAAGAATGTGATAAGAACGATAAGCCCTCGCATCCTTCGATGATATACGAGCTAGACGCCGAGGAACGAGAGTGCGCAGAGGTGCTTAATAGCTCGGTTAACATAGGTAAGGAGCAAGAAAGCAGATATTACGAGGATTGCTTAAAGACTATGCGCAAAGAATATTACGGCGGGCAGATAGCGTCGCTTACCGAAGAAATGGGCGCAGCCGATACGGACAGACAGCTTGCCATACTAAAAGAAATCACTCGACTCAATGAGTTAATACGGAGGTAATATGGAAAAAGAAGAAAAACAAATGATGCTTGCCCAGCAGATAGAAAAGTTAATCGCGCAAGGCAGAGTTAAGGGCGCGATAAAAGAAGAGGACATTTTGACGCGCCTTCAAAAGATTGTGGAGTTTACCGCAGCGGATACCGAATATGTCTATGACCAAATAGAAAAAGAGGGCATAAAGATTATCAGCCCCGGCGTAGACAAGGATAAGGACATCGATAAGATGATGGCTGAGGTCAATGTTGACGACGCGGTCAAGCTATATCTTAGGGATATAGGCAGTTATGCGCTGCTTACGGTGGAGGACGAAAAAGCGCTTGCAAAGGCAATGACAGAGGGTGATGACAGCGCAAAGCGCAAGTTGTCCGAAGCGAATCTTCGGCTTGTGGTCAGTATCGCAAAGCGGTATGTCGGACGGGGTATGGCGTTCCTTGACCTTATACAAGAGGGCAATTTGGGTCTTATGAAAGCTGTCGAAAAATTCGACTACACCAAGGGCTTTAAGTTCTCAACTTATGCAACATGGTGGATAAGACAGGCAATAACGAGAGCGATTGCGGACCAAGCAAGGACAATACGTCTTCCCGTCCATATGGTGGAGACGATTAATAAGACGGCTAGAGTAACGCGATATTTGACACAGCAGCTCGGCAGAGACCCGACTCCCGAGGAGATTGCAGTAGAAATGAACACAACGCCCGAAAAGATAATCGAGATTCAGCGCACCGCGCAAGACCCCGTTTCGCTCGAGACTCCAATCGGAGAGGAGGAGGACAGCCACCTCGGCGACTTTATAGAGGACACGAATGCCGCGCAACCCGCTGAAAAAGCAGAACAGAACATGATTAAAGAGCAGCTTATGCAAGTACTTGCAACGCTCACTCCACGCGAAGAAAAGGTCGTTCGGATGCGTTACGGCTTAGACGACAACCGCGCGAGAACGCTCGAGGAGGTGGGACAAGCATTCGGAGTCACAAGAGAGCGTATCAGACAGATAGAGGCAAAAGCGTTGAGAAAACTACGTCATCCCAAGCGCAAGGACAGATTGAAAGGCTTTGTGGATAAATGAGGCTGCCGCCAAGGCTTGAAGCCGTCGCTACGGAGCTTGTCGGCATAGAAAGCTTTGCGGATATCGGCACCGACCACGGCAAACTTCCCGTATACGCTTTGCTTAATAAAATCGTCAAGACGGCAATCGCGACGGATATATCCGCGTCCTCGCTCAATAAAGCTATATTGCTCTCCGAAAGAAAGGGCGTTTTGCTTGACGCAAGACTCGGGAAAGGCTTTGAGCCGCTTGCCGTAGAAGAGGTTAGCGCAATTGTCATTGCGGGAATGGGAGGCAATGAGATAATCGATATTCTCAACTCGCCAAAAACCTTCAACAAATACATATTAGTCCCGCACAAGCACACAGTTGCGCTGCGCAAATATCTTAAGCAAAAGAACATCGGCATAACAAAAGATTACGTTGTAAGAGAAAGCGGATTCTATTACCACATAATAACTTGTAGCATATTGCACAAGTGGAATAACTCGCATAGCGTTTATATCGGGTCGGACAACGAGGGCAGGGCGGACTTTGCGGCATATCTTACCTATCGGCTCAATGTATTGAAGACGCTTATTCCAAAATGCGGTGAGAAATTGGAAGAATTCGAAAGAGAAAGAAAGGAGCTTGAAAAATGGCAACAGTAAAGGATATTTTGGAGGTAATCGACTCGTTTGCGCCCTTTTCGACACAGGAGGAGTATGATAATTCGGGACTTATTGCGGGCAGGGCTTCCGATTGCGTAAGCGGTGTTATTTGCGCAGTCGATGTCACCAAAAAAGTGATTGACGAGGCAATTGGCTTAGGGTGCAATCTAATAGTTGCGCATCACCCCATAATATTCGAGCCCGTCAAAAGAATAACCGACGAGGCATACCCAACCGAGGTCGTGTTGAAAGCGTTGAATAACAATATCAATATTATCGCCGCGCATACCAACTTGGACCTTGCTGAGAACGGAATCAACGATAAGCTCGCTAAGCTTTTCGGAGGTGTCAACGTTGCGCGTCACCAACTCGACCCGTATGCAAGGACATTCGATTTGTCTCCGATAAGCTTATATCGCTTTGCGGAGAGAATCGAAAAGGCGCTTGATGATAATACGCTACGGATAATCGGAGACGACGAGATAGTCGAGCGTGGGGTTGTCATCGGAGGCAGCGGGGGCAGCGAAGAAATGATACGGTACGCATCGCATAGCAACGCCGTTTTTGTCACCGCGGACTTAAAACACCACCTTGCCGCGGCGGCGTCTGACCTCGGCGCAAAAATAATAGTGTTCGGTCACTTTACGAGCGAGCGTATTTTTGTTACAATAATAAGCGAGCTATTAAATAGGGCGTTCACGGACTTAAAGATAACGGCAAGTCGGGCGAACGATAATCCTTACAGACATAGAGGCGACAAAGGAGTGCTATGAATATTGATAAGATATTGGAATACCAATCGGTAGATGCGGAGCTAATTAAAGTCGAAATAGACTTTCGCGGACTCCAAATATGTAGAGAATACAACGCGGCAGTCAACAACTTCAAGGACGCGCAAGCAGGAGTTATTAAGCTCACGAACGAGGCAGAGGACATGGTAAAACAGATTGAGACTCTTGCCGAGCAATATAAAAAGTTTAATTCGCAGTTGCTCGATGCTGAGCGCGAGTCCGAGGACATCGCAGATTTGAAGCAGGCGGATTTTTATTCTAGAAACCTTGAAAAGCTTATGGGGGATATGCAGAACCTAAGCAAACAAATGAGCGTTTTGAGTACTAAGGTCGACGAACATAGAAAGGGTTATGAAAAGGCATTGAAACAGGGCAAGGAAGCGAAGCAAAAGGGAATAGAGCTTTCACCGCTTTTCCAAAAAGCGCGCGAGGACATCAAGCCAATAATCGAGGAGCTGAACAAAAAGCTTGCGGCGCTCGGACGGGGCGTCGAAGCAAAGACTTTGACACACTATAAGCAGTTGCGCGCCGCAAAAAAGATTCCCGCGGTTGTTCCCTTGCATGGAGAAGCGAGTTGCGGCGGTTGTTTTATGGAGATGGCGGGCAACGCTATCGTAAAACTCAAAGCAGATGGCTTTATCGAATGTCCGAACTGTTCAAGAATTATATATATAAAATAAATTTTGTATGCTATGGACGAAGGATTATCCGGATAAAGCATAACTTCGTTATGGACGAAGAATTGTTAATATAACAAACTCCGCTATGGGCGAAAGGTTATCAATATAAGATAAAACAGCTATGTGCGAAAGATAATTACATATAAAGCAAAACTTCGCTATGGGTTAAGTGTTAGTCTAAATAAAGCAAAACTTCGTTATGGGCAATCAA
>CAYOYS010000005.1:3874-24715 GCA_964408255.1 uncultured Christensenellaceae bacterium | reverse complement strand
TTAATGTTAATTAACCGAAACTTACCTCTATTTAATTGTAGCTTAGTATATTTTTGACTTTTCGTCCATATTTTGGAATTTGCCGCACTTATCGACAACAAAAAAAGCTACGCCGTTTTTGCGCAGCTTTTTTTAGCAAAAAACTCGTATATGTGTGTGTTTTATACCAATGACTTGTAATATTCTACAACCTTTTTCATACACTGCTGTGCGCTTTTGCTCGTTTGGGTAAGGTTCCAGCAATGGATATCGTTTTTGTCCGTCGAATACATCTCGTAGCTTTTTACGCCTAGAGCGGCAAGACGGTCGATTATTATTTTTCCATGCTCGGGACAAAAGAAGTCTGCCTCAGTATGCGCGAAAAAACAAGAGGGAAAATCAGGAGTTATCCAATTAATCGGTGAAATTTCCTTGATATATTCGTAGCTTTCGACTGCCGAGGAGTCTTTGCAATTGACACCGGTAACCTTGCGCCCTATCTTATGAGCCATTCCGAGCAATATTTTTTGCGTTAAAGCCGCCTCGGTATCGTACGGGCCACAGGAAAGGAACGCGCCCTTTATTTTTATATTTGTCTTGACACAGCCCAGCCTTTTGCGCAAATCCTCGTTTAAGGTGACCGTTATCAACTGACACGCCATATGCGCTCCCGCCGAATCGCCCGCTAACATGACCTTATTAAGGTCAAAGCCGTATTTATCCGCGTTATCCTCTACCCATTTCAACGCTTTCGCCGCGTCCTCGGCAAAGCAAGGGAAACGCTCGGTCTCGCAAAGCCTGTAATTTGCATTAACGACAAAAATATCCCCTACTTTATTGACCAAATAATTGGCAAGCCCCCTTCTTCTCTTCTTGTCGCCCGCCACAAAACCGCCGCCATGAAAATTGAGAATTACAGGGCGTCTTTTGGAATTATCAAAATATCTGCAATATATGTCGAGTTTGCATCTATCAATCGTGTTGTCATATGGAATATCTTTCTCCGATACGACGTCGCCGTAACTTAAGCCGTTCTGCGCCTTGTCATACACTATATCCACTACCTTAAAAACAAACCTCGCAAATGACATATTTAGCCTCCGCAATGTAATTTATAATATTTATGCATAAAAACATAGTACTTTATAACTATAATACAATTTTTATTATAAAATTACAATACCGCAGACGAAATTTGGACTAAAATCTACTTTTGTCAAGCCGGCACATACGTCGCGTTGACAGCTTTCATAAATCTATCATTATTCTTATAATTCAAACGTCAAGCCGGCACATACGTCGCGTTGACAGTGGTGTTGGAGGTAATTCCGCTGATGACATATTTGTTGCCGACAACTGTCACGGTCACACCGTTGACTTTTAAGGCGCCGAGCTTGTACCCCGATGCGGGATTAAGCGTTACAGTGACACTGCCGCCGTGCGTTACGGTCGTTTGCGACAAGGTGATTGTACCGTTGCCGCCGCCCGTCACCATTGCGGACACATTATACGTCTTAGATACAAAAGTTACGGCGACGGAATGGGGTTCGGCAATGTCATAGAACTCGACAAGGGTGCTGACAACGACGCTTTCTCCGTCACGCAAAAGGGTGCTTATTTGTTTCCCCTCGTCCGCTAATATATAATACGATACCGTCGAGCCGTGTTCTGCTTGAAGCGTAAAGCTGCCTCTGTATGTCTCGCCCGAAGTCAATTGAATACCTCCTCCCGCTCCTATGTCAAAGCTGATTTGGTACATATCCGGCGCGAATACCGCATGCAGAGCAAAGTCGGTTGTAAGAGCGGGCATCGTTATTACATACTCCGAAAGCCCGAGAGCAGAGCTATAATCGCCATGTGATGCGTCAATGGATGCGATATGCCAATGTTCGGCGGCGGTAAGGGTAATGACCACCTCGTCTCCGTAATTGACGCTTTGCACACTTGTGGCGCTACCGCTCCCGCTCGCGGTAACGGTAACCGACAACACAATTATTTCAAAATATACGGTAACCGTTATATTGCCCGTGACGTTGGCAATCAAGTATTCATTGCCCGTCGGAGCAACTTCCGAACCGCCCACCATAAGCTTTTTGAAGCGATAACCCGTATCCGGCGCGAATTCTACCGCTACGGCGCTCCCATGCAAGACGGTAGCGGGCGCAGTCAACGTTCCTTGACCTACGATATTTTGGGTTACGGTGTACATTTTGGTTGTGAACTCGGCATCAATCGAAATATTGTCTACGATTTGACCTATATATCCGCCGACCAACAAGGTCGGGTCGCTCGCTACGCCGTTAACGGACAGCGCAGAAATATAGCTGCCGATATCGGCAAAAAGATATAGCGCCGTACCGTACTCCGCCGTAACGCTTCCCGAAGAAGTTATATTAATTGCCCCCGCGCCCGAGCCAAGCGTCACTCTGCCGCTGCCCGTTAAGTTGATGTTCACACTATAAGTGTCGATTGCAAAAACTGCGCGAATGGTATGCCCCGCCGTCACATTCTCAAATGTGTATTCTGCGCTCTTGCCCGAACATTCGGTATGTACTCCGTCAATCAAAAGATAATCAATGTGATAATTGACGCCCGCTGTGACAGTATAAACGGGGCTTTCACCGTAACGGGCAACGCTGACTCCCGAGGGCGATATAAAGCCGTTGCCCGAAACGCTCGATTGAATATAAAAAGGTATTAATTCAAAATAGGCAATCAATACATCTCCGCTTGCCGATTGCGGTACATATACATAATTCGTCACGCTCCCTTGCGAAATGCCGTTAAGCTTCACATCCGAGACATAGTAACCGTCATTCGGCGTTATAGTAAAATTAATCTGCTCGTCAAAAGCGACTTGTGTTACGCCCGAGGGCGTTATCGTGCCACCTGTCTCCGCAGAGGCGTTGACGCTTCCCGCGCTTATTCGCGCAGAAGCCTCGATAACGATATTTTCGCGAATATCCGTAAGAGCAATTGTCGCCGTTTTTTTATCGGGGTCGGTTATGGCTATGGTGTGAACTGTTCCGCTCGACAATCCTCTATATCTCACATAAAGCAACATATGCATGTCATTCGCATTGACCGTAACATTTAGCGAGCTTCCCTCCGTTACGCTCGTGCCGCTACCAAGTGTAGAGGACGCATTTTCCAATATCGCGGAGACCGAATAATATTTTTGTATAAACTGCACCGATACCGTTGCCGCGGCGGTGATATTGTCGATTATTAATGTGCCGCCCGTAACCGTTCTTGTCACTTGATTGACCTTTACCGTACCTATTGCAAAGCCCGTATCGGGCGTAATGTATACGGTTAGACTATCACCGTAAAGTACGCTGACGACTCCCGATGGTGAGGCGCTTCCACCCGTTCCCGCCGAGACCGAAACGCTTATCTCGTATCTTTCAAAGACTGCCGAAAGCACTATATCCGAAGTAACATTGGTAAAAGAGCGCTCGAATGCCCCCGTTTGGGTTATTACGGCTATATAGTTATTGACTCTGACTTCAACCGCGTTATGTCCCGCCGCGGGTAGTACGCGATAGCGTAGCGTTTCTCCGTATGTAATAGGGAGCGAACTCAAAACGACAACCGAACCGCCTATAAGCGGCTCTATTGTAACGTTAAATTTTTTGATATCCCATTTTGCATAAAGGACAAGAGATAACACCTCGATTGCATCGCCGTCCTCATATCTGTTGGCAAAAGTCTGCTCGGTAAACCACCCCAAAAAATCATATTCCGGTCTTGACAAGCATAACAGCGTAAGGCTCTCTCCATAACGATGCATTTCGTTCTTTTCTATCGAGCCGTACATGTAAACATATTTTACGGAAACCGGACGCGGTATCCAATAGGCATATATGTGAACATCGGACGCGATTGGCGCTCCGAACACAAACTCAACCGAGTACTCCGAATCGGCATACCAACCCCCGAAAGTATAACCAAACCTCGTTGGCGAAGTCAAAAACGCCATGATAACTGCTCCCGAAAGTAAGGAGTATGAGTCGTAATCGAATTCTCCTCCCCCAAGCTCCAATACGACATCGTAATATTTATCTGTCCAAATTGCGGTAAGCGTTACATCTTCATAAATTAGAGTATCTTTAGAATAAACGATGCCCTCGTCGTCCTCCCAGCGCAAAAACTCCTTATGCGTGGGTGCAGTCACAGCAATCAAACCCAAAGGAAAGCCGTGTAAAATATCGATAATCGATACTGTTTGACCTTGCGAAACCAAGGTAACCGAGTGCGTTCCCTCGACAAAAACCGCGAACAGTTCAAGGTCGTTCGTCAACACAAACCCGACAGAATATACCAATCCGTCCACATCTTCCCAATGAAGTAGCGTCTTGCCGGCGGGGACTATTGCGTCGGGAAAGGACAAGGGCGAACCGTAATCGAATACACGCGCAGTCTCTGCGCCTCCGTCATAGCTTACCGTCAAAGCAAGCGGACGATACCTTACCTCAATATCCATAGAGGATTGTACAGTATATTCGGTAAGGCGCGCTCCCGTCGCCTTGTTATAATAGCCTTCTATCTGCCAGCCCTCGGGCGCTGTCAACTGCGTAAAAATTTCGCCGTAATAGAGCGTCGTTGTTGCCAACAAGTTGCCCTGCTCCGAATAAAAATTCAATACATACTCTATCCGTGTAAAGCTCGCATTGAAAGTGTCCCATTCGATTACTTCGGCTTCTCTGCGCCTAGCAAGCGACATTCCGTCGCTCCAACTCGAGAATAAATAGCCATCGTAGGCAACGGCTTCGACATATGTGCCCGTACCACCGTACGCGATAAGCTGACTGCCGCGCCCCGATATATAGCCGCCCTCACCCGCGGTATAATAGACGATTCCACCGACACGGTAGGTGAACTCCGCACTTTTGCCCCCAAAGGTCAAAATCGCGACATATTCACCCGGACTTGCTGTCGATATTCCGCTTATCAATGCTTCGGCGGCGCTTCTTGTTCCCGTGCGTCCGTCGGCATAGGTATAGTCAAAGACGATGTTCTCAAAAACAATATCATCTCCGACAAAATAAGCGTCCGAAAGCTCTCTTACGCTTATGCTGACGACCTCATCGCTGAACTCCGTTTTATCACAGGCGGAAAGCATAGCTAGAATCAGCATCAGCATTATTAAGATGACGACGGCATATCTTTTCACGCAAACTCCTAAAACCATATTTATGGTTTTCGCGATATTATTTAATTATAACTTTTTCATAGCCGTCGTGTCAATGTTATTATCAAAGTGCGCAAAAGTGTGTAGATTGTTGTAGATTGTAATATTGAATTTGTAAATTACAAATTAGTTATTCAACATTTTTTTGATGACACAATCCTGCGCCAACCTTTCGCTATATCGTGCGATACCGCCGTAAGCCACTATCCTAATCGTTTTCGCAATCTTGCATCGGTGCGGTTTCAACATAAGTCGCGATAAGTTTAGCAAAAAGTATCTTAATCGTTTTCGCAATCTTGCATCGGCGCTGTTTCAACATAAGGCGCGATAAGTTTAGCAAAAGGTATCTTAATCGTTTTCGCAATCTTGCATCGGCGCTATTTCAACATAAGTCGCGATAAGTTTAGCAAAAGGTATCTTAATAAAATTATGTGTTTTCGCATTTTGATACATAATATCGGTATTGACTGTGCGAAAAAAGTGTGTTATATTAAGAAATAACTAAGATACGCAACACCGTTTACTAAATCGCGGCAGTACGGCGAAAAGGAGAGACAAAATGGTTTTTGAAAAGGTAGTTAAGGTTGTATCCAACCAATTACAAGTGGAGTCGTCGAAGATTAAGGCAGAAAGCAATTTTATCAAGGATTTGAAAGCGGATTCTTTGGACATCGTGGATATGATAATTACATTCGAGGAACAATTCGGGATAGAAATCGATGATAACGCAGTAACGGATATAAAAACTGTCGGCGATATTGTAAGCTATATCGAATCAAAGCAATAAACCGCACAACCACAGAAGCAGCCTAAAAAAGGCTGCTTTTTTGTTCCCTTATACTTGTACTTATTGACACTTTTCTATCTATTTTTTCTTTAATTTGATATTTTTGCTATCTTTTGTACTTATCAACATTTTTCTTTCTTTGCATTTGTCGACATTTTTGCTATCTCTTACTTGCCAATGCTTTTTTCTTTATCTTGCCTTTATTGATAATACTTCGTTCCTATTTATTGAACTTATTGACACTTTTCCTTTCCCTATCTCTTGCACTTGATTAGATGACTTATCTTATACTACCCTGTCTTATGATAAAAGCCACAATAAGAACCGTTGCGATGACAACTGTCCGGCAACACAAACCTTGCAAAAACTCCCAATCGTATAAGTTATACAAGCATACCGAACAAGCTAAAGTTGCCCGTATAAAGAATATTCGGCAATGCCGTCAAGCGACGCTACCGAGATGCAATAGCCCTCGACTAACTCGATGTTAGTGTCTAAAAAATATTTTTGTCCTTTGAATACAGCGTAGTTTTTAATTACCTCGACGGCGATTGTCTCCACGTTCAATCCGACCCCGAGCAGCTTACCAAGCGCTTCCTTTCTCGTCCAAAGCCGAAAAAATCTCTCCTCGGAGTTAATATATTCTATCTCTTTAGGCGTAAAGTATCTTTCGGCAATTTTTATATGCGATGCTTTCTCGGTAATCTTCTCGATGTCTACGCCCACACTTTTTGCAGATAGCGCAACGACAAGTATCCTATCCTTATGCGAAAATGAGATGCAAGCGCTTTCGTCCTCAATATACGGCGCGCCCGATGCGGTCTTGGCAAGTTGTACTTCGCGCCCAAAATACGACTTGAGTAGCGCGGGTACTCCTCTGTCTTTAAGCACAAAGACTTTACTCACCCCTTATACCCCTTGTTCCTTCCGTATAAGTTATTGCATTGCCTGAGAAAATAGCCGTCGACACCGTAGAAAGCGGAGTTGGTAAGCCTAAACCGCCAATTCCCCTCCGTGGTGCCTGGGGTATTCATTCGGGTATCGTTGCCGAAGCCGCACATATCCTGAACAGGCACTATGGCAAGCTTTGCGGAGGAGGCAATCAAGGTGCGTATAAACGCTTTGGTAGACTTGCAGTCCCCGCCCCCGCTGCCCCATCCCGCGCCTTCCATTCCGCAGTATTCGAGCGCAAATTCTCTAACCGCAGCGTCTTGCTGATACAACCACCCGAGTATCGTGTCGTTATCGTGCGTGGCGGTATATGCTACGCAATCGGCGCTGTAATTATGCGGCGCGTTCATACTATCCTCCTCATAAAATCCGAACAACATCACGCGCATTCCTAAGTAGCCGCATTTTGCCATACGCTTACGTATCGGCTCTTCTATTATCCCCAAATCCTCCGCGATAATTTCCGCATTGGGGAACTGACGCTTTATTATTTTGAACAGCTCCTCGCCCGGTCCCTTGTACCATTTGCCCTCTTTTGGCCAAGTGTCGAAGGGTATCGCCCAATACTCAAAAAAGCCGCGAAAATGGTCCAACCTTAGACAATCGTAAAGCCTTAGCGCGTGACCCATCTTATCCACCCAATAGGAATAGCCGTCCTCTTTCATTTTGGCGTAGTCGTAGATTGGATTGCCCCAATTATGACCTTCGGAGGAAAAATAATCGGGCGGCAGACCCGAGGTGACTACGGGATTAAGCTCCTTATCCAGCAAAAAATATTCGGGATTCGCCCATACGTCCACGCTGTCGCGCGCAACATAAATAGGCATATCGCCGATTATGCCGACTCCCAAGGAGTTGGCAAAAGCCTTGACTCTGTTCCACTGTCTATAAAAAATAAACTGTTCAAATATGTAATAATCGATACGGTGCTTGTGCTTAAGTTTGAACTGTTTGAACGATGCGGGTTTTTTGTGTTTGAGCCCCGCTTCCCATTGCTGAAAAGGTATCTCTTTCTGCTCACTCGCCGCCATAAACACCGAATAATCCTCGAGCCATTTACCCTCCGCCTCGGCGAAAGCGCGGATTTTGTCATTCCATTCGGGACTGAGATTGCAAAACGCATGCTCAAGGACTGTCCGCTTCGCCCAACGCGCATGCGCGTAATTGGTAACGTACGGGTCGCCCGAATACTTGACCATATCCACAATATCGTATCCTATGAACCCCTCTTCGGCAAGCCTTATCGGGTCGATGTATAAATAACTGCCCGCATATGAGCTGATACCCGAATAAGGGGAATCCCCGTACCCAATCGGGCAAAGCGGCAATATTTGCCACCAATGAAAACCCATATCGAGTATGCTCGCGACAAAATTATCGGCATCGTAAGAAAAGCCCCCGATTCCGAACTCGCTCGGCAGTGAAGATACTGCAAGCAATACTCCCGAACTTCGTTTCATCTTACTCACCCCCTATACATTTTCAACGCGTTAAAGACCAAAGCCCCCGCAAGATAGCAAATCGCTACGGGCAAGGATATATACCAAGGTATCTTGATTGCGAATCCGTTGACAAGCAACGCTGTCGCGGACAGAACGGACAATATAAGCCCTTCGCCCCCGAACAAAAGACCGAGCAAATAAGCACGGCTCGGAATATCGGGCGCCGAAAGTTCTGCCTCGCTTAGTTCCCGTCTTACATCTTCCTCTATCGTAAGTGCCTCACGGGCATCCTCTTCCTTTCGGGACACGGATATCAAGGACAAACCGATAAAAAATATCAGTAAGCCAAGCCCCAAGGCAATAAGCGGCACCGTCATATCCTACTTCCTTGTGCAGACGCCTATAATAATATCCCCCGCCTCGGCGGCGGTAAGGTTGGAAGTGTTGATGCAAATATCGTAATTCTCTTTGACGCCCCACTCCCATTCGGTGTAATAATTATAGTAATTCGCGCGTTGCTTGTCCGCTTTTGCAAGGAGCTTTTCTACCTTTTCGGTGGTTCCGTAGCGCTCCGCAAGTCGCTTTTTGCGGCTTGGAATATCGGCGTACAAAAAGACCTTGACCAAATTAGGCTTATCACGAAGAATGTAGTCAGAGCATCTGCCAACTATCACACATGGCTTCGCCGAAATCTCGCGAATCACTTCCGACTGCGCCTGAAACAAGGTATCCTTAATCATATCGTTGTACATGGGATAATAATAGCCCGAAGGAATAGAAGAAAAAAGCCCTACTAAGGCCTTGCTGCTTCTCTCATCGTTCTGCTTGCATACCTCGGTATCAAGTCCGTATTTTTCCGCGGCGAGGGTAATTAGCTCAGAATCATAATAGGGTATGCCGAACTTTTCGGCTACATACTTGCCAATTGACCTGCCTCCGCTGCCGAATTGTCTGCCTATCGTTACAACATGTTCCATATCGCGTCCCTCCCGATAAAATAATAGCATAGCTTATATTTTAGTATACACTAAAGTATCGGATAAAGTCAACTCCGCTATTTTTCTAAAAACGGGCATAAAGAGTCTTTTGAACTGTCATAATCTCGCAAAAACGCATAACGCGCAAGCAATATTATTTTGTTGCTTGCGCATAAGCGGTGTCCGTTACCTCAAACGAGACCTAGGGCGTATTTTGTAAGATATACAGATTTTCCCCGACTTATCAATGTGTTTGCAAAACCTTTTAACAACAAGTTTGGTTATTGTTTTTGCTATTTTACTACGGGAATATATTGCTCGCGTTTTGCGCCTACCGAGATATATGTTATGTCGCACTCAACCGCTTGTTCGATATAGTCCACGTACTCCCGCGCCTTTCGGGGCAGTTCCGCTAGCCTTTTTGCGTTAGATATATCGCTATGCCAGCCCTCCATATATACGATATGCGGAGTACATCTTTCAAGGTCCGAGATAATCGGAAAATCCTTTATCAATTCGCCATCGAGCATATAACCGTCGCAAACGGGAATTCTGTCGAGAAAGGACAGCACGTCAAGCTTAGTCAGCGCCAATTCGCTGCAGCCTTGAACCCTTACTCCGTACTTAGAGGCGGGTACGTCAAAGCCGCCGACGCGGCGCGGTCTGCCCGTCGCCGCTCCGTACTCGCCTCCCGCATCACGCAATTTATCCCCTTCCGCGCCGAACGCCTCCGCGACGAAAGGTCCCTCGCCGACACAAGTGGAATACGCTTTCATTATGCCGATTACCTTATCGAGCTTTGCGTGGGGTATCCCTGCGCCTATCGGCGCGTATGCCGCGATAGTAGAGGAAGAAGAGGTATAAGGATATATCCCAAAATCAATATCCCTTAACGCGCCGAGCTGAGCTTCGAACATAATATTTTTGTTCTGTCTTGCCGCCTTGTCGAGATAAGCTCCCACATCCGTAATGAATGGAGCAAGCGTCACTTTATTTGCCCTTAACCATTCAAGACTTTTGAGATAATCCACCGCCTCCGCGCCATAGCCTTTCTCGATTGTCAGATTTTTCCACTCGACTATGCCACGTAGCTTATCTTCGAGCATGTCAAGACGCAGCAAATCGCCCATGCGAAAGGTCTTTTTTAAGTATTTGTCACCGTATACGGGCGCGATACCGCGCTTTGTCGAGCCGTATTTTGCGTCCTTTAGTCGCTCTTCCTCCAAGCAATCTTGAAGGACATGATAGGGCATGCAAATTGTCGCCTTGTCACTGATTTTTAAGTTATCGGGGGTAATCACGATTCCCTTTTCCACCAAGCTGCCAATTTCCTTGACAAGGTGAGCCAAATCTACGACCATGCCCGGACCCATAACATTGACTACGCCGTCACGAAGGATTCCCGAGGGCAGTAAGTTGAGAATGAATTTGCCTTTTTCGTTGACTACGGTATGTCCCGCGTTGTTCCCGCCTTGATACCTGCATACAATGCCGTACTCCGCGCTGAACAAATCGACCATTCTGCCCTTGCCCTCGTCGCCCCAATTCACGCCTACAATCGCTGTTTTCATTCTAAACCTCTTTAATTATTTGTAATTTTTGAATTCTTCGGATATACACACCGTATATTTTACCATAACGGCGGAATAAATGACACCGAATAGCCCGTATCTTAGATTATTTTAATATATTACTTCCTTAAGCTATAGTTATAATGGACTCGGCACAATTCGCGCCTTACTCAGATTCGCGCCTTACTCGGAGTCGGAGGCAGAGGCAGAATCAGAGGCAGAGTCAAAGTCAGAATCAGAGTCGGAGTCGACTTCCTGCTTCGTGGACTTAGTATTGCTGCCGCTTGTAGATTTAGCCTTGCCGCCGCTTGCGGATTTAGCCTTGCCGCCGCTTGCAGACTTTGAATCGTCGGGAGGAGGACTCTTTGATGTCAACGCTTTTATTTTGTCGTAGCTTTCGGGATAGAAAGCAAAGGACTTTCCGTCCCACCCAAACGCAAGACTGCCCGGACGACCGTTCCTAAATTTGGATATTATCAGTTCGATAAGCTGTTCATTATCGGATGGCTGGTTCTTATCCTTGTAAAGAAAGGCGACAATATCGGCGTCTTGCTCAATCGCGCCCGAGTCCCTAAGGTCGTGAAGCTGAGGCTTATCGCCGCGAATCTCCGCGCCGCGTGACATCTGCGAAACGAGTATAAGCGGCACATCGAGTTCTTTTGCAAGTAGCTTCATTCTGCGGCTTATTTCACTTACTTCTTGCTGCCTGTTTTCCTTTTTCTTAACCGATTCCATAAGCTGCAAGTAGTCCACGATTATCAAATCTATCTGTCCATGTTCAAGCTTAAAGGTGCGGCACTTGTTGATAATATCGGCGGGATTTGCCTCGGAAGTCTGGTCGATGTATATACCGCTCTCCGCAAGTATCGTGCCCGCGTTCCGCAAAGTGTAAAAATCGTTCGGCTCTAAGCTCCCTCGGCGCACGTTGTCGTTATCAATATTCCCAATGTTGCAAAGCATTCTTTGCACAAGCTGTATATCAGACATCTCGAGCGAGAACACTAGTATTTTTTTGTTCTCTTTGCGCTTTGCTATATTCGCCGCGATATTCAAAGCGAACGCCGTCTTGCCTATACCCGGACGCGCGGCAATAAGAATAATATCCGAGCGCTGCAAGCCTCCGGTCTTTTCGTCAAAATTCCAAAATCCCGTCATCAAGCCCTTTGAAGAATCCGGGTCGGCATAGCGTTTTTCGATACGGTTGATGACGTCATACACTATTTCTCTTATATGCGTGAGAGAACGACTACCCTTTTGTTTGACGACGTCAAGCACAAGCGTCTGCGCAAAGGACAATGACTTGTCGGCATCGTCCGAGGTGTAGACGTCCTCGGCAATCGCTTTGGACATCTCCAAAAGGCTTCTTAACAGCGAATCTCTTTTGAGAATGTTGAAATAGTATGTATATCCTGCCGCCGAAGGAATACTTTGGGAAAGCTCGGCTAAATATTGTACTCCTCCGATTTTGTCAAGTGCACCACTCTTTCTTAGCTTGTCCGCAAGCACAATAAGGTCTATTTGCACCGAGTCTTCGAGTAGCGCCGCGCAGGACTCGAATATGTTTTTGTGTTTTTTCTCGCTGAAGTCCCTTTCGCTAAGCTTAGGGACCATATCAATAGCCACATTTTTGTCAAGCATAATGCTCGCTAACATGCATCTTTCGGCATCGAGATTGGCGGGGTACGTCCTTACGACGTCGCCGGGTTTTTTCTTAGGCATTTTGTTTCCTCCTGATAACAACAATAAGCGCCGCAATGGCTATCACAAGCGCCGAAGCGAGTATTGCGCCCGCTTCCCATATCCATAACCGCGGAATCCGCTGCGCAACGATAATCGGAACGGCAGCGACATTTTCCAAATCGATATCCCAAACATAGAATGTTGTGTTGTCCGTAGTATAGGTATCATGATAATCCAATCCATAAATTGTATTAAAGGGAGTACCATATCTATATTGCAGAGTCACCGCGGAAGAATCGGTATATTGCGGCTCAAAATAGCTGCCGAACAACGCGGTATAAGAATCCGCATCTGCTTGAGAAACGAAACTCATCTCGCTCTTGACCTCACTAAAGAGCAGATTAATTCTTTCTTCGGCGAGAATCTCGTTCTTCTCGTCACCCGTCAATCCGAATGCCAAATGCATTTCCGTCAAAGAAGAGTAACTTTCCCTTAGCGTAATGACATAAGGGTTATCCTCAGAATATATAACTTCGGCGTTTCTGCCTTTGCTTGCGCGGTTCGCCGCCTCATTATCCATAAGCCTTTTGACCATACCCGCGATATCCGCGCTAGCATGAGCGATATCATCCGCGCTAAGGGTGACTTTCCATTCAAGTACCCGTTCTCCCGACTCAGTGCTATAATACGAGTACACGACCTCCGCGCACCCGCAAAATACGAGCGGAATGATAAGGATAGTTATGAAAAGACATATTTTTTTCACAGTTCTTTCAGCTCCTTGAGCGTATCCGCAAACAGCGCAAACGCCTTGCGGTACGGTGTATCGCTTGTCAAATCTACGCCCGCATCTTTTAATATTTCGTACGGCGGCTTGCTCCCGCCCGAGGACAAAAATCCGATATAACGCTCGACTGCCCCGCTCGCTCCATTGAATATACTCTCCGATATCGCGGTCGCGGCGATAAGTCCCGTTGCGTACTTGTACACATAATACGCGTTATAAAAGTGCGGTATGCGCGCCCATTCATATTTTAACACATCTGTAACATAACTCTTACCATAATATCTTATATTAAGATTTTCGTACAGTGAACAGAGTATATCCGAGGACAAACCCTCGCCCCGCTCAAGCACGGCATGCGCTTCACGCTCGAACTCGGCGAACAAGCACTGTCTAAAGACCGTTCCTTTGAACATGTCAAGAAGATAATTCGAAAGATATCTCTTTAATGCGGGGGCGGCGGTGCTTTGCATATGCCTTATCAATAGCATTTCGTTGACCGTAGACGCGATTTCGGCAACAAAAATTTCGTACTGCGCCTTAGCGTACGGCTGCGCATCGTCCGAAAGATGAGAATGCAAGCTATGTCCCAACTCGTGCGCGATAGTGAAGCTCTCGCGAAGTGTGCCGTTATAATTTAACAAAATGTAAGGGAATGTGCCGTACGCGCCCCAAGAATATCCGCCGCTACGCTTGCCCTCTGTCTCGTAAACGTCTATCCAGCGTTCGCGCTTCGCTTGCTCGAGCAACGAAAGGTATTTTGCTCCAAGCGGATATAAGCCCTCGACGACTTTTTCGAACGCTTCGTCGAATGTGAACCGCAACTCCTTTTTTCGCTCGGTATTTACATACATGTCATATGCTTTATGGCGACCGACGTTGAGTCTTTTTCTACGATACGCGATATACCTTTTCATAAGGGGCAGCGCTTTGTTGACTTCTAATATAAGTTTATCATATATTTCGCGTAACACATTCTCTCCGTCAAGCGCATGTTCGAGAGAATCATTATAACCCCGAGCTCTTGCGTAAAAGATGTCGCTTTGAATGCTCCCTGCGTAATTTGCAGACAGCGCGTTAATCATAGCTTTGTATCCGCCAAGCATAGCAAAATGCGCGTTTTTTCTAAGTACGCGGTCTTTGGATTGCATGAGAATGGAGTATGTGCCGTGCGTCAGTTTATATGCTTTGTTCTTGGAGTCCTTGACCGTATCCCAGCGAATATCCACGTTGTCGAACTTGGAAAACGCCGAGCTGAACGTCTCCGATACAACTCTAGACCTTGCGAGGATTACTTCTTCTTTATCGCTCAATACCCGCTTTTTGCGCCGCGCAAGTTCGGTAAGGCGGTATGAATAGTCCGAGAATGCCTCGTCTTTGCTTAGCGAGATAAGCTCGTCGGCGGAGTAAGACGCGATTATCTCGGGTACGATATATGATAATTTTGCAGAAAGTTCGGACGCCACAAGCTCGATTCGTGAACACATCTCCTGATATTTTGATATTCTTATATCCTCATGCGACTTCATATTGGCATACACATATAACTTCTCAAATCGTATAGAAAGCTTATCCTTTTGCTTAAAACATTCGAGAAGTATTGCCCTTTCGCCGAGCTTGCCCCGATACCTTTCTCCTTCAAGGATAAGCGCGCCAATTGCGCTTAACTCTTGCTCCCATTCTTCGTCCGAGTTAAAAATCCTCGATAAGTCCCATTTATATTCGTCGGGCACCGCCGCCCTGTTTTTATAGTTCATGATATCTCCTTACAGCCCCAAAACTCTTTCGGCGTTTCGACCAAGTATCTTTTCCATATCCTCCGAGCTTAGACCTAAGCCGCTTATGTACTCTATATTCTCTTTCGGACTGCCCCAAGGCAGGTCGCTTCCGAACAATACATTATCCGCGCCGTGTTTGTCGATTATGCGCTTCGCAAGCTTAGGGTCAAGCCAGCCGTTAACCATCGAAGTATCGATAAATACCTCTTTGCCCGCAAGGTTATCATAAACGTCTTCCCACATGAGCATACCGCCCATATGCGCGCATATGAATTTTGCATCCTTAAAGTCTTTCGCAACCTTTGCCATGTCTGAGGGAGTCGCCCGTCTAGATTCGGGATACGCGGTATCGTAGCCGCAATGCACCACCATAAGCAAGCCCAAATATGCAGAGTATTCGTATATCGGATACCAACGTTTATCGGCGACGCTAATCATCTGATATTCGGGGTGAAACTTCACTCCCTTAACTCCCGCTTCGGCAAGCCTTGCAAGTTCGTTTTCCCAATTAGGAGAGTCGGGATGCACAGAACCAAACGGGATTATGCTCTCGTTGTGCGTTGCGATAACGCAAGAATTGATACTTGCTTCCTGCCGTATCGTTACCGCGATATTCAAAGCAACCATTATATCTACTCCCGAAAGCCGCATAAACCGAAGATTATCCTCAAGCGTAGCCTTAGTATACGGAACAATGTTGTCGTGCTTCGCCTCCGCGGATAAGATTGCCATGGCTTTGTCCGCTACTCTGTCGGGAAAGTAATGTGTATGAAAATCGATTATCATTTTTTGACCTCAATCAGTATTTGCGATTGGGCGGATTTTGCCGCCCGATATCTCTTTTAGAAGCGCTTTAAGAACGGCGAGTCCTCTTGCCTCTTTGGAGCTGTGCTTTTGTAGTTTGCGCTTAAGATTCGTATCGAACTTGAATCCCTTCGCGTATTCCAAAACAAGGATATTCAATAATTCTTCCACTGTATATATCTTGAACCTATCTATTTCGGCGTATTCGGCGAACACCTCGATAAGCGTCAACCACGCCTCCTTGCGGCGCTCGCCTAGCTTAAACATAGCAGCGATATCTTTGCTTACCGCAAGATACTTTTCTAGCTTAACATTCCCGCCGCCGCGCCCGAAAACTTTCAAACAAAAATCATAAAATTCGTTGGAAAGCTCAAGCATCTTAAAATCAAACGCATCGGCATCGGTATACGCAAAACAATATTTTCTGCCGTCTAGCCTCTCAATCACTCTCAACGCATCGTAGTAGCCCGCTTTTAAGGCGTAGCGAAGATTTTTTGCGTCAAAATCTAATACGCTGCCTATTTTGTCCGAGGGGTCAATATACATAATCTTCGCATCGGTAAGATAGGGTTTTTTAACAGGCGCGACGGTGTCGCCGAGCCTGATTGCGACGATGTCGTCATAACCTTTATCAAGCAACATATTGATAGGTAGGTTATCGTACAGTCCTCCGTCATAAAAACGGCTTTCACCTATCGTATGCCTTGTAAACAGCGGAAAGTTCGCGCTTGCCATAACGTAATCGGCGACCATGCCTTCAGGTATATCCTCCTTAAAAAGCGTAAGCGCTTCGAAAGAGAACTCACCCGTGCGTTTCACGGTCACCAAGCCAAAATCCATCGGACTTTTTCTGAGTTTTTCTTCGTCGGCGTATTGCTCAATCAGTGCCTTTGCCTTGCTTTTGTCCAGCCCGCCTTTTTTGAAAAAGGCGACGACGATATCTTTGATATAGCTTAGCGTGGTTTTATTGAATTCTTTGTTCTTAATTTGCGTCCATTTATCCGCATCGATGTCAAGTACGCGGTCAATTGCCATGCTTTCCCACAAGCCGCACAGAATCTCAAAATCGCCTTGCGCGATTATCAGCGCGTTGAGGGCACCGATAGAAGTGCCGACCACCCCGTCAAAGGTGTAGCCATGCTCCAAAAGCGCTTTGACCGCGCCCGCTTGAAAGGCGCCTTTAGCGCCTCCGCCCTGCAAAACAAGTCCTTTCAATATCCCCTCTTTTTGTGGAATTCGCGTTTTTTAACCGCATAGCTTACCACGCTTCTCAAATTGCCTTTGTTGTCCTTAGCGCTCTTTAATCCTTTCTGTCTTGTCATGCCTACTTTCTGCATAACGCGTCCTGACTTGCCGTTCTCAACAAAATGCTTGGCGGTTATTTTGAAGTACCCAAGCCGCTCAAAGCCATGTTCGATAACCTTTGTCGCCGCTTCGGGCATAAGCTTTTTGCCCCAATGCTCCTTGGCAAGCACATAGCCTATCTCCGCGGTATAGGCGTTAAGTTCATTAAGCCCGATACTGCCGATGAGCGCTCCGCTCTCCTTAAGCACTACTGCCCAATTATTAACCGTTGCTCGGTATCCGCTCTCCCATTCGGCAAGCACGTTACGGGTATCGTCTATGCTTTTGTGCGTCTGCCAAGTGACATACTCGGTAACCTCTTCATCGCCTGCCCAAGCTCGGAACATTTCCGCGGCATCGGAGGCGACGAAGCGCCTAAGCAATAGCCGCGATGTTTCGAGCTCATCTGTCGCCGCATTGCGGCGTTTAAGTTTTAGTCTGTCGATTTTTACATAAAAAATCAAGCACACAATACCAATGGCGGCAACCGCCGCGGCTACGGTAAGATATATTCCAATATTATCAGCTACGGCACATGATATCAGCATTATCTTTCTATTTATTATCCTTGGTTTTATTTCTCTTTTTTTTGTCAAGCTTATCGGCGTCAGACGGCACCGTTTCTTTGACGGGCAAGTCAGGCAAAGTGATTGTTTCTGATTTTTTACGCCGTTTTTTTGCGTCTTGCTTGCCTACGCTAGGCATTGCCACATCTTGCTCAAGCGGTTCGGGCAACGCGATTACTTCCGGCTTTTTATGTCTCTTTTTTATGTCTAACTTGTCGACGCTAAGCAATGCCATATCGTCTTCCTCAAGCACTTCTGACGAGGCGATTGCCTCTGCAATCTCCCTCGCCTCGTATTCCTCCGCGAACACCGTGCGCCAAGCAGGCTTCGCGCGCTTTAACACCAGCTTGTCGAATTTGATTTTTCTAAAGCTGAAGCCCGAAAAGACAACAAGCGCCGCGGGAAGTACGGTCAGACATAGCACTCCCGAGATTAACGCGCCCCTTGCAATCAATAGGGTAATATCAGAGATAATAAGATTGGTCGATACTATCGTCACAGCAAAACAGGCGCCCGACATAATCGATGCGCTTGTGATAATGGAACGCATCGTGTCCATAATAGCGTTTTGTGCCGCCTCTTTCGGCTTGAGCGTCGTACAGTATTTTTTATATTGCGCGGTGTATAATATCGCGTAATCCACGGTCGCGCCGAGTTGAACGGAGCTGATTATAATATAGCCCATAAAGTTTATCTGCTGATTCAACATTCCCGAAAACGCGAGGTTTATCCATATTCCAATTTCTATTATAAGGATAATAATTACGCTGAACTTAATCGAGCGAAAATTCAAGAGCAGTATCAGCGCAATAATAGCCATAGATACAAAACTGACAATCGAAAAGTCCAAAGGGGTTACCGACTTTAGGTCGGAGACCGCTTGCACCACTCCGGTAAGATGAACCTTGCCCTCTCCGAACATGTCAACGGCAATATCTCTAATTCTTTCGAGCGCCTTGTACGATTCATTAGATTCGGAGGGATTCGCTATCATTATCGACATCATAACGTAGCCATTATTAATATAATTTGCAAGATAATCCTTGCTCTTTGCCAAAAAGTCCCGCAGATTTGGTATGTCCGGGAGCGTGTCGCTTAATATCCCATGAACAATATTAGAAGGCAACATCGCATAAACGCCGAAAACCTTTATTTCGCCAATTCCTTCCTTGTTGCCCACCGCCTTTATCCGCGCGATAAGCTCATCTTGCAATTCATATTCGTCCGGCACTATCAAAACTACCGAATTGCTCAGCTCGTCAACATATTGCTCAAGCTGCGTAGGTTCTCCCTTATTCTTATCCATTTGAATATACGACAAATCGACGTTATACCGTAGTAGCATAGCGGGAAGCACCGCCACACAGGCGATAATTAGAATGACGAACCGATACTTGACAATGAATTTGGAGAACCTTTTGAAGCGAGGCACAATTGGCTTATGAGTGGTCTTTTTGAGTAGCTTCGGCATCAAAAGCACTATACAAGGCTGTAAGAATAGTACCGAAATAAGACTTAAAAGAACGCCCTTCGCAAGCACCGCGCCAAGGTCCATTCCCATAGTGAAACGCATCGCAAAAAGGGCAAGAAAACCGCCGACAGTGGTCGCTGCGCTCGCTAATATCGTAACAAAAGTCTGTGGTATCGCTCTGCGCATTGCGTAACGCACATCGGGGATTTTTGCATACTCTGCGTTATAGGCATGCATCAAAAATATAGCGTAATCCATAGTCAACCCAAGTTGCAGCACCGCGCTCGCCGCAAAGGTATAAATCGAAACGCCCTGCCCCATATTGTTGAATAAAAAATTGCTGCCAAGGTTGATAACGATTGAGATACCAAGCGTTAAAAGTAACACAATCGGTTCGAGATACGAGCTAGTCGCAAGGAAGAGAACAAGGACGATAAACAATCCCGCGAAAGCGATATACTTGCCCATTTCGCTCATCACTGTATCCATTATGCCCTTGCTAATGTCGGTACTGCCGCCGCTAGCGTATTCAAGCTCGTTATTTTTCCCGACTTCCTCTTCGATATCCGTTAGGATTTTTACCGCTTCGGTCGAGGAAGATGAGACGCTAAGCTGCAGCATATAAAGATATACGCCCTCCTCGGGATAAAATATTTCGTCCAAATCCGCTTGCATAGCGTCAGGGTCGATTCCGATAAGCTTCATAAGTTGAAGTGCGGAATTATTAAGACCGCTAAGTTGCTCTTGCATATAATTGCGCCAAATAACCTCTCTTACCCCTGACAAGCCTTTCATATATCCGGCATAGTATGACGCTTGCTCCTCCTCGATACCGCCAAGCGCGACTATCGCGTCGCCCTCCATGTTGAAATTGGCGCGCATTACCGCCATACCGGTATAGGTGTCCGAACTTTCGGGCAGATAAGAAATCATGTCCGAATTGATTTGGACATAATTCAACCCTATGACGCTCAAAATAAGCGCCAAAACGAACACAAGCACGATGAGTCGTCTGCTATTGACGATGTTATCGGCAAGTTTCTTCACTTTGACTCCGGTATTATTTTAATTATATTATTGGGCACAGACTTTCTCCTTATCTCTCGCAATCATTTTCTTGACGCTGATATCACTAATTATTTGGCAAAACATTCTGTTATCGACAATGGCTCGTTTCGCGTTAGATAATTGCTTGTCGGGCTAGCCTCGCTTATCATCAATAAGCTTTGCTTCAGCTGCGCAAACTAATAACCTTAATATGCGCAATCTTTTGTTTTTGAAAACTTAACTTTCGTTCCTTTTGCCTTGTCGGGCATAACCTTGTTATCAAAAAGCCTTGCTTCGACTGCTATTTTACAATAAAGTTAATTATTCTGTTGGGTACGAAGATTTCCTTGACGATTTTGCCGTCAGCAAGCCATGCTGCGACATTGGTCGCCAAAACCGCCGCTTTTATCTCCTCGATGTCCGCATCGCGCGCCACTTTGACAACACCCTTTAGTTTGCCGTTGAC
>CAYOYS010000005.1:0-3774 GCA_964408255.1 uncultured Christensenellaceae bacterium | reverse complement strand
CCTCGATGTCCGCATCGCGCGCCACTTTGACAACACCCTTTAGTTTGCCGTTGACTTGAACGGGCATCTCCACGATGTCATCAATCAAGTATTCCTTTGCATATTTTGGCCATTCGCTCTCGGCAAGCATGCGGGAAGAGCCGATGCGCTCGTTGATTTCTTCGGTAATGTGCGGCGCAACGGGGTTTAGCAGCGTGATAAGAGTACCAAGCTCTCCGCGCGTTATATAGCCGTCCGAATAAATCTCATTGATATAGCCCATCATTGCGGCGATAGCGGTATTATAGCCGCCGCTATCATAGTCATCGCCGACCTTTTTTATAAGTTTATGCGTAAGGCTGTTATGCTTTTCCGAATAGCCCTTTTCCTCAATCACAAGCTCTTGCAGCTTCCATATCCTATCTATAAAACGCTTACAGCCGCTGATTCCGCTCTCCGACCAAGGCGCGGGACGCTCGTAATCGCCGATGAACAGAATAAAAGTTCTCAAAACGTCCGCGCCGTATCTATCCATACACTCGTCGGGATTAATTACATTGCCGCGGCTTTTGCTCATCTTCTCACCGTCCTCACCGAGCAAAAGTCCCTGTGCCGTGCGCCGTTTGTAAGGCTCGCTGAAAGGGACGGCGCCGATATCGAAGAGGAATTTATTCCAAAACCTCGAATAAATAAGGTGGCGTGTGACGTGCTCCATACCTCCGTTGTACCAATCCACAGGCCCCCAATAGGCAAGCTTCTCCTTGTCCGCTAATGCCGTCTTGTTGCGCGGGTCGATATATCGTAAAAAATACCAAGACGAGCCTGCCCATTGCGGCATGGTGTCCGTCTCACGGACGGCTTTGCCGCCGCAACTCGGACAACAGCAGTTGACCCAATCGGTAAGCGTAGACAGCGGCGATTCTCCGCTTGTTGTCGGCTCATAACTTTCGAGAGGGGGCAAAAGCAAGGGAAGCTCGTCTTCGGGAACGTGTACCATTCCGCATTTTTCGCAATAGACTATGGGAATCGGCTCCCCCCAATACCTTTGGCGGTTGAATGCCCAATCTTTCATGTTGAAATTTACCTTTTTGTTGCCTTTGCCCGAGCGCAACAAAAAATTCGTCATTTTTTCAATCGCTTCGGCAACTGTCAGCCCGTTAAGGAAGTCCGAATTGATAAGGATTCCCGATGCGATATCGACGAATGCCTCCTTTTTGATGTCGCCGCCTTTAATGACCTCGATAATCTCAAGTCCGAACTTTTTCGCGAAGTCCCAATCCCTTGTGTCGTGTCCGGGAACCGCCATTATAGCGCCCGTGCCGTAGTCCATCATCACGTAGTCGGCGACGAATATCGGCAGTTCTTTGCCGTTGACGGGGTTGATTGCCTTGATACCCTCTATTCTTACTCCGGTCTTTTCCTTTTGTAGTTGCACTCTCTCGAACTCATTTTTGCGCCTTGCCTGTTCGCGGTAAGCGTCGAGCTCGTCTTTGTTGCGGATTATGTCCGCACATTTGTCAATAATGGGGTGCTCGGGGGCAATGACCATGAATGTTGCGCCGAACAGCGTATCCGCGCGCGTTGTGAATACGCGTAGCTTGTCCGCGCCCGCCGTAAGTTCAAAATCGATTTCGGCGCCGTACGAACGACCAATCCAATTGCTTTGCTCGAGCTTAATGCGGGGCAAAAAATCCAATTCGTCAAGCTCCTCGAGCAATCTGTTGGCATAATCGCGGATTTTCAAAAACCAGACGTTTTTTTCCTTCTGTACAACCTCACTCCCGCAACGGTCACAGACGCCGCCTTGCGATTCTTCGTTGGCAAGGACGACTTGACAGTTGGGACAAAAATTGACATAAGCGCGGCTCTTGTACGCCAAACCCCGCTTGAAAAGCTGAATAAAAATCCATTGCGTCCACTTGTAATACTCGGGGTCGGTGGTGTCCACTACCCTATTCCAATCGAAAGAATAACCTACCCGCTTTAACTGTTTGACAAAGAGCTCGATGTTCTTATCCGTTACTTCTCTCGGGTGCTTTTTGGTCTTCATCGCATAGTTCTCGGTGGGAAGACCGAACGCGTCCCAACCTATCGGGAAAAGCACATTGTAGCCTTCGAGCCGCCTTTTGCGCGAGATAACCTCGATGGACGTATACGCTCTGATATGTCCGACATGCAGTCCGACGCCTGACGGGTACGGGAACTCAATAAGTCCGTAAAATTTGGGTTTTTCAGAAAAATCCTCAGCTTGGAAAAGTCGTTTTTCTTCCCAGATGCGCTGCCACTTTTTTTCCGTTGTCCGTATGTTGTATAAATCCGCCATAAAACCGCCTCGATTGCAAAAATGAATATATTCATTTTATCACAATAAACCGCTTTGCGCAATAGAAATACTCCCCCGAATTATCGAGGGAGCATTAATGAGTCTAGTAGATTGTCAAGAATATTCAGTCAATTTATTACAGTGCGACAGCATTCTCGGTGAGGTTGACGCTCCTTCCCACGTCGGTGTTGTCCATGGTGCCATCGCGCAAATCCTTGACGGGATGCGGGCTTTCCTCATACCGGTAGTCGCTGCCGTTCACATTGATATATTTGTTGATAACGGCATGAGTCGCGACATTCTTAACATTCTTGTTGACCATTGCTTGATAGCGGAAAAAGTCAAATCCCTCGGGAAGGTCTTTGACCTTGGCATAATCCTCGCGCATACTTGTAATATTAGCGGTATTTTTGATAACTTGACGCACATACGGTTTATTGGAGCAAAGCACTAAGAGTTCGGGGAAAGCGCCGCACGGGATAACGCTCTGCCATTCTTTATTCTCATATTTTTTCAAAAGCTCTGCTGCTTTATGCAGATGCGCTATCTCCTGCTCCAAACATCTCTCCCACACTTTTTTGACGTTCGCATCGGACTCGTCCATATAGCATGAATAATAAAGATAACATTCGGTATATTCGTGGAACAAGTTGCCCTCGAGCATTGTGCAATCGGTATCAAGCAAGCTCCCATAATGGCTTACATGCTGCTCCTCAATCATCGCTATTTCCGCGTAAAGCTTTCTGCCGAGGTCATTGACATAGAAAGAGCCGCTATTCATATAATAGTTCATGGTCTGCTGCTCCGCGGCGGTAATAATCGCGACATTCAACTTAGTTATCGGGTCGGCGGTCTTGCTGTCAATATGACGTTTGATATCCTCGAACGGATATCGGTGCTCAGAGATAGTTGGGCGTCCGGGCATTATCTCGGCATAACCGCCTATAAGCTGCTCCGCTCTTACACCGCTATCCATCTCGAGCAAATCCGCATAACGGTACAAATGGTCAAAGTCCTCAATCAGAGCGAAGTCAAGCGCTTGCTTAACATATTTATTCGGTTCTCTAGCGGCAAGGCAAGCGGTCAAATCGGTCGCCAAATGTTCATAACCAATCGTTGTCTCGAGAATGGGTTCGTCAATCGGCTTGAGTGCCGAGACCATTTTTTGCTGTTGTTGCTCACTTCTTCGCGTAAGTGCTATTTCACGTCTTATGTCGTTATTGCCGCAATGCCGCGAAAAATGATGTGAATGCCAGACCGCCTCATACTCCGCGCCATTCATTAGGATAACGCGCAACTTGGTATACGGGTCCACGGAATTTTTATCGTAAGGAACGGGGTACATTCCTTTCCAATCCTCGTAAACTTTGTCGAATCTGATAGGTTTTTGGTCAAACGGATTAAAACTCATAAAAAAATCCTCCGCATATATTATTGTCATGCAGAGAATTTTTATACTTTGCAATGCAAGT
>CAYOYS010000004.1:7532-24850 GCA_964408255.1 uncultured Christensenellaceae bacterium | reverse complement strand
TTTTGTCCTTCAAATCCTCGCTAAACTTATTACGCAGTTGTCCGCAGGCGCCTTCGATATCGTCGCCCATAGTGCGTCTTAGCGTCGCGGAAATACCCAATTCGCTAAGACGCTTTAGAAACATTTTAATGTCCGTTCCCCGCGATGCGTTGAGGTCTTTTTCTTTGACGTTGTTCAACGCAATTAAGTTGACGTGGGCGGGGAAGCCTTTGACAAGCGCCGCAAGCTCCTCGGCATGCTCTATGCCGTCATTGACACCCCTAATCAGCGCGTATTCGAATATGACTCTTCTACCGGTCTTTTCAAAATACCGTCTTGCGCTCTCTATCACCTTAGCCACTCCGTATGTGCGGTTTATCGGCATAAGTCTGCCTCTTATTACATCGTTAGAAGCGTGCAATGAAAAGGTCAAAGTCACATTTAATCCGTCCGCGATAAGCCGTTCGACATTGGGGAGCAGCCCGCAAGTGGACAGCGAAATGTTTCTAAGGCTTATGTTCAAGCCCTCGGGACTGTTCAAAAGTCTTAGGAACTTCGCGGTATTTTCGTAATTATCGAGCGGTTCGCCGCTGCCCATTAAGACGACGTTGGTTATCGCGCGCTTTTTTAGGGTGCCGCCAATATCGGCGTTGACTAACGCAACCTCGGCGAGCATCTCGCCCGCGGTAAGATTGCGGATAAGCCCCTCAAGACCCGAGGCACAGAACGCGCAGCCCATACGGCAGCCGACCTGTGTGGATACGCAAAGGGTGTTGCCGTATTCGTAGCGCATAAGCACACCTTCGACTATGTTATCGTCCGATAAAGCAAACAGGTATTTGTGGGTACCGTCTTTAGATGTCAACCTCTTCGCGATGCTAGCGCCGAGTCCGACATAGCCCTTTTCGGCGAGCTTGTCCGAAAGCGCGCGCGGGATATTCGTGATACTTGCTAGCTCTTTGCCCGAATGTAGTCCCGAATATAGCTGTATCGCGCGAAAGGGCTTTTCGCCGAAACTCTCCAAAATGTCTTTTAATTCCTCAATCGAGTAATCGGCAAGTATCATAACGCTCTAACAAGGCGCGCAAGGAAAAAGCCTTCGCGCCCGTTTGTGTCACTCAAAAAGCAGTACATTCCGTTATTCTCCTCTCCTATCTCCGCGGCTTGAAGGGAAAAGTCGGCTCTTTCCGCAAGGAACGCCGCGACGACTTTCTCGTTCTCGTCTACTATGTCGGTACATGTCGAATATACCAACGCTCCCCCGCGCTTGAGATAGCTTGCCGCAGTCAAAAGCAATTTTTTTTGAAGCGAGGCAAGCGAGGCGATATCCGCTTCCTTTTTACGGATTACTATATCGGGATTCGAGCCGCGTACCCCGAAGCCGCTGCACGGCGCGTCCACAAGCACCGCGTCAAAAGCATCCTGCCATTCGGGATTGAAAAGTGTGCCGTCATGAAGTTCCGCATTGACATTCGTCGCGCCCATACGCTTTGCGTAGCTTTGGATTAGCGCGACTCTATGCGGATGCACGTCGAGCGCCAATACCTTTGCATCCTTGTTGAGTTCGGAAAGATAGACGGCCTTGCCGCCCGGAGAAGCGCAGACATCGAGGATTGCGCCCTTAATCGGACGCGGAGTCAACGCCCTTGCGATTGTCATCGAGCCAAGCGCTTGAACGGTAGCCTTGCCCGCGTCCAAAAGCTCGGCGACAGCATCTGTCGCGCCTATCAGATATCCAGATTCGGTAGGCTTATACTCAATGCTATTATCTATCAAGAACTTTTTCAAGTCATCTTTGCTCAAATATCTTGAGTTATTGCGTATATGTGTAAGCCGCGACGACTTTGCGGTGATATGCCGCAAGCCCTTATCCTCGCCGTAATCCGCAATATATTTTTTTGCAAGCCAAAGCGGTATATTGTTGTCTATCGCGAGTCGAGTAACTCCCGATATCGGAAGCGAATCCTTGATTGAAAGGTATCGTTTCAACACCGCGTTGACAAGCCCCGCAAGCTCTGTTTTGCCGAGCGTTTTGGTAAGTTCAACGACCTCGTTGACCGCGGCATAATCGGGTATTGAATCCATATACTTGATAAGGTACATTCCGAGCCGCAATATCACCTTAACCACCGCTTTGGGCGGTTTTTTGCAGAGCATTTCGAGCATATACGAGAATTCAAAGTGCCGCTCGATTACACCGTTGACGATTCGCGTCACGATAGCTTTGTCCTCAACCTTTAGCTTAGGCGCCGCCTCGTTCATCACGATACTGAGATAAGCATCTTGGCGATAAATCGCGTCAAGCGCGCGGTAAGCGGAAACGATATACGAATTCATGCTCCCAACACCTTGCCCAAAAGCTCCCTATGCCCCGCGGCGAACTCCGCGCCGCTCATTCTCCTGCCACCCGCAAGCTGCACTTCGTCAAGCCGCGCCCTGCCGTCACCCGTCTGCACCGCTATCCCGTCCTTAGCGTTTGCGCAAAGCACCATTCCGACCCTTTCGCCGATGCTGTCGTCCAGCTTAGCTATCCGCCAAATCTTGAACATTTTGCCGTCGATATAGGTATATGCCGCGGGCCACGGATTAAGCGCCCGAACAAAATTACGTAATTCCTCCGTGCCCTTAGAAAAATCGAGCAGCCCCGATTCCTTAGTCAGCATACGGCAAAACGTAGCTTCGCCGTGGTTCTGCGGAGTGTAGATTGCTTCGTCGCGCTCAATCAACCCGATTGCCTCAATAAGCGCCGCGGCACCCAGCACCGCCAACCTTTCAAAAAGTTCGCCGCCCGTCTCGTTTTCTTTTATCCCGATGCTTTTTTGAAGCAAAATATCTCCGCTGTCAACCTGATACGCAGTGCGCATTATGGTAACTCCCGTCACCTTGTCGCCGTTAAGTATCGCTTGTTGTATAGGAGATGCGCCGCGGTATTTTGGCAAAAGAGAGCCGTGTACATTGAGAACACCTAAGCGCGGCAACGCCAAAAGCTCTTCGGACAGAATCTGCCCGAATGCCGCAGTAACCATAAGGTCGGGCGCGATTTTTGCTATTTCGTCAACCCCCTCATTGCGGATATTCGCGTATTGCAACACTCTAAGTCCCTTATCCTTTGCGAACCTTTTGACAGGCGGGGGCATTAGCTTAAGCTTATCTCCACGTCTGTCGGGATTGGTTACAACCGCCGCAATCTCGTGCGGCGAGGCGAATAGCGCCTCAAGCGACGGTAATGCAAAATCGGGCGTTCCGAGAAACACAATTTTCATAATAACCTACCGTAATTCATTGACATCCCACGCGGCAAGACAGTCGCCCCGCTTGAGAGCGACACGTTGAGCAAGGGTAATGCATAATTCGTAGTGTTGAAAAACACAATCTTCATAATAACCTACCGTTATTCATTGATTTTGCCCCGCGCGGCAAGACAGTCGCCCCGCTCAAGAACAACACATTGAGCAAGGGCAGTACAAAATCTAAAGTGTCGATAAATATCGCTTTCATAATAACTATTCTCATTCTTCCTCGTCGTCGGCTATCGCCTTATCGTAATACAATATCCCGTCAAGGTGGTCCATTTCATGGCAGCATACCCGCGCGTCATAGCCCTCGAATACCCGCTCGAGTTCGTTGCCGTGGCGGTCTTGATATTTTACTCTAAGATATATGGGACGCTTGATTTTTTCGCATCTTTGGGGCACACTCAAACAGCCCTCCTCAAGGACTTCCTCTCCGTGCGCTTCGAGGACAACCGGATTGATTAGCTCGACGATTTCGCCGTCTTCAAGCATAAAAACCGCGAACCGACGAAGGTACCCAATCTGAGGCGCGGCAAGCCCCACACCCTCCTTAACGCCCATGGTCTCGACCATATCGTCCAAAATCTTGCCAAGTTTATCGTCAAAAGCCGTTACCGCTCGCGCCTTTTTTCTAAGGATTTCCGCGCCGTCCTCCACTACATCTCTTATCGCCATATCCACTCCCGTATAAGTTTTACTTTCGGTATTTTATCGTCCAATTTAAGTTTTGCGAGGTAAGCTCCGCAAATATCGTGATGCAATCAGTTACGATTGTTTTGCCTCTAATTCGGATTTTGCGAGGTAAACTCCGCAAATACCGTGGTATAATCCGTTATTATTGTTTTGTCGTCTAATTCAAGTTTTGCGGGTCAAGCTCCGCAAAGACCGTAACGTTGTCCGCTTTCGACTGTTCCGCCGCCTCGTATATCTTGCCGATAATCTCGTCCTCTTTCTCACGGCGAAGCTTAATGAATATTTGATATCTGTATTTGGCTTCTATCCGCGCTATCGGCGCTTTGGTTGCCTTTATGTATTTGAACTCATTCGGGTACGCTTTTTCTATTTCTCTTATCCTTAGCAACGCCGCTTTTGTGCACTTGACTGCGCTCGGTTCTTCCTTTGCGACGACAAGCACTCTGATAATCCTTACAAAAGGCGGGAATGCGGTCACTCCCCGAATATTGATTTCCTTGCGGTAAAAACCCTCATAATCGTATTTGGACGCAAAATGAAATACATAATGCTTGGGCGAATAAGTCTGCATAATGACTCTTCCCTCGAGCTTGTCCCTACCCGCCCTGCCCGCGACCTGCGTAACAAGCTGAAAAGTGCGCTCCACGCTGTGATAGTCGCCGTAATACAGACTCAAATCTGCGTCAAGTATGCCGACTAATGTAACGGCGCGGAAGTCGTGACCTTTCGCTATCATCTGCGTACCGACCAATATGTCCGCTTTGCCGTTAGCAAAGCTACTAAGTATGTCCACATATCCCGTCTTGCCACGCGTGGTGTCGTTGTCCATTCGCAAAAATCTCGCCTCGGGGAACAATGCTTTGAGGTCTTTGACAATCTTTTCGGTGCCGTCTCTGCCATAGCGGATACTATCGCTGCCGCAATCCGGACACGCCGAGGGCACGGTATACTGCTTGTTGCAATAGTGGCACTTTAAGCGGTTGTCCTCTTTATGCAGCGTCAACGATACTTCGCAGTCGTCGCATTTTAAGACCTTGCCGCACTTCCTACATATCATAAAGGAGGAATATCCCCTACGGTTAAGAAAAATCATTGCTTGCTCGCGCCGCGCAAGCGTCTCGGTAAGTGCCGCTACGAACCGTCTTGAAAGAATGGAGTTGTTGCCGTCGCGTATCTCGGCGCACATATCCACAATCTCCATCTCGGGCATGACCCTATTCTCGACGCGGTTGGGTAGCTTAAGCAGTTGCAGCTTGTTATCCATTGCTTCCTTATATGTCTCGAGCGAGGGCGTTGCGCTGCCCAACACGAGCCGCGCGCCGTTATAAGCGCGCCTAAATTCAGCGACCTCCGAGGTAAAATAGCGCGGATTGGATTCGCTGACATAGCTTGTCTCATGCTCCTCGTCGATAATAATGATGCCAAGGTCATCAATCGGGGCAAAGACCGCCGAGCGCGCCCCTACTGCGATTCGCGCCTCGCCGCGTAGCAACCTAAGCCATTCGTCCAAACGCTCGCCCGCGGATAACCCGCTGTGCAAAAGAGCGACATTGTCGCCGAAGCGCGCACGGAACCGCGCCATCATCTGCGGTGTTAAGGATATCTCGGGAACAAGCATAATCGCCCCCCGACCTTCGGCAAGCGTCTTTTCGATACAGCTCAAATACACCTCGGTCTTGCCGCTTCCCGTCACTCCGTGAAGAAGAACACGGCTTTCGCGGTTGTCAAGGATTGCTTGAACCGCTAGCTTTTGGTCCTCGTTAAGCGTGACAACGCTAGCTTCGGGCACGATATCTTTATATGGTGTACGACCGACCTTACGGTGAGTTATCGTAACATAACCTTTATCTTTAAGGGCGTTGAGCGCAGATGCGCCATATTCGCGATTAAGCGCGGCAGTCCACTCACCCCCCGACGCTACAAGATGCGCAATGATTGCGCGTTGCGCTACGGCAGTCGGACGAAGCTTATCAAGAATGTTGTTGGGGGTAATGTTCAAAGCAAGTTCGGCATAGCCTTTTATCAATTCGCCGATATTCCCGCCCCGTAGCTGTGCCGGAAAAAACAGCCGCAACGCGTCCGCAGCGCGAAGATTGTACCTTGCGCACATATACCGCATAAGGGAGAGCATTTCGGGGGATAAGGCTGTAAAATTATCAAGTTTTTCGCTTATTGGCTTGAGCTGATTTTTATAATCCGAGCTTTCCTTGAGTCCGATGACAAAACCTTCTAGGTTTTGCCGCCCGAAGCTGACCTTGACGCGGTCACCGCACTCAAGCGCCATTCCTTCGGGCACATAATAATCAAAAACTCTATCAATCTCGCTGCTTGAAATGTCTACGATTACTTCGGCAATCATATCAAAGCTCGAGTATTTTATTCAAAATGATATCCGCAAGCTCGGTCTTAAGCATAAGTTTTGACTCCTCGGGAGCGCCGCCCGCGCGAATAATCGTCACAATATTTGTATCAGTATCAAAGCCCGCGCCCTGCTTGGTCACATCGTTCGCGACAATCATGTCCGCGTTCTTTGCGGCAAGCTTTTGCTTAGCATTCTCAACAAGCCGCTCTGTCTCCGCGCAAAACACCACAAGCTTTTTATTGCCCTTTATTTGACCTACCGCTTTCGCGATATCCTTGGTCTTTATAAGACTAAGCGTCAATTTTTCGTCTTTAAGCTTATTGACGGCGGTAGATTCGGGCATATAATCGGCGGGCGCCGCCGCTTTGATTATGATATCATTGTCCGGAACGCGGCTAAGCACCGCTTGGTACATCTCGTTAGTCGTCTCGACCCTTACCGTATTGATATATTCGGGGAGCGGCGCGGTAGTACGCGCGGCAACAAGAGTAACCGCCGCTCCGCGAAGATAGGCGGCGTCCGCCAACGCAATCCCCATTTTGCCGCTGCTTCTGTTGGATAAAAACCTTATTCCGTCAATGCTTTCCGCTGTCGCGCCCGCGGTAACAAGTACGCGCTTGCCGAGATAATCGGGCTTGACGTTAAGCAGTTCGAGGACAAAACTAAGAATCTTTTCGGGTGATGCAAGCCTGCCCATGCCCTCGTCGCCACAGGCAAGGCGACCACATTCCGGCTCAACGAACAACGCGCCGAGCGTATGCAGCTTGTCCATATTGCGGCGAAATGCCTCATCCGAATACATAGCGTCGTTCATCGCGGGACAAATTACTTTGATAGCTTTTGACGCCATATATGTCGTCGTTAGCATATCGTCCGCGATACCGTTGGCAATTTTGCCGATAAAGTTCGCGGTAGCAGGCGCAATAAGCACCAAATCGCTCGATTTTGCAAGGGAAACATGCTTCACTTCATACGGAAATTCTCTCGAAAACATATCGGTAATCACACGATTTTTCGATAGCGTCTCAAAAGTGAGCGGGGTGACGAATTCGCTCGCGCTGTCCGTCATTATGACAACGACGTCCAAGCCGGACGAAACAAGCGCACTAGTAAGCTGCGCTGCTTTGTAGGCGGCGATGCCGCCGGTTACACCGAGCAATACCCTTTTGCGCATCAGTCCTTAGTGATTACGACTTTATCCTCGTAAACTTCTTTTGCCGCGACGCTTATCGGCTTTTCCTTTGTGGCGGCGAGCATGTCCGTTTCGTGTTGAAGGAGTTGGCGCGCGCGCTTAGAAATACCGCAAACGAGCATATACCTACATTCGGTCTTTTTGATAAGTTTATCAATGGGGGGGTCTACTAACATATATCGTTGCCTCCTATTAAATCATCTATTATACGAGAATTGTTTTTTACCTTGAGCGATTCCGCTCTTATAATTGTCGCAATCTCCGAGGCGCAACGCGTCGCTTCGTCGTTGACGACTATATAGTCGTAATTCCTTGCGAACGCAATCTCCTCTTTCGCCGCGTTTATTCTAACGTTCAAATTCGCCTCGTTTGCATCTCTGTTTACAATCCTTCGTTCAAGTTCCCGAAGTGAGGGAGGAATTACAAATATTGCGACTGCGTCGGGCATGGTCTTTTTTACATTCATCGCTCCCGCCGTATCGATTTCGAGAACGGCGTTCATACCGCTTCCCGTTATGCGCTCGAGCTCGCTTTTTAGAGTGCCGTAAAGATTGCCATAAACGCATGCGTATTCGACGAAGCAACCCTCTTTTATCAGTGTCTCGAACTGTTCCTTTGTCCTAAAGTAGTAGCTAACGCCCTCAAGCTCGCCTTCGCGAGGCGCCCTCGTTGTTGCCGATACTGCCGACGCGACCTGACTATTGGTATTTTGCAGGATTCTATTGACAGTACCCTTACCTACGCCCGAGGGTCCCGACAGCACTATCACTAATCCTTTGTTTTTCGCCATAAAAGTACTCCGTTATTCGATATTTTGAATCTGCTCCCTTAACTTTTCGAGCTCGGTTTTTAGCTCGACGACGATATTAAGCAGTTGCGTATCGTTCGCTTTGGAACCCATAGTATTGACCTCTCTATTCATCTCTTGCAACAAAAAGTCCAGCTTGCGCCCTACCGAATCCGAGCTTTGGAGCAATTCTTCGAACTGCGCAATATGCGAATCAAGACGGGTCATTTCTTCGTCGATGTTCGCCTTGTCGGTAAAAAACGCCGCCTCGTTAACTAGCCTTGCTTCGTCAAGTTGAACTCCGTCAAGCGCCTCTTTTATCCTTGTTGCTAGCTTCTTTTTATACTCGCAAGCTACCTGCGGCGCGCGCTCTACCGCCTTGGCAAGCAACGACTTAATGTAGGGGAAGCGGCTTTTGCAAAACTCGCAAAGTGCAGCGCCCTCCGTGTCGCGCATTATAGCAAGCGCGGCTATTGCCTTTGAAAGCGCCGAGTCAAGCAATTCGGCAAGCGCCGTTTCGTCAACCTCGGTCTTGCTCTCGGTGATAACACCGTCAAGCCGTAGCAGCGATGAGGCGGTCAAGTCGTTCGGAACGGAAAGCTCCACCGCAAGCCGTCGCGCAATACAAAGATAATTGTCCGCCCGCTCTTTGTCCAATGAAAGGAGCCGCTTATTTTGCGAATTATCCTCGTATACGATAAATACATCGATATGACCTCTTGCAAAAGCGGACTGCAAACGACGGCGCACGGAGTCCTCCGCGAATAAGAACTGTTTGGGTTGCTTAATAGAAAGGTCAAGAAATCTGTGATTGACTGATTTCAGTTCAACCGTCAGCGTTCTTCCGCCTTCTGACGCCTCCCCCTTTCCGTAGCCCGTCATGCTTCTCATCGTTTCACCTCGCTATTTTATGGGAGTAGATAATTTCAAGTTGTTAATAATTTGGAATCTTTTCGGCTAATGTTCGTCATCGGCACGAATACGCCTAACTTTTTCACATCGCGATACTATGAGTAAAAAGCTTTGACGAATCTAATCTCAAAAATCCATTCAAAACATTTTACTAACTTTCTTTTGTCCACTACTCCTATTTATAATAATATAGCACAAATAAAGAGAACAATACAAATATTTACAGTAGTTTAACAGTTATTATCGGGTATCGTGGGCGTGACGGGAGTCAAGTCCTGCAATCATATGTTTAGTAATTATTATCGGCTTAATGCGAACGCGGCATCATAAATCTAAAATACCGCTCTCAAAATAACAAGCGCCGGTGGTTTCCGAATAAGGAAAACTATCGTAGCATTTCGATAAACGCTTTTTCGTCAATGATTTGGATACCGAGTTTTTCCGCCTTTGCAAGCTTACTTCCCGCGTCACTTCCCGCGACTACTAGATTGACCCTTGCGCTGACCGAGTCCGCGACCTCGCCGCCGCGATTTTCTATCTCCTTAGCCGCCGCGCTTCTTTTGAAGCTCTCAAGGGCGCCGGTAAGCACGACGATTCTGCCGCTGAACACCCCCTCGCGCAGCTTTTTGCGCTCGAACTCAAAACCTTTTTCGAGTAGAGCGTCGATAAGCGCGACATTCTTTGAATCGGCAAAATAATCGGTAACCGATTGCGCGCTTATTACTCCAAAATCGTCCACGGATAATACTTCTTCCGTAGTCGAAGCGCGCAGCACATCAAGCGTCTTAAAGTGCCGCTCAAGCTGTTTCGCCGCTTTTTTGCCCACGTTTGGGATACCCAATCCGCCGATAAAGCGCGCGAGCGTAGTTTTTTTGCTCCTTTTGAGCGCGGCGATAAGGTTGTCCGCTTTTTTATCCTTAAACCCTTCAAGTGAAAGCAACTGTTCCCTTGTTAAGTCGTAAAGCTTATCAACTGACCGTACTCCGAGCTCGTTAAAAAGCTGCTCGATTGTCTTTGTGGATAACCCCTCAATGTCAAGCGCGTCTTTTTTGGCAAAATGCTCGATTTGGGAGACGATGCGGGGGGCGCAGCCGTCGTGGTTAGCGCAATATAAAAACACCCCTTTTTCAATAACACTGCTATCGCATGCCGGACAACTCTCGGGGCGTTTGACAGGAACGGAGTCAATATTGTGTCTTGCAATCCCCAATATCTCGGGGATTACATCGCCCGAGCGCCTTACGAACACATCTGAGCCTATGCGGATATCTTTTCTTATTATTTCGCTGTAATTGTTGAGAGTTGCACGGCGCACCTCTGCGCCGCCGATTTCGACCGGCTCGAGCAATGCAAGCGGATTGAGCTTGCCTGTTCTACTGATTTGCCAAATCACGTCTTTGACGCGGCTTACCACCTCTTCCGCCTTGAATTTATACGCAAGCGCCCAACGCGGAAATTTTTCGGTGTACCCTAGCGCGTCATGCAATGCGATGTCATTGACTTTCAGCACCATGCCGTCTATAAGGAAGTCGAGCCGTGACCTATCTTTTTCCGCTTCAATTAAATTACGCTCGATATCCGCCGCGTCTTCAATAAGCTTAAAATATCCGCTAGCATCGAATCCATTGTCAACTAAGAATTCATGTATCTCGGACTGCGTACGGAAGACTACGCCCTCATGATAGCCCGCGCCGTATATAAAGAAATCTAGCTTGCGGCTTGCCGTCTCTTCGGTGTTGAGATTCCTTATGCCGCCCGCCGCCGCGTTGCGCGCGTTTTTGAGAGGCTCTTTCGCACTCTCGTTATACTTTTTTAAGACCGAAAGCCGCATAACACATTCCCCAAGTATCTCGATATAGCCCTTGAAAGGAATGTGCTGTGGGATATTTTTTATCGTCTTGATTTGTTCTGTCACGACCTCCCCGACCGTGCCGTCGCCGCGGGTTGCCGCCGAACATAGCACCCCTTTATCATAGGTCAAGCTTATCGTAAGCCCGTCATACTTGTATTCGAGAGTAAGCGGAACAAAGCTGCCGCTTATCTTTTTCACCCTCTCTATCCACTCATGAACACCCTCAACCGTTTTGCTCTTATCAAGACTGTACAGCCTTTCGCGGTGAGCGTAGGGCGGAAACCGCTTATTGCTCTTTGCGCCGACTTTTGTAGTCGGCGAATCAGGAAAAGAGACGCCCTTTTCCTTTTCGAGCGCAATAAGTTCGTCGTACAGCTCGTCGTATCGCTCGTCCGATACCGTCGGGCTGTCCTCGACGTAATATTCTTTTGCATATTGATTGAGCAAATCAACAAGCTCACGCATCCTATCCATAATTACTCCGCTACCACCTTAATCGGCGCTATCGTCATGTTGAACTGCTTGACGCCTATACCGTCGAACGCGATACTCGCATTATCGCCCTTGACCGAAATAACCATACCTATCCCGTACTTGCTATGCTCTACTCTCTGCCCAACGCTGACCTTCAAGCAGTCCGCGCTTGCTTTGGCGCTGCTTACCGAAGTCACGCTTTCGATGTACCGCCTAGCGTTGGCGTCCTCGCGTTGCGGCGTTTCTGCAACGTAGGCAACCCTTCTTTGAGGCGGGTACTTGTTGGGATAAAGCACGGATTTTATCTCCTTAACAAACCTGCTTTCGCCGTTCATCTCATACTTGCCAAAACGGTATCGAGTACCCGAATTCGTAAGGTACAGCCTTTCACGCGCACGAGTCATCGCGACATACATTACTCTTCGTTCTTCCTCTATCTCGCCTGCGCTCTTGTTGAATATCCCAGATGGGAATATGTTTTCCTCAAGCGCGGTAACGAACACCACGGGGAATTCGAGTCCCTTTACTGCGTGAACGGTCGCCAAAGTCACATAATCATCAGTTGCAATCTCGTCACTGTCGCTTATTAGCGAGACGGACTGCAAGAACTCCGAAAGCGTTGCGCCCTCGTTCTCCTCCGCGAATTTTTCCATAGAGTTGACCAACTCATCGATATTCAAAAGCTTATTGTAATCGCTCTCATCACTCTTGTCATACGCCGTATCGAAGCCGGCTTCGGTCAATACATATCGCGCAATATCATCTATTCGCATGTCGACTGTCTCGGTAATAAGCTTGGAAAAAAGTTGTACGAATACATTAAGCTTCTTTTTCATAAGCGGTGTGAAGTCAGTATTTTCGAGCGGAGAAAGCAGAACGTCCGCAAGAGATAAGCCCCTATCCGCCGAGTAGGCACAAAGCGCATCGACGACGGTGCTACCGATACCGCGCTTCGGAGTATTGATTATCCTCAATATCGCCTCGTTGTCGCGGTGATTGACTATTGCCTTTAGGTACGCAATCACATCTTTAATTTCCTTTCGCTCGAAGAACTTAAAGCCGCCGTACACCTTATACGGAATATTATATAGGTTAAGTCTTTCTTCGAACTCCCGCGTCAATGCGTTGAGCCTAACAAGAATCGCGAAGTCGCGCGGGGAATGTTCGTTGTTTCTTATCAAGGCGGCTATCTGCCGTATTACATAATCCGCCTCCTCGCGGTCGGTCGATGCGCCGTATATCTCCACCCTTACCCCGTCCTCTTTCGCCGTCCATAGCGTCTTGCCCAATCTACCCGCGTTGTTTTTGATAAGGGCGTTGGCGGCGGCAAGTATCTGCTTGGTGCTTCGGTAATTTTGTTCCAACTTAAAAATCTTCGCCTCGGGAAAATTCCTTTTGAACTCGAGCATGTTACCAATATCCGCGCCGCGCCAGCCGTATATACTTTGGTCCTCGTCACCCACCGCAAAGATGTTGCCGTAAAAGGACGCGAGTGCCTTGACAAGTATATATTGTATACGGTTGGTGTCTTGATATTCGTCTATATGAATGTACTTAAACCGTTGACGGTATTCGTTGAGCGTCTCGGGGAAGCGCTCGAATAAAAGCGCCGTTTTGATTAATAGGTCATCATAATCAAGCGCGTTGCTTAGCGCAAGTTCATCTTCATAGGCGCGATATATATCGACAATTCTATCTCCGTTGAGGACTCCTTCGAGCGCATATTCCTCGGGGCTAAGTCCCTTGTTCTTAGCATTGGAGATATGCCATAGCGCCTTGTTAAGGTACTGTTTTTCCTCAAGCCGCTTATTCTGAAGTACGCGTTTTACAACGCGCATCGATTCAATCTCGTCATAAATACTGTAATCCTTGTTGTAACCTAACAACTCGATATGCTTTCTTAACACTCTTGCGCAAAAGGAATGGAAGGTTGAAACCCAAAGTCCATAACTTGCGCCGACAAGCTCTTCTAGCCTTTCACGCATCTCGTTGGTCGCCTTGTTAGTGAAAGTAATCGCAAGAATATTATAAGGCGACACATTCAAGCGCTCGATAAGGTAGGCAATGCGGTAGGTCAAGACCCGCGTTTTGCCACTTCCTGCACCCGCAACGACAAGCACTGCGCCCTCCGTGTTATAGACCGCTTGAAGCTGCTCATTATTCAAAACACTTTCGAATTCCATACTACAATTATAGCATATGTAACTAAATATTTCCAATAAAAAACCCCTTACAAAAAGGGATTCTTATAGCGCAATCGGTTCTTAAAAGCAAGTCCCGCAGTTAAGTCCGAGAGTCGCATTGATTAACCTATGATTTAGTTCGCATCTTTTGTTTGCATCTATTCATAGCACTACTGCGCGTTTATTGCGCGTGTTCTTTTTGCTCTTTATTTTGGTAGGAACATTGTTAAAATTTTTAGTCATAATCGGTTAGTGTACTGTTCACGTTTTTCGCACTGTTGCATAGTTTTATCGCGCGATATTTGCCCTAATTCAGCAACGCATTGTCTATCTATTATGTTATCAATCAACGGTTAATTTTACAAATGCCCGTTTTTTCGCTAGTCAAGTACGCTGTCTATCTTTTCTCTTAACGCGGTTTTGCACTTCTTTACAAACCCTTCCGCCTTTTTTCTCGATTCGTACATTGCTAAGCCGAGCAACGCGCCGAATGCCAAACCCCATCCTAACTTTTTCATAATCAACCCTCCGTACCCCTTAGTTTAAGTAAAAAAAAGAGTTATACGATAGGTAATTTTTGTAAAAGTCAAAACGAACTAGCAAAATACTTTCAAAACATTATCTTTATTTTTTTGCCTTTTTGCGAAGCTTGTATTCCTCGATAGCTTTAGCAATCGCCTCTTCCGCAAGCACCGAGCAATGAATTTTTTGAGGAGGGAGTCCTTCGAGCTCCTCAACTATCTCGTAGTTGGTAAGGCTTAGCGCTTCGTCAATCGTCTTTCCGATTATCATCTTGACGGCAGTAGCAGAGGACGCTATTGCCGCCGCACAGCCGAAAGTTTGGAATCTCGCATCCACTATTACATCGTCTTGTATTTTGAGATAAATCTTAAGTATATCACCGCACGAAGCGTTTCCGACCAAGCCTATTGCGTTGGCGTCATCGAGCACACCCGCGTACGGCGGATTCTTGAATATCTCCATAACTTTATCGTTATACATCGTATATTTCTCCTTTCAACTGATAAAGAGGGGACATAAGCCTTAACGACTCGACCGCCTTCTTTAATTTTTCCATTACATAATCAATCTGTTCTTTGTCGTTGCACTTGCCGAAAGTGAATCTTAGCGAGCCGTGCGCGATGCCTATATCAAGACCGGTGGCAAGCAGTACGTGCGAAGCGTCAAGCGAACCCGAACTGCATGCGCTGCCCGAGGATACCGCTATCCCTTCGAGGTCGAGCCTCAAAAGAATGGATTCTCCCTCGATATACTTAAAGCTGATATTCGCGTTGTTAGGCAATCTCTTGTCGCCTTGTGCCCCGTTGATGATTATATCGGGTATTTCTTTCTCTGCTCTTTCGATAAAATAATCTCTAAGCTCCCTTACATGCCGCACATTTTTATCCATATCGCAAACGGCAAGCTCAATCGCCTTGCCCATACCGACAATACCCGGAGTATTATGCGTACCTCCGCGCATTGCGCGCTCTTGCGCGCCGCCGGAAATGAGCCGCTCGAGTTTTATGCCGTTTCTGACATACAACGCGCCTATGCCTTTAGGGCCGTAGAACTTATGCGCCGAAAGCGACAGCATATCGATGCCCAACTCCTTGACATTGATTCGCATGCTACCGATTGCTTGTACCGCGTCGGTATGGAAGACTACTCCTTTGGACTTCGCTATCTCCGCAATCCGCTTAATCGGCTGAATCGTGCCTATCTCGTTGTTGGCGGTCATAATGGTAATAAGCACGGTATCCCCTCTTATCGCCGTCCGCAACGCTTCGATATCGACTTCGCCCGTATTATCAGTAGGTAGATAAGTTACCTCATACCCCTCTTTCTCGAGTTGTGCTAGCGCGTGAAGCACCGCATGATGCTCTATCGCCGAGGTAATAATATGCTTGCCCTTAAGCCTTCTCGCCGCCGCAAGCCCCTTGATTGCCCAATTGTCCGACTCAGTGCCGCCCGAGGTAAAATATATCTCGTTGGGTTGCGCGCCGAGCGCCGTCGCGACTTGTTCCCTTGCCTTGTCTATCGCATGCAACGCGGCTTGACCGTAGGAATGTTGACTGCTTCCGTTGCCGAATACCTCGTTAAAATAAGGCTTCATCGCTTCGAAAACTTCATCTATTGTATATGTGGTAGCCGCATGGTCTAAATAAACCTTCATAAGTTCTCCTTACAGCATCTTTGTACCATATAACGGGAAGCGCGAACATAATTTTTCGACTTTATCGGCAACGCTTTGAACCGCCTCGGCTCCCGATATGATTATTTCGGTAATCAAATCGGCTATAAGCTCGGATTCCTCTTGCTTCATTCCTCTTGTCGTGATACTCGGTGTACCGATTCTTATACCGCTTGTTACGGCGGGTCTTTCTTTGTCAAAAGGTATCGCATTCTTGTTGACAGTAATATGCGCCTCGTCAAGCAATGCTTCTATTTCTTTACCCGTCCTATTTTTTGAAGCCAACTTCAAAAGCATCAAATGATTGTCTGTTCCGCCCGAGACAAGCTCGATTCCGTTCTCGACAAAACGACGACTCATCGCCTTGGCATTATCGATAGTCTGCTGCTGATAGACCTTGAAGTCCTCCTGCAAAGCCTCGCCAAACGCCACCGCTTTACCCGCGATGACATGCATCAAAGGTCCGCCTTGGATTCCCGGGAATACCGCTTTGTTTATCTTGGTTGCAAGTTCCTCGCTGTTGGTCAATATCACTCCGCCGCGCGGACCGCGAAGAGTCTTGTGCGTCGTCGTTGTGACCACGTCGGCGTATGGTACGGGATTCATATGCAATCCCGCCGCGACAAGCCCCGCGATGTGTGCCATATCCACTACCAAATACGCGCCCACCTCATCGGCGATTTTTCTGAACGCGGCAAAGTCAAGTGCTCGAGGATAGGCGCTTGCGCCCGCGATAATCATTTTTGGGCGGGTCATTTTGGCTATAGCCATTACCTTGTCATAATCTATGACCTCGCTACCCTCCTCCACGCCATAAGACACTATATTGTACTGCTTACCCGAAAAATTGACTTTGCTTCCGTGGGTCAAATGCCCGCCGTGGGAAAGGTTCATTCCTAGCACGGTATCGCCGACGTTTATCAGCGCGTAATACACCGCGAGATTGGCAGAAGCTCCGCTGTGCGCCTGAACATTAGCGAACGATGCTCCGTACAGCGCCTTTACCCGCTCGATAGCTATATCCTCGACTATATCGACGTATTGGCAACCGCCGTAATACCTTTTTGCGGGGTATCCCTCGGCGTATTTGTTGGTAAGATGCGAGCCGACTGCCGCCATAACGGCGGGCGAGACAAAATTCTCACTTGCGATAAGCTCGAGGTTGCCGCGCTGCCGCTCAAGCTCGAGTGCAAGCGCATCATATATCTTCTTATCTGCTTTTTCAATAATCGATAGTTTCATTTGAATCTCCTTTATTTTTACGCTTACGCGCATATATCTTTAATCATCAGATTTACTTGCGACTTTTGTACGCTCCTACTTACTATCCGCGGTACTTATTGCTAGATAATTAGTCTGTTCCCATATTTCCAACCGCTTATTTCGCAATATTTATA
>CAYOYS010000004.1:4830-7432 GCA_964408255.1 uncultured Christensenellaceae bacterium | reverse complement strand
TTCTTATCTCCCGAGAAGGCTTGCGCCTTGCTCAATTAGTTCGTACACGCATGTAGTCAGTCTTTTATGTATCGTTACGAATCGCGGTACTTATCGACGAACGCGGCTATTTGCGATTTCTGTCTTAGACCTATGAACTTATCCGTTTGCTCTCCGTTAACAAAAAGCATGACGGTCGGAATGGTCATTACACCGAATCTTTCCGCAAAATTGGGCGAATCGTCTATATTAACCTTGCCTACCGTGATAGCGTCGCTATTCTCCGCCGCATACTCCTCCATTATCGGAAGCAACATTCTGCAAGGGTTGCACCACGGCGCCCAAAAATCGACAAGCAGATAACGATGCGATTCGAGCGCGTCTTCGAAGTTGTCCTCGTTGATTACGATAAATTTATTACTCATTGTCTTCCTCTCCCATAATGACTCGCTCAAGCCTTGGAGCGTAGCCTTTTTTGTTTCTTATCAGCTTATCGAAAAGCACCGATACGAGCAAACCGAGCAAAAGCGCGCCGACGACTATCCCAAAAAGCACAAGTTCATTAAGTCCGCGCCCCAAAAGAATCGCGGCGCCGACAAACACTACCGGAATAATATAGACGATTAACGCGGCTTTTAGCACAAAGCTATTGCCCATAGCGACTGCGACGCGGTCGCCCGGGCGCGCGCCCAATGTGTTCTTAACCTCGACAGAAACGGTCATATTGTCCTTGCTTTTTAAGCACATGCCGCATTTATCGCATGCGCTTTTCCTCGAAAACACAACACGCACGGTATTTTTTTTGTCATTGATGCTCTCAACAAAGCCAATTTCTTCCATATTACTCAACTATTTTTATCCCGAGTTCTTTAAGTTGCTCGGGCTCGACTGCGGACGGCGCCTCCGTCATCAAGCATGACGCATTCTGAATCTTAGGAAATGCAATAACATCCTTAATGGAGTCCGTTTTGGTAAGTATCATAATCAGCCTATCCAGACCGAACGCAAGACCGCAATGCGGAGGAGCGCCGTATCGGAACGCTTCTACAAAATACCCGAATTTTGTCTTTATGTCGTCTTCGCTCATTCCGAGCAGAGAAAATATTCTCTTTTGCATATCGGCGGAATGAATCCTGACGCTGCCGCCGCCCACTTCCTCGCCGTTGATGACGAAATCGTACGCTTTTGCGCGCACCGATAGCGGATTGCTCTCAAGAAGAGGCATATCCTCGTCCATAGGACTTGTAAACGGGTGGTGAACCGCAACATATCGTCCTTCCTCCGCATCGTATTCCAGCAACGGAAAATCGGTAATCCAAAGCATATGGTAGACGTTATCGGGGATTAAGCCGTTGTCTTTCGCTAGCTTTAACCTAAGCGCGCCAAGCGTCGCGAACACTGTCTTTTCCTCCGCGGAAGCAATTATGAACACCGCGTCCCCCGTAACTGCGTCAAGCCGCGCTTTGAGCGCCATAACGTCCTCTTCAGCGAAAAACTTTGTTACGGTCGAGGCAATCCCCTCCTCCCTAAACAGCATATACGCAAGCCCGCTCACACCGTAACCTTTTACGAATTCGCCGAGTTTGTCGAGTTGCTTGCGCGTCATTGCGGCTAAGCCTTTGGCGTTGATTGCCTTAACGCCGCCCATTTTCGCCGCGGCTTGAAAAGGCGCGAAAGAGCTCTTTGCGGCAATATCGGATATATCTTTCAACTCCATGCCGAAGCGGGTGTCGGGCTTGTCCGAGCCGTAGCGCGCCATTGCCTCGGCATACGGAAGCCTCGGAAGTGCTTGGGGAATCTCGTAGCCTATAATATCCTTGAACAGCTTTGCGATAAGCCCCTCGCAAATCGTCATCAAATCATCCGCGTCCGCAAAGCTCATCTCCATATCGATTTGAGAGAATTCGGGCTGTCGGTTAGCGCGAAGGTCCTCGTCGCGGAAGCAACGCGCAATCTGATAATAGCGGTCGAAGCCGCTTATCATTAACAGTTGCTTATACTGTTGCGGAGATTGCGGCAGCGCGTAGAACTCGCCGTTATGCACTCGACTCGGCACAAGGTAATCTCTCGCGCCCTCGGGAGTGGATTTGCCGAGAAGTGGGGTTTCAATTTCGAGAAAATCGTTGTCATCCATGTAATCTCTGACTATTTTTATCGCGCGGCTTCTTGTTATAAGTCTTTTCTGCAATGACGGGCGCCTTAAGTCAAGATATCTGTACTTTAATCTGAGAGATTCGGATACTTTGGCAAGGTCTGATACGACAAAAGGCGGAATTTCCGCGACATTGAGTATGGTCAACTCCTCCGCTTCTATCTCAATTTCGCCGGTGGGCAGATTTTTGTTTATATTCCTTTCGCCGCGGCCTTTAACTGTCCCCGTCACCGCAATAACGTACTCGTTGCGGATTTTCGAAGCTTTTTCGAACAGCCCTCCGTCATTCTCCTGCTGTTCGAAAGAAACTTGAATTAAGCCTGAGCAATCGCGCAAATCAACGAATATCAAGGTACCGAGGTTGCGCTCCTTGGCAACGAAGCCCATCGCGGTAACTCTCTTGCCCAAATCGGTACTTCTGAACTCTCCGCACATTTTAGTGCGTCTTTGCTTGCCTAAAAATTCCATACC
>CAYOYS010000004.1:3536-4730 GCA_964408255.1 uncultured Christensenellaceae bacterium | reverse complement strand
ATATTGATTGTTCCGCATGCAAGCTCGTCGTCGCCGATAAACAGCGAATAGCTTACGCCAAGCTTGTCCGCATACTTTAGCTGCGCTTTTGGACTGCGGTCGGACAAGTCGCAAACCGCGGCAATACCCGCGGCGCGCAAAGCTTGAACAAGGCGCATCGCATAAGCTTTTTGCCCAATGTCACCCACGAACACCATGGGAGTCTCGGTGTTCTCAATCATGCCGCCCGCCGCTTCCAGCGTAAGCAGCAGTCTTTCGAGTCCCAACCCAAAGCCTACCGCGGGGCAACTCTTGCCGCCTACTTCCTCGACAAGTCCATTGTAGCGACCTCCGCCGCAAACCGTACCTTTTGCCCCGATATTATCCGAAACGAACTCAAAAACAGTCTTAGTATAATAATCGAGTCCTCTGACGATACGCGGATTAACCTCGAACGCCGTTCCGAGATTGTCAAGCGCCGCCTTTAATCCCTCAAAATGCGTCTTACAGCCGTCGCAGATATAATCTAATACCGAGGGCGCGTCCTTGTTGATTTGGATACAGCTTGATATTTTACAATCAAGCAACCTAAGCGGATTGGTCAACAACCGCTCGCGGCAAGTTGGACACAGCCTTTCCGAATGTCTTTGAAAATATTCCCTCAAGCCGCGGTTATAGTCGGGACGACATTCTTTACAGCCTATGCTGTTGATAAAAAGCTGCAAATTATCGATTTTGAGGCTATCAAACAACGCTTTTGCGGTCAAAATCACCTCTGCGTCCACCTCGGGCGTATCCACGCCGAAGATTTCCACTCCGAATTGGTGATGCTCTCTAAGCCGCCCCGCTTGCGGTCTTTCGTAACGAAATACAGGTGTAATATAGTAGCATTTTAAGGGTTGCGGCAGCTGATGCAGACCGTTTTCGACAAAGCTTCTCGCAACTCCCGCCGTACCCTCGGGCTTTAGCGTTATGCTCCTTTCCCCCTTGTCGAGAAAGGTGTACATTTCCTTGTTCACTATATCCGTCGTCTCGCCCACTCCGCGCTGAAACAGCTCGGTATGCTCAAAAATAGGGGTGCGTATCTCCTTATAATCAAAGAGCCTCGCAACCTCTTTTGCCGCGTTTTCGATATAGTGCCATTTGTAGGCGTCCTGCGGAAGCATATCCTTTGTGCCCTTGGGAATATTAATCATTGCCGTATCGTCCTTTTGC
>CAYOYS010000004.1:0-3436 GCA_964408255.1 uncultured Christensenellaceae bacterium | reverse complement strand
TTGCTTACAGTATATATTTTTTTAAGTTCATGTTCTTCAAGCTCTTGGAAAGATGATTTTCGACATATTTTACATCGATTTCCGCGATTATTTCCTTGCCGCATGCCTCGAACGCAATCTCCTCAAGCAGCGTTTCGATTATCGCATGCAATCTCCTTGCGCCGATATTTTCGCTGTTTGTGTTCTCGTATTCCGCAATCTCCGCAATTTTATTGAGCGCGCCGTCCGTAAAGCTGAGCTTTACCCCGTCTGTACTAAGCAACTCGGCATAAAGCTTTGTAACGGCGTTATCCGGCTCGGAAAGTATCTTGACAAAATCGCCTTTTGTAAGACTTTCGAGAGTTACTACCACGGGGAACCTGCCTTGAAGTTCGGGGATAAGGTCTTTGACCTCGGAGATATGGAACGCACCCGCCGCAATGAACAGAATATAGTCGGTACGGATTGGACCATACTTTGTCGAAACTATGCTCCCTTCCACAATCGGCAGTATATCCCGCTGAACACCTTCTCGCGAGACGTCGGGGCCGTGCGTGTTTTTTGCACCTGCGATTTTGTCTATTTCGTCAATAAAGATGATTCCGTCCTGCTCCGCGCGGCGCAACGCTTCCATGTTGACTCCGTCCATATCGACTAAGCTCTCGGAGACTTCGTTGATTATCATTTTCATCGCGTCCCGCACATAGACCTCTTTATTTTTCTTAGCGCGCGCGCCAAGTTGTTGGAAGATGTTGCCGAGATTAATCTCCGCATTGCCGCCTGTTTGCGTCATTTGTATAGGCTTCGCCTGTTCGTTTATCTGTATCGTGACTTTGAGGTCGTCAAGCTTGCCGTCTCTAAGGTCGCGGTCAATCTCCTCGGTAAGCTGAGCATCGGGGATATCGGGGGTAATCTTTTTTCTCAAAGGCAAAATCGCCTTGCTTAGCCGCTTCACCGCTTCCTCGGTCGCCTTAGGCTTAATCTCCTCGAATTTTTCCTCTTTGACAATGCGTATAGCCGCTTCCACAAGGTCTCTTATCATACTTTCGACGTCGCGCCCGACATAGCCTACCTCGGTGAATTTTGTCGCCTCAACCTTGACAAAAGGTGCCTTGACAAGCCTAGCAAGTCTTCGCGCAATCTCGGTCTTGCCCACTCCCGTCGGCCCTTTCATAATGATATTTTTCGGCGTTATTTCATCGCGCAGCTCCGCTCTTACGCGGCTTCGTCTATATCTGTTGCGAAGCGCGACCGCTACTGACTTCTTTGCATCTGTCTGACCGATAATATATTTATTGAGCTCCTCGATTATCTCTCTTGGCGTAAATTCCATCACACTACCTCCACAGTCAGCTTATCGTTCGTAAAAACGCAAAGCTCGCTCGCGATTTTCATTGATTTTCTAACTATATCCTCCGCGGAGTATCCCTCAATATCGTAGAGCGCCCTTGCCGCCGCAAGCGCGTAGTTGCCGCCGCTGCCGATTGCACAAACACCCGTTTCGGGGTCGATTACTTCGCCCGTTCCCGATATAATCAATAAGTTTTCCTTATCCGCCGCTATCATCATAGCTTCGAGTTTCCTTGCCGCGTCGTTGCGCCAAAGCTCGGCAAGCTCCACCGCGCTCCGCATAAGGTTGCCCGAATATTTGTGCAGCATCTTTTCGAACCTTTCGCTAAGCGAAAACGCGTCGCTCACCGAGCCCGCAAAGCCGATTACGACTTGCTCGTTGTATATTCTTTTCACTTTAACGGCGTTCGACTTGAGAATGACGCTTTGGCTAAAAGTCACCTGACCGTCACCCGCGATTACTGTCACGCCGTTCTTTTTGACGGCGCATATCGTTGTGCTACGCATCTCGTTCATATCTTTCTCCTTGTTCTTTCGCGGCATATGCCGCAATGCTTTTTTGCGCGCGCTCCGCATAGTATTTTTTGCGCCCCGATTTTTCTTTTATATGCCTTTCGGGCGGAGGCAACAGCCCAAAATTGGCATTCATCGGCTGGAAGTCCGTGACCGAAGGATTGGAAATATACCTTGCAAGCGCGCCTATAACCGTATATTCATCGGGAATGTATGGCTCGATTTCCGAAAGTCGCATCGCTTGCGCAATTCCCGCAATCAGTCCGCTCGCCGCGCTTTCAAGATAGCCTTCTACGCCGCTTAACTGACCCGCTATGTATATATCGTCGCCCGATTTTACTCTGAACGTATTGTCGAGCAGCTTGGGCGAATCAATGTAGGTATTGCGATGCATTACTCCGTATCTTAGGTACTCTGCCTTCCTCAAAGCGGGAATCAAGCCAAATACCCGCTTTTGCTCCCCGAACTTTAAGTTGGTCTGAAAGCCTACGAGGTTGTACGCGCTACCTTGCACGTTTTCCTTGCGGAGTTGCAAGATTGCATAATATTTTTCGCCCGAGGGCGCGGTAAGCCCCACCGGACGCAAGGGGCCGTAACGCAACGCATCCATGCCGCGCTTCGCCATTGCCTCGATTGGCATACAACCCTCGAAAAATCTTGCGTCATGCTGCTTATCCTCTACTCGCTCTGCGCGTATTAGCGCACTGTAAAACGCCTCGTATTCCGGTCTTGTCATGCCGCAGTTGAGGTAATCCGCATCGCCTTTGCCGTATCTTGCTCCGAAAAAAGCGTGGTCGTAGTCAATGCTTTCTCCCGTTACAATCGGCGCCGCCGCATCCGAAAAATATAGGTGAGCCCCCGTCAACGCTCTAAGGCTTTCAGCGAACGCCTCCGAAGTCAGCGGTCCGGTTGCGATTATTGCGGGCGGTTTGGGTAGCTCGACCACCTCGCGCCGTATTAAGCGAAACCTTTTGAACGCGGACAACGCCTTGCCGACATATTGCGCGAATCGCTCCCGCTCAACGGCAAGCGCAGTACCCGCCGGAACTCTCGTTCTTCTTGCCGCGGAGAGGATTAGGCTGTCTAACTCCGCCATTTCCGCTTTTAAGACTCCCGATGCGCTGTCGAGCGCTTCGCTTTTTAAGCTGTTGCTGCACACAAGTTCGGCCAAATCGCCGCTTGTATGCGCGCCGGTGCTCTTTTTGGGGCGCATCTCGTAAAGCTCTACTTCAAAGCCCCTTTTAAGCAGTTGGTAGGCGGCTTCAGAACCTGCAAGCCCTCCGCCTATTATCTTAACCGTGTCTTTCATATGCCGCTTGCGCCGCTTGTTTTGAGTGCGTCCCAATCGTCAAGTCTAATATCGCGCGCCGCTACCAAAAGGGCATGATACATTTTGTTTCTCGTTTTCGAACGGGCATGACTCATGGCTTTGATTCTCATTTTCGAACGGGCATGACACATGGCTTTGATTCTCATTTTTCCTCACTATGTCTGCACTTTGTGCAAACATATCTCGTAATCCCCTTGGAGTCAACAACTTTCATAGTCGAGCTACATTCGGGGCACAACTTGGGCGCGGGTAAATCCCAAGATG
>CAYOYS010000003.1:27692-36060 GCA_964408255.1 uncultured Christensenellaceae bacterium | reverse complement strand
TTTATCAATAAGCGCTCAAAAAGATGTAGAGATTACCATTGCCCTAACTTATCAATATTAGTATTATATACTGACTGACACAAAATGGCAATAGTCAAAGGGTTTAATGCTTTTGCCATTTAACAACTGTGCCGCAACAGCATTTGGGATACAAAACGCGTCTTGCGCTAAAGCATATTTTTACTGTTTATATGTTGTCTGCAATTGCCACACTTTTCAACCAATTTAACGAGTTGCGCTATACTGTCTTTCGGGCAAGTCAAATCGCCGCTAAGCAATCATTATCAACAACTTTTTTGTTGAGGTAATAAGCGTTTATGTGGAGAATGTGTTCGTATATCGCGTGTTAAAATAGCGTAATAGACCAACGGTTGCGGTATATTCCGTTCGGCGTAAGCGTAATCACGTCGCGCTTTGCAGAAAGCTCCTCGGGGCGGTCGCCGTACGAGGAAAGCGCCGACCAAGGCTCGATGCAAAGGAAAGGCGCTTCCGTTCTCGGGGTGTGCCATAGCCCAAGATACGGCATATCCTTGAAGGTGAGCTTGACGCCACGACAAGGCAGCTCCGACCTAAGCGCGACAGTTGTCCCCGCATTCTCTAGGAATATTGCGTCGTTATCGAATAGGTCGTGAGAAAGGTGCAAGACTCCGTCGTCTAAGGGGAAAGGCTCGGTTTTGCCGGTGATTAAAAGAGCGTCATCGAACAGAATTTTTCGCGGTGTTACACCCTTATTAAACTCTAGACGGTAAGACGAGAATTGCCCGACATTCCCGATTGGAACATTGAAAGCGGGATGCCCGCCCACGCAAAAGTACATCGGCTCTTTGCCTGTATTGGTTACGGTAAAGGTGATTTCTATCGAACTCCCTTTTAGCTCGTAGGCGACTTCGTAGCAAAAGTCAAAAGGGTACATTTCGCGCGTCGCTTGAGTAGACAGCATCCGAAAGGCAAGCATTGAATCGGTTTCGTTTACACATTCGAGGCGGGAGTGGCGGACAAAGCCGTGAAGATTCATCTTATATACCTTGCCGCGGTATGTATATTCGCCGTCTTTCAGCCTGCCGTTTATCGGAAAAAGATTGATTGCACGGTCTTTCCAATACGCGGGGTCGCCCTGCCAAAGATATTCGATACCGTTGAAAATCATGCTTGCCATTTCGCCGCCCCGCTCGAAGACGGAGAGCCGTATCGTTCCGTTGTCTATTGTCTTAATCATATTAGTAACTCCTTGTAACATTAATATAATCGAGTAACAGTGTTTTGCCGTTATATGCGAACTCCAAGATGTCCGCTTCTCTTTCCGCAATGATATAAGGTGATTCAAAGCGCTTGTATTCAAAATCCCGAACGATTCCGTCAATCTCAAAATCCCCTTTATAGGTTAATGACAGTGTTTTGCCTCCGCTTCGGTAGCATAAGCTGTCTATGTCGAAGGATATGTAATTGTTTTTGATACGGCTTTGGAATTCTGCAAAGCTTTCCACGCTCTCTTTGCCGAGCTCGTATATCCAATATTGGTTAAGTCCGTGTTGCACGAGGTCAAAGCGGGAGGGAGGTAGTTCGTCAAGACCGTTGCGAAAGGCTTTTGCGGATATTTCGCTGTAATCAAGGTATTGCAGCTCGGACGCGCCGATTAACGCGATATATGCGCCGTTAACTCTCGCGAATGCATATCTATCATCTATTACAATTTCATCAAAAAATGTCTCGGGCAGATAGGTATGTGTAAATTGCGGCACTTCGTAAAGCTCTAAAAATCCGCTTTTTTTCGGCAACTTATATATCGAGAGCAGAATATTTTCCTCTTGCGCAAGGTGCGGCGCTCGACCATAGCCAGCCCAATACCCCGGAACGGCGGACACCGCCTTTTCCGACTCGTACCTTGCGGGATGAGCGGTGAATACTACCGCGTTATCGGTAAAGTTCGCGACCGACAAGAACTGCTGCGCTCCGTAGCTCCCCGGCGAATACGCTTGCGCCGAAGCAAGTTGATAGGCATCCGTCTGATATGTATATATATTCGCTCTTTCGATAGCGATGCCGTTGGTCATGGGGTTTCCTTTTTGGGAAATCAGCTTCAAAAGCCCCGTCGATTTGAAGATATGGAGGTTAAAATACTTGAAATAATTCAAGAACTCGTTGCTGAACAGCTTGTACTTTGAAGCATAAGTTACGGTATTCGTAATAACCTCAGGGTTGGTAAACGCCTCCATTCCGAGTTGTACCATTATTTGCTCGTCCGAATGTCCGATATAGCCCTTTGCAGAAAGCTCGGAAAGGTAGAGCCCCGAAGAGGATTTTATAATGGCTGTATCGGTATCGTAGGCGATATCAAGCAGCACCTCGGGCACCTCGTAATACCATTCTCCGTCATGGTCTTTTGCGCGTGTCATTGCAATATAATTGAGCAACATCCTATGTGAATATTCGCTGTCATCTTCAGAAAGCTGCCAGATGTAGTCGGTGTATTTGCGCATCCTGTCCGAGGATAGACCCGTTAAGTTATACACATACGACCTTGCCGAGGGCGCAATATAGACGAAGTTATGCATATTCGACGCAAGGTCATACACGGCGAGGTCCATTGCCATTCTCATTCGCTCGACAAGCTCGGCATCGTCAGAAGAGGCGAACTGAATAAAATTCGCCATAGGCGCAAGGTTAAAGGGCATATAATTATTGGAATTGTATTCGGTAAAGCCGTAATAGAAACGGTGATTGACCCAATATGTAATTCTGTCGCGAGCGCGCGCCATGTGTGCCGAACCCGTTGCGCCGTCGTTGGTAAATGTCTCCGTCTTCCACATCTGCCCCGCAAGGTATTCGGCGACGGCGAACAAAATTTGGTGATTTTCGGACCAATAGCACATGCCGTCTTTGCCCGGCTCGGTGAGCCAATATTTGAAGTCGAGTAACGAGGCTTTAAGAAGCTCCGCCGCCGTCTCGGACACTGCCTTTATCTTATCGATATGGCTGTACTGCAACCGAATCAAGGTCGGCGTCAAAAAGTCCGCGCAGTCGTAGCGCCCGTCCAAAAACCGTTTTGCATCGGAAAACGCAGCTATTAAAAAGCTTTCATCGGGCACAAAACCGTCCTCATCCGCCTTATCGGGGAACTCATAATAGTATAAAAGGGTATGTATCTTATCAGTATCAAGCGGCTCACTCGGGTCTGCCGCCACGAGCTTTATGGTAAAATTGACGATAACCTCAACCGCAAAAAACAATAATAGCACCCCTAAGACTATAAGAACGATTACCCATCGCCCGACTTTTCTCAACTTTTCTTTTGCCATAATTGCTCCTTACAAATATATTAACATATTTGTCGGCAAAAGTTTAATCTTTTCGGATGCGGAAATATAAGGCTTAGTATGGCACGTCTCTTTGGTTCTTTGAATAGCGATAAGCCTTTGAGCCTATTGCTACGAAACTATGCGGGGACTGTTATTAATTTTGCAATTTTGTTAGTCCCCGCACAGCGTCATTTTATTGCTGAGCCAATTTTTCCTTTTTGTTTCGATATTTTTACTAGAAGTCGGCGACGTTGACAAGAATTATCGGAACGGCTTTAGCTACGCCATCGCGCACAATGTTTAAGGTGACCGTCTCGTTTCTGACGAAGTTAAGCGAGAAGTCCACTATCTGAAAAACGCGAGTTACGGGATAGGTTATGCCGTCGTATGTAAAGCTGACAATCTCATCGTCGACCTCAAGAAGTCCCGCCGCCGCGCCCTCGCCAACAGAATGGACGACGATTTTCTCGATTATGTTCGTTCGCCCCGTCGCCTCGTCATACAAAGTGGTAATCTCGTCGGCAGTAATGGTAACGCCTAGTAGGCATCTTTTTATCACGGTATTATCGCCGCCGTCACAATTTCTTTTGATATTGTCGTACGCATATTTTGCAACGCTTAAAGGTATAGCGTAACCGATATTCTCCACATTGGAAGAAATAATCTTTGCGTTGACTATCCCTATTAACTCGCCGTCGGCATTGAACAATCCGCCGCCGCTGTTGCCGCTGTTGACTGCGGTGTCCACCCTCACTACTCTGAACTCAACGTCGGTGACGCCGTCCGCGCCCTTCATTTCGATTTTTTCGGATTCCACGCTGATTATTCCCGTGGTAACAGAAATCCCCGTCCCTTGCGGGTTGCCTATCGCAATCGCGGTTTCGCCAACGTAGCTAAAAAACGTGTCGGCGATTGCCGCGGAACGCGCCGAGCTGGTTTTATAAATGTCGGAGTTTTCGACCTTAAGCACCGCGATGTCGTATGTAAGCGAGCCGCCAAGGTATGTCGCGGGTATCGAATAATTCGAATAGTTCAATGCGTAGAGTCTGACTGCAATATTCTCGCTTATCTGCGGCGTTGCGGTTTTTTCATAAACGACGTGGTAATTGGTTATTATATAAGCGTTGCCGTTTGCCTTGTCGTCCTCGATTATTACGCCCGAACCCGCACTTGTCGTCGTCGTTCCCGCTTTGGAAAACTCGCTGTACACAGTAACTGAGGAAAGAATCGCCTTATTGGCGGCATAAGCTGTCGAAACTGTATCCGAAACCGCGCTTTTTAAGCTATCAAGCCATTCTTCGAGTGTACCTTCGAAGCCATTCTCGACCGCCAATTCGTATGCGGACTTGCCAACCGCAGCGGACGCTCCGTCCATGCCTTTCAAGCTATCTAGCCATGCTTCAAGCGTTCCTTCAAAACCGTTTTCAACGGCCAATTCGTACGCGGATTTGCCCTCGACGTAAAGGCTCTCGAGCCATTCTTCAAGCGTTCCGTCGAAGCCGTTTTCAACTGCCAACTCATACGCCGACTTGCCGACTAATTCGCCGCAACCGGCAAAAAGCACCGCCGCTATAATTAACACTGCAAGTATCGTCGTCAAAATTTTTATTTTTTTCATACATCCTCCAAACAAGTACATACATAGCTTAACATTCCAACATTAAAGCCTTATTAAAGTTCCAATAAATTATCCATTTTTATACGGATTATGTTATATATACCGAGTATATTATATTATTATGATGTATAAAATTCAAGCCGGACAAGGATTATTTCACCTAATTTTTATCTTATATACTCAATATCGGGCATAAATAAAAACTTATGAAAAAACCGAAAAATAAACAAAAAGTATAAATCGGGCATAAAACAAAGATTATTCAATCGAGATAAAAACCGGCTTTCAGCGCTGTCATATCCGCTTGTTTGGAAAAAAATTACTTAAAAATCAAGTATAAGTGTAGTAATTGACGCTTAGTAGTTGCTTCGGTCATTCGCTAAGACCGTATGTCTCGGCTATATCCTGCATGATAATAATGCCGTTGCCCGGTTTATCTATATCCAACCTCTCCTTTATCGACAAGGCGATTGCTTCCGCAGAGTCTTGCTCCGCCACAATCAACACGATTTCCTTTTCCGGCTCTATTTCCATTCCAAAAATCTTACAAGTTTCGTCTTGCGCCGAGCCTCTTGCGTTGATTATAGTGCCGCCCTTTGCTCCCGCCGTCTTGGACGCCTCGATAACCTCATCCGCCTTTCCGGCATTTACAATAGTCGTGATTAATTTATACATGGGCTTTTCCTCTCCTTTTTTTATTTCAAGCGTATCGGCGCTGTTGATTTGCGAGCCTATGATAACGCTTTTTATAGTGAAGGCTATTCCGTGGTTGTGTTTTTCGAATTGAAACTTTGCGCTCAACTCCTTTAAGATATGTTCCGCCGCGCCGCTCTCTATACCTATCAGCACTATTTCCTTTTTCTCGTCATAAACGGAGAAAAAGTTCAAAATAGCGCTACTTACCGTGCCTTTTCCCAAAAAAATCGTGCCGCCCGACGCGCCGTGCTTTTTCGCATTACGCAAGACTCTGCAGCCGACGCCTTGGTTGACGATAACATATATAAGCTTAAAACTTGTTTCGTTTACTTCATTCATGCTTTTTTTTCGCTCCTTTTTTCTTTAATGCGATAGTGTACATCAAGCCCAACACCTCTAAGGTTAGAACGGGGAGCAGTGACACTAACGCAATCATGCCAAAGCCGTCGTTCATAACGTTGGCGCCCTCGTACGCGAGCGCGGCGCCCTGTATGAACGCAAAAATAAAGGTGGTCGTCATAGGTCCCGTTGCTACCACGCCCGAATCGAAGGAAATACCAACGAACAATTTGGGTACAAAGAACATCAATAGAAGACATATAAAGTATCCCGGAAGTAGGTAATGCCATAATTGAATTGTCGGAACAATTATTCTGAGTACGGACAGCAATACCGCCAAGCCCACCCCGATTGTCAGAGTGATTAAGACCGCTTTTCTTTTCACATAGCCGGTGGTCACGTCCTCAATCTGATGCGTCAGCACATAAACGGACGGCTCCGCCAAAATGATTGCGGCACCTAGCACGAACCCGATAATGGCAAGATAGGCGATATTGTCCATGGATGCTAAAAGGTATCCTATTTTGATTCCGATATCCATAAACGCGCCGTTGATTCCCACCAAAAACAAAAACATGCCAAGGAACGCAAAAGCGAATCCGGTAAGCATCTTTCGCAGTTTCTTTTTATTCAACTTCAAAAAAGGCTTATATAAAACCAACAGAATTACTAGCAAGGGCAGGATTGCAATAAAGCTTTTCAAGAGCATATCGGGCATGATTTTGACAAGACTGCCCATTATGGAGTCAGAATCCTCAACCATACCCCCGACCCCGCCGCTGTCAAACGCGACATTTTTGGAAATCAGACCCAATATCATGACGGATATCACCGCGCCCGTAATTACTATTGCCAACAAGCCGAAGATATCGCTTTGCGAGCCTGACGCGTCCTTTTTTTTCTGTGCCGCGCCAATCGACAACGTTAGCACAAAAGGCACGACGAGCAGCCCCGTCACCGCCCCGCCCGCGTCGAACGCGATTGCCAAAAACTCTTTGGACGAGAACAACGCTATAACGAGTATTATGATATATAGGATAATGAGCATAATCCTTAAAGAAAAATTGTAAAATATCCTGATAAGCCCCAAGATTAAGACCACGCCTATCCCGATTGAAACGAAGATAAGAAGGGCGGTTCCCGAGATTTGACCCGAAGTAATCGTGTCAACCTGCCCCGCGAACACTTGCAAGGCAGGCTCTGCGGCGGACACAAAAAACCCGATTATCAAGCCCAGAATCAGCACTATCCACAGTTTGTTGGACTTTGCAAGCGACGACCCTAAAGTCTTGCCGAACATGGTTATTCCGATATCGATGCCAAGCAAAAAGAGGGTAAGTCCGCACATGACGAACGCCGCGCCGATATAAAACCTTATCAAAAGCGGCGTTCCGATAGGCGCAATGGTAAAATTAAGTATTGTTACCAATACAATTATCGGCAATACCGACAACAATACCTCTTTTAATTTTGTAAAAATCGCGTTCATCTATTATAGTATGACCTTATCTCGTTGATTGGTAGCTTTACTCTATCTTATCCCGTTTTGATTAACGGATTATTTTTGGCTCTTTTGATTATTGCCTTTATTCGGTATTAGGGCTTTTGTGTTGATTATCGGGTTTGTTTTGCCCCGTTTTAGTTCTCGGATTGCGGCGCCCTCACTCTATTCTGATTGTCAAATTATTCGTATTCTATCTTTTTTAATTATTCGGATTTTTAGACAAATACATAATGTACAACTTGTATTATATATTATACGCATTTGATTCGTCAAGATTTAACACCCAATAAGGAGTGGACAAAGAACGTTGGTAAAACAATATGAATGGATTTTCGAGATTAGATTCGTCAATTTTTTTTACTCATAGCATCGTTATGATGTGAAAATTTAGCTGCTTAGCGCCTATGACGGATATAAGCTGAAAAGACCTCAAAATATTAACAACTCGAAATTGACCACTCCGTAAAAATAATAATACTTTACAATTTGGGCGTTATATAATATAATTAAAAAAACATCGAGAGGTGCGGTTATGTTCAAGGGATTAAAAGAGGATAAAACGGCTTTTGCCGCAGTAAGCCTGCTTGCCATAACGATATCAATGTTGGCATTGGCGGCGAACAGCTTTTTTGCACGATACCGCGGTTATGCCGTGGGAGCGGCTATCTCGGGTATATTATTCGCCGTGCTGTGCTTCGTATACAGTCAGACAAGTGATGCGATAAAGAAAAGAACGCGCGATATGTTCTTTGCCTCAATGTTTATCGTGACAATGTATTTTATATTTACCTTGCTTGTGGACATCAGCCAACTTGCGTTAGCAGGTCTTACCGGAATTACAGGCATGGGCATAACGGTACTTGTTTTCGTGGGTTTATTCTGGGCGATAGGCATATGGGAAATTATTCGGTTAAT
>CAYOYS010000003.1:22061-27592 GCA_964408255.1 uncultured Christensenellaceae bacterium | reverse complement strand
CCCGACACGGATACTCTCGACACGGACGCGCCTGATATCTCGGACGCGCCTAATATCTCGGACGCGCCTAATAATCAAGAATAGTATATCCTATTAGCTTAATCGTTTTGCTCACATAACAGAATATCGGTTATTATTTGAAAAATCCCGTAAGCATATCATCCTACGGGATTTTATATTTTCGTTGCTCCGCGATTATATTATGCGGTACATTTATGTTTTTGGTTCTCGGTCTTTTATCGGACTTAAGAGTAACTCGTCTTGTTTCGCACTATGTTACTTACGATGTCATCTTTATTGCCGAAGTGCTTTAAGTTGACAATGTCACTTCTATTGCCGAAGTGCTTTAAGCTTACGATGCTATTTATTTGCCGAGATTATGTCTATTCGATACTATTTTAGTCCGGCAAAATATTTGATTGTTCTTATCATCTGGCTGGCATAGGAGTTCTCGTTGTCATACCAAGAAACAACCTTGACAAGAGTCTGGTTATTGCCAAGCGCAGTAGTCTTGGTCTGGGTCGCGTCAAAAATCGAGCCGTATGTTGAGCCAATTACGTCGCTTGAGACAATCTCCTCTTCGTTGTACGCAAAGGAGGCGCTCGCCGCCGCTTTCATCGCGGCATTGACCTCGCTCGCCGTCACCTTGCCGTTGACTACCGCGACAAGCTCTGTCACCGAACCGGTAATGATAGGCACTCTTTGAGCGGCGCCGTCGAGCTTACCGCTCAACGCGGGAATGACTAAGCCGATTGCCTTTGCCGCGCCCGTGCTGTTCGGAACAATGTTGTAAGCCGCCGCTCTTGCGCGGCGCAAATCGCCCTTTCTGTGTGGGCCGTCGAGCAGCATTTGGTCGCCGGTATAGGCGTGTATCGTAGTCATGAAGCCTTTTTCGATTGCCACAAAATTGTTGAGGGTGTTCGCCATTGGCGCAAGGCAGTTAGTGGTACAGGAAGCCGCCGAAATAACAGTGTCCGTAGCTTTCAGGACGTTTTCGTTGACGCCGAATACCACGGTGGGTAGGTCGTTGCCTGCGGGAGCGGATATGATAACCTTCTTAGCGCCCGCTTGAATGTGCGCCTCGCTCTTTGCCTTAGAGGTATAAAAGCCCGTACACTCAAGCACAACGTCTACACCTATCTTGCCCCAAGGCAGGTTGACAGCGTCTTTTTCGGCATAGATTATAATCTCTTTGCCGTTCACTACTATCGAATTGTCGGTCGCTACAACCTTGTCGCTCAACGCATAGCGTCCTTGCGCCGTATCGTATTTCAAAAGATGCGCGAGCATCTTCGCATCCGTCAAATCGTTGATTGCGACTATCTCGTAGCCCTCGGCATTGAACATCTGCCTGAACGCGAGGCGACCGATTCTGCCAAAACCGTTAATTGCAACTCTAACTTTGTTTGCCATAAAATATTCCTCCTAAAAAATGCAATATAAGCACGGTACTATTCTATACCGCCTAATCTTTTGTTGGCAACTGTTTTTATACAATTCGTCAAATATTTCACGAAGTTTTTACGCTTTGTTGTTGCAGCCAAGCACGTTGACGAGCTTATGCCTGACCATCTCTTTCATCGCGGAACGCGCGTCCTTAAGGTATTGCCTTGGGTCAAAGTGGTCGGGATGCTCTGCAAGATGCTTCCTTATCGCTCCCGTAAAGGAGATTCTTAAATCGCTGTCGATGTTGATTTTGCATACTGCCATCTCCGCCGCTTTGCGGAGCATCTCCTCGGGGATACCGATAGCGTCGGGCATTCTGCCGCCGTAGCTGTTGACGATTTCGACAGCCCACCCCGAGACGCTTGACGCGCCGTGAAGTACTATCGGGAAGTTCGGAAGCCTTCTGCCGATTTCTTCGAGGATATCGAACCTCAAGCTAGGCTTAGTGCCCGGCTTGAACTTGTATGCGCCGTGGCTTGTGCCGATAGCTATCGCCAAGCTGTCGACTCCCGTTCTCTCTACGAATTCTTCGACTTCGTCGGGACGAGTATACGAGGCGTCCTCCGCCTTAACGTTGACTGCGTCCTCAATGCCTGCAAGCCGTCCCAACTCCGCCTCTACTACCACACCGCGGGAGTGGGCGTACTCGACGACGCGCTTGGTTACCGCGATATTATCGTCGAAGGAATGGTGGCTTGCGTCAATCATAACGGAAGTGAAGCCGCCATCAATCGAATCCTTGCAAAGCTCAAACGAATCGCCGTGGTCAAGGTGCAAGCAAATGGGAAGACCGGTGTTGATTACCGCCGCTTCTACCATCTTGGCAAGGTACACGGGGTTGGCGTATTTTCTCGCGCCCGCCGAAACTTGAAGTATCAAGGGAGCTTTTTCCTCGTGCGCCGCTTCGGTTATTGCCTGAATCATCTCCATATTGTTAACGTTGAAAGCGCCTATCGCATAGCCGCCCTTATACGCCTTCTCAAACATTTCTTTTGATGTGACTAATGGCATAATATTACCTCCATTTGGATAAAATTTGATTAAAGTAAGTTTACCACACAGCGGACGGAATAATCAAATAAATATGCAAAATTATTCATGTTTGCTTCCATAAAGTTGTATAACGCGCGCAATTGCGCTATAATCAATAGGAAAACAGCCGATTAAAGGCTTAAAGGAGGGCTTTGTGGACCCTAGACAATCAATACTTGCTAAGCAACTTATTTCTTACTCGGTAGATTTGAAAAAAGGCGAAAAGGTTTTGATAGAGGCGACGGGCGTCGATTATGCCTTTGTCAATGCTTTGATTAAAGAAGCCTACGCTTGCGGCGGCGTTCCGATAGTAAACATATACGACAACAAAATACAACGAGAGATAATCAAGGGCGGCGGCGCGGACGTTTTTTGCGCAATGGCGGATTATGCAGGATACCGAATGAGGGATATGCAAGCCTATATCGGGGTCCGCGGCGGTGAAAACGCGCTTGAGTTGTCCGACGTCGGCGCGTCCAACATGCAAGCGTATTCAAAGTATTATTCTCATCCCGTACACCACGAATTGCGCGTCAAAAAGACCAAATGGGTGGTGCTGCGCTACCCCACCGAGGGCATGAGCCAGCAAAGCGGAATGAGCACTGAAGCGTTTCGCGATTTTTACTACGACGTTTGCTGCTTGGATTATTCCAAAATGGGTGACGCGATGAAGCCCCTTGTCGAGCTAATCAACAGAACGGATAGAGTAAGGATTACCGCCAAGGATACCGATTTGAGCTTTTCGGTTAAGGGAATAGGCGCGGTACCATGCTGCGGTCACAGCAACATTCCCGACGGAGAGGTGTATACCGCACCCGTTAGAGACAGCGTCAACGGTCATATTCACTTCAACGCTCCCTCAATAGAGAACGGACTGAAGTACGAGGACGTGCGCCTAACGTTCAAAGACGGCAAGATTGTAGACGCTACCGCGAATTTTACCGACGAGGCGAACAAAATCTTTGACACCGATGAGGGCGCGAGGTATGTGGGCGAATTCGCCTTGGGCGTCAACCCATATATTAAAAAGCCTATGGGCGACATACTGTTCGACGAAAAAATCAGCGGTTCGCTTCATTTCACACCGGGCGCATGCTACGACGAAGCGAATAACGGCAACATAAGCGCGGTGCATTGGGACCTCGTGCTAATACAGACGCCCGACTACGGAGGGGGCGAAATATATTTCGACGGCGTGTTAATAAGAAAGGACGGGCGCTTTGTGCTAAAGGCGCTCGAGGGGCTTAATCCCGAAAATCTGATGTAAGGACGGCATAGCATACTATAAAGAAGATGATAAGACACGATTTACGAAATATAGCGATAATTGCACATGTTGACCACGGCAAGACGACGCTTGTGGACGAGATGCTGAAGCAGGGCGGTATTTTTCGCTTTAACCAACAAATCAGCGAGCGGGTAATGGACAGCAATGATTTGGAACGGGAAAGAGGCATTACTATCCTTGCGAAAAACACGGCAGCGCATTATAAAGATATCAAAATAAACATAATAGACACCCCCGGACACGCCGATTTTAGCGGCGAGGTTGAACGGATTCTCAAAATGGTCAACGGCGTGTTGCTTTTGGTCGATGCAGTCGAAGGCCCCATGCCGCAGACTCGGTTTGTACTGCAAAAGGCGCTTGAGCTTAAGCACAAAATAATCGTATGCGTCAACAAAGTAGACAGGCCGGATGCGGACGCAAAGCGGGCGGTGGACGAAATCCTTACCCTTTTACTCGACCTTAACGCAACGGACGAGCAGTTCAACAGCCCTATTGTTTACACAAGCGGAAGACAGGGAACAGCGTCTATGACAACGACGCAAAAAAAGGATTTGACCGACTTATTTGAGACGATAATCAACCATATCGACCCGCCGCAAGGTGACGAGAATGATCCGACTCAAGTGCTTATCTCAAGCATAGATTATAATGAATATGTCGGGAGAATCGGAATAGGAAGAGTAGAACGGGGCAGAGTCTTTGCCAACCAAGAGGCGGTTATTTGCGACTTCCATAACGACATTGCGCCGTATAAGACGAAGATTGCGGGATTAATGCAGATAGACGGTCTAAAGCGAATGCCGACTGCCTCGGCGTCGGTCGGGGATATCGTATGCGTTTCGGGTTGCGAAGATATAACCATAGGCAATACTATCTGCGCTCCGGACGCGGTCGAGCCCGTGCCCTTTATGAAAATAGGCAAGCCCACTCTTGAGATGCGGTTTTTGGTCAACGACAGCCCGTTCGCGGGCAGAGAGGGCAAGTTCGTAACCACGCGCCACTTACGCGAAAGGCTCTATAGGGAGCTGTTAAAGGATGTTTCGCTTAAGGTCGAGGACACCGACAGCACGGACACTTTCATTGTCAAAGGAAGAGGTGAAATGCACCTTTCAGTGCTGATTGAGACAATGCGCCGCGAGGGCTACGAGTTCGCAGTCTCCATGCCGCGCGTTCTTTACCGGTACGAAAACGGCAAAAAACTCGAGCCAATGGAGCTACTTGTTATTGACGTTCCCGACGAATCGGTCGGAGTCGTTATGGAAAAAATCGGCAGCCGCAAAGGCGAGTTCAAGAACATGTACCTACTCGGTTCGCGCAAAAGGTTGGAGTTCGCAATCCCCGCAAGAGCCTTAGTCGGCTACAAGAGCGAATTCCTTACGGACACCAAGGGCGAAGGGGTTCTTAACACGCTGTTTCTCGGCTACGACGAGTATAAAGGCGACCTTGTAAGACGCAATTTCGGTTCGCTTGTGGCGCATGAGACGGGCACCGCGGTCACTTACGGACTGTTCAACGCGCAAGACCGAGGGCCTCTTTTCATTTCTCCCAACACGTCAGTATATCAAGGCATGGTTGTCGGATATACGCCGAAAGCGGATGATATAGTCGTCAATGTCTGCAAAAAAAAGCACATTACGAATATGCGCGCATCAGGTTCGGACGAAGCGTTGCGACTCACGCCCGTTAAAAAGTTGAGCCTTGAGGAGATGCTCGAATTCATCAACGAAGACGAACTGCTTGAGGTAACGCCCAAATCCTTACGAAT
>CAYOYS010000003.1:0-21961 GCA_964408255.1 uncultured Christensenellaceae bacterium | reverse complement strand
GATATCAGCCGAACAGGCTTCAGAATATTAACAACTCAAAATTATCTACTTCGGTAAAGAGGCGCTTTAGTGCCGATGACGGATATGAAATCAAAAGACTCCAAAATATTAACCAACTCAAAATTGTCCACTCAATAAAAAGCGAGGTAATTATGATAAGAACGAGATTCGCCCCAAGCCCTACGGGATTCATGCATATCGGTAATTTACGCACTGCGCTTTATGCCTATCTTTTTGCAAAAAGCAAGGGCGGTCAATTCATAATCCGCATCGAGGACACAGACCGCGACAGACTTGTTCCGGGAGCGGTCGAGGTCATTTTCAACACGCTGAAACAAGCGGGAATAGACTACGACGAGGGGCCGGACAAGGCGGTCGGCGGCTATCCGTATGTGCAAAGCGAGAGAAGACATATATACATAGAGCATGCAAAAAAGCTGATTGAGCGAGGCGGCGCGTATTACTGTTTTTGCGGGAAGCGGGGCACAGAAGACGGCAGCTTGGCAAAATACGACAAACGCTGTAAGAAATTATCCAAAGCGGAGATAGATGAAAAGCTCGCTAACGGCGCGCCGTACGTAATAAGACAGAATATTCCGACATGCGAAGGCGTAAGCGAATACACGGACGGCGTATACGGTCTAATTCGGGTATCTTACAAGGATATGGACGATGCGATTCTCTTAAAAAGCGACGGCATGCCCACCTACAACTTCGCCAACGTCGTAGACGATTACTTGATGGGAATAACGCATGTATTAAGAGGCAACGAATACCTGTCATCTACTCCCCAATATAACCTTCTTTACGATGCGTTCGGCTGGAATCGCCCCGAATACATTCACCTCCCTCCGATAATGAAAGACAAGGAGCGCAAGTTAAGCAAGCGCTACGGCGATGCGAACTTTGACGACTTCGTAAAAAAAGGCTATCTCCCCGAGGCAATCGTCAATTATATCGCGCTGCTTGGTTGGAGCCCTAAGGATAACACCGAAAAGCTCTCCCTCGATGAGTTAAAAACAATTTTTGGAATAGAGGGACTGTCTTGCAGCCCGAGCATATTCGACGAAGCAAAACTAAGGTGGCTAAACGCCGAATATATCCGTGCGCTAACTCCCGAGCAATTCGTAGAAAAGGCGCTGCCTTTCTTGGACGACAGCAAGCTTGCGGGCTTAGTAGACTACACGTTCCTTGCGGGACTGCTTATACCGCGGACGGAGATTTTCTCGGAGATTCCGTCCCTAATCGATTTTCTTGCCGAATACGAGGAATACGACCTCGAACTATTCGTACATCAAAAAAACAAAACGGATAAGCCATTCGCTAAGCGCGCCCTTGTCGGAGCTTTATCCGCATTAAAGGGTGTAAAGCAATGGGACAACGATACTTTGTTCACAACACTTGCGCTTGAGTCGGAGCGTCAAGAGATAAAAAAGGCACAACTGTTATGGTGTGTGAGAATCGCGCTAACGGGACGCTTGAACACTCCGGGCGGAGCAACCGAAATGGCGGTGCTACTCGGCAAAGCCGAGAGCATTAAGCGTCTAAAGTCGAGTATCTCACGACTGTAGGCGTTGTGCCAAACTTCCTCGCTAATTTCTCGATATTAGCTTCGGCTGTTTGTCAATTTTCATTTCAAAAATCTATCGCTTTAATTCAGTGTATTTGTTCATTGTTTCCTTAAAAAATTTACAACACACGCAAAAAACAAATTTGCCCATTCTTGCCGTTATATTCAAACTTGGGAAAGAACGGGAACGAACTGAGGAAAGAATGGGAGTGGCTTGTTAAGAAATCCGCCGCCATTATTCAAGCTTGTGGAAGAATGGGAACTGCTTGCTTAAGGAGTTTGCCGTTATCGAAAGTCAAGGTGTATACCGTACCGCCCGAGGTCAATGCGCCTTTAAGCACACCGTTGACAAACACCGCCGCCGAGTTGTTCTCGAGCGCAAGAGCGGGCGTTGTGCTTTCTAGTACAACGCGGTCGAACTCAGCGCGCTCATCATAGTGGGGAGACACAAAGCCCTTGATAATGCCAAGTCCGTCCATTACGATATAATCTCCGCTTCTTCCCTGCATTATGTCGCAATCAGTGTAAAGGCGTTCGAACCAGCATATCGCGCCCGCCGATAATCCCGCTATCGGGACTCCTCTACGATACGCGTCGATTATCATTTTATCCACTCCGCTTTCCGCCCATAGCGTAAGCAGCAGCTTGGTGTCGCCACCACCTACATATATAAGGTCGGCAGCTTGTATCTTCTCGTGAATTCGCTCGATTGTCATCTCGTTGCGCGTAAGCAGCGCGACGTCGGCTTTGATGTCAAATACAGAGGTATAAATCTTGCGAAAAGAATTGAAATAAGGCTTGCTGTCGTGGCTTGCGGTGGGAAAAAACAAAGCGTTGGCGCGGCGGTCTTTAGCGTGAGCCTTAGCGAGCCCCGCAATGTAGGCATCCATTGAAAGAGTGCTTTTTGAGCGGATTTCCCCGCCCCCTATGGCAATAAGTGTGCTGTCCATATCAACCGTCCTCAATAATAATTTTACAACAATTACCGAATTCTTTAACTTGGCTAAACCTTTTGCAAATAAATTCGTTAACAACCAAGAGCGCCCGTTGCGTCCGCCGAATATTGCGCCGCGCTGTCTGCGAACATTTGCGGATACACATAGACATTTGATAATTGTTTTCTCAATAGTAACACACGATTGATATGTTGTAAATTGAATTGCCCAACCGCCGATATAAAGCTGCTAAATAACCACGACAATTTATGACATTATAGTCATAATCTATAAGTAAGAACGCAACAAGCGAACCGATGCAAAATTGCGGGGAATGTGTGCGGCAATTTATAAGGAAACAATAAACAAGTACGATGTTTCCATAGCATTATACAAAATTACAGTTTACATAAAAGGGCACAATAGGCTGTCTGCCGATAAAAGATTATTAAGGAAGTAATTGAATTTGCAACATATTGAATCTTCAATGTAAATATTATCTCGTTTTGTTGACTTTATATCAAGGATAGGCTATACTTATTGGCAATCGGACCTTGTCTTTTTGGAAAGTTTGTCAGAGATTTGGGAACGCGGCTGAAATTCCTAATCAAACGAGTAGTAGACAAGCAACACCGATTCATTCCACAATCGAATATAACGAGGATATTTTAGGATATCGAACGAGGGTGGCACCACGGGTTGAGCTCGTCCCTCATAAGACTATATTGTTTTATGAGGGCTTTTTTTAAGGAGGAATATGCGGTATGTTCAGAACGCATAATTGCAGTGAATTGACACGAAAAGATATAGGCAAAACCGTTAAGTTGGCAGGCTGGATTGACACGGTACGTGACCACGGGGGCGTAACGTTTGTGGATTTGAGAGACCATTACGGCGTAATGCAACTTGTAATGAACGAAAGCATTACGGCAAAGCTGCCGTCTAAGGAAAGCGTAATTTCCGTGGAGGGGGTCGTTCATCTTAGGGACGCGGACACAATCAACCCCAAAATCGTTACCGGAGAAATCGAGCTTAAGGTCGCAAGCCTTACCGTCTTAAGCGAGGCAATCAACCACATTCCGTTCGAGATTGACACATCCCAAACGGTAAAAGAGGATTTGCGACTCAAATACAGGTTTTTGGATTTGAGAAATCCCAAGGTTCACCAAAATATTGTGTTGCGCTCCAAAATCATATCGTCATTGCGGGAAGAAATGGAAAAATTAGGGTTTTTGGAGATGCAAACCCCTATTTTGACCTCGTCTTCTCCGGAGGGCGCGCGCGATTATTTGGTGCCCAGCCGCAAGTTTAAGGGGAAGTTTTACGCGCTGCCGCAAGCGCCTCAGCTGTTCAAACAGCTTCTTATGGTCAGCGGATTCGATAAATATTTTCAAATCGCGCCTTGCTTTAGAGACGAGGACGCGCGAGCGGATAGGTCTCCCGGAGAATTCTATCAGCTAGATTACGAAATGGCGTTCGCAACACAAGACGACGTTTTGAATACTGCGGAAACTGTGCTTTACAACACGTTTTCCAAGTTTAGCGACAAAACGGTAACCAAACCGCCCTTTATAAGGATTCCCTACGAGGAAGCAATGTTAAAATACGGCACCGACAAGCCCGATTTGAGAAACCCGTTGATAATCAACGATTTGACAGAGTTCTTCAAAACGGTGGAATTCCCCGCGTTTAAGAACAAGCCTGTAAGAGGGATTGTCGCGCCCGAATGTGCCGTTATGAGCAAATCTTTTTTTGAAAAGATGCTAGAGTTCGCGTTTGGTATCGGAATGAAAGGTTTAGGGTATATCAATATCGGTGAAAACTTTGAGCTGAAAGGCCCTATCGTAAAATTCCTATCGGAGGCGCAACAAAAGGAATTAATCGAAAAATTATCCTTAAAGAAAAACGACACGTTATTCTTCATAAGCGATTCGATAAGGATTGTCGATAAGCTAGCGGGACAGATAAGGACGCAACTTGCGCAGCGTCTTAGTCTAATAAACAAAACCGAATTCAATTTTTGTTTTATAGTGGACTTTCCAATGTACGGAATAAACGAGGAAAGCGGAAAAATAGAGTTTACGCATAACCCGTTCTCTATGCCGCAGGGCGAAATGGACGCGCTTAATAAAAATCCACTTGATATCAAAGCGTACCAATACGACGTAGTGTGCAACGGAGTGGAGCTTTCTTCGGGCGCGGTAAGAAACCACCGTCCGGACGTCATGGTAAAGGCGTTCGAGATAGCGGGATACTCAAAAGAGGATATTTTATCTAAGTTTTCCGCGCTCTACAACGCTTTTCATTACGGCGCGCCGCCACACGCCGGCATGGCGCCCGGAGTGGATAGAATCGTCATGCTGTTAGCGGAAGAGGACAGCATAAGAGAGGTCGTTGCGTTCCCGATGAACAGCAGCGCGCAAGACTTACTGCTTAACGCGCCGTCCGATGTGACCGAACAGCAGTTAAGAGAAGTGCATATCAAAGTGAGGCAATAATTATGGATATTAAGGAATTCAAGCAGTATGCCGCCAATGCCCAAATAGGCTTTTTTGACGGTGAGGACGAAGTCGTGTTCCAAAACTTTTCCATACTTGAAAAGGAACTTGAGAGGGTCAAGAATACGCCTTGCGACGAAGAGCCGCTTATAACTGTCTGTACAATCAAGGATATTGTGCGCGAAGACGTCTCGAAAAAGATGATATCGAAAGACGAGCTTATGCGTAACGCTATAGAGGAACACAACGGATATTTTCAAGTTCCCAAAGTCTTGGAGTAGGTATGAAAACAACAATAAACATTACCGACGATATTATGGTAAAAGGGTTACCGGCGACTGCGGGCTCAAAGATGCTCGAAGGGTTCAACGCTCCGTTTTCGGCTACCGTTGTACAAACTTTGCTTGCGGCGGGTTACGAAATCAAATCAGCCGCGAATATGCCGTTCGGCTTTTACGACTTGTTTTCCAATGACACAATAACGCCTCGCGGACTTAGTCTATTCAACGACTACTGCGGCGCCGTTAAGTTCTTTGCCGCCCAAAGCGGGACAATCTTTTTACACCCTACGTACGGAAGAGTATCCCGCCACGGTCTGATTCAGGCGGTTTCGTCCATGGACCAAATTGGCATAGCCGCCGAGTTAACGCAAGAGGCGTTCACTGTCCTCGAAGCTATCTCGGGAAAAGACGAAAAGGATACGAGCACTTACGCCGAAAAATTCAGAATTGATTCTGCAATAAGCGCGCCGAAGTCCTCCGTTGTAAGCTACACCAAAGAAGAACTTAAGCTTTGGGCGGGTGTTTTCTTTATACTCGCTTGCTCTGAGCTGAGCAACAATATCAGCAGATACGACGGAATTAAGTTCGGGCACAGAACGGCGGATTACAGCACCGTATCCGATTTGTACCTCAACTCACGAAAAGAGGGCTTTGCGCCCTCCGTTAAGCTTGCGGCAATTGCCGGAACGATCTTTTTATCCAAAGATTACTATAGCGGCTATTACGATAAGTCATCAAGGTTAAGGCGGTTACTCAAAAAGGACATCGAAGCAAGATTAGCGGCTCGCGACGTTTTGCTGTACGAATTTGACTTGGACTTAAAATTGGACTTTGATACCATGGGCTTGTTCGCGTTATCCGCGCTTACGGGGCTACCGTCCTTGACCTTTAGCAAAGACGGAAAAGGTTATATGGCTATATCGCGTGCCTTTGGCGAAAACGATTTGCTAGCCTATATCAAAAAGGGTTAAAATTATGGAATATGAAGTTGTAATGGGCTTAGAAGTCCACATCGAATTGGCTACGGAATCCAAACTGTTCTGTTCTTGCTCGGCAAAGTTCGGCGCGGAGCCCAACGAAAATATCTGCCCCGCCTGCTCGGGCATGCCGGGTATGTTGCCCGCAGTCAATAAAAGAGCGATTGAGCTGGGGATTATCGCATCATATCTTTTGGGCTGCGAGATAAGTGATAAGGTTATTTTCGATAAAAAGAACTATTTTTATCCCGATTTGCCCACCGGCTATCAGCTCACACAGTTAGCCGCGCCGATTGGACGCAACGGAAGTATCGAGATTCAAGCCGACAACGGCAAAAAAACCATAACAATTAAGCAAATCCACATCGAGGAGGACGCGGGCAAACTGTTGCATGACCCGCGTATCGGAGTGACGCTTGTGGACTATAACCGCGCAAGCGTTCCCCTTGTCGAGATTGTCAGCAACCCCGACTTTACCACAGCTAACGAGGTTATCGAATACCTTTCTAAGCTGCAAGGCATCTTTACCTACGCGGGAGTTTCGGACTGTAAGATGCAGGAAGGCTCTATGCGGTGCGACGTGAACTTGTCAGTGCGCAAAAGGGGTGATAAGGCATACGGCATAAGAACCGAGATTAAGAACATGAACAGCTTTAAGGCAATCGCGCGAGCGATTGCATACGAATCGGAACGGCATATCGACGCAATCGAGAGGAAAACCGAAGTATTGATACAAGAAACAAGAGGCTGGAACGACGAAAAAGGCTTTTCTTTCTCGATGCGGAGCAAGGAGAACGCCGCCGATTACCGCTATTTTCCGTATGCCGACGCCTTAGAGGTCGCAGTATCTAAAGAATGGATTGCAAGCCTTATAAAGACAATTCCCGAATTGCCCGAAGCGAAGCTGAACAGGTATATAAACGATTATGGCCTTTCGGAAAGGGAAAGCGCTATTTTGTTAAGCGATAGCGCCTTGTCGCGGCTTTTCGATGACACGGTGAACTTTTATTGCGAGCCGAAAGAAATATCCAATTGGATTATCGTCGATTTGTTAAGCTTTGTAAAAAGCGAAAACTTTAAGCTCGAACTTATATCACTAAGCGCAAAAAAGCTTGCGTGTTTGATAAAAATGTACAAGGACAACAAAATCAACAGAGCTTCGGGACGAAAGGTCTTTTTAGAGTTAATCAAATCCGATATCGAGGTCGAGGAATACGTCAAAGACAACGGTCTTATGATAGATACGAGCGCAATCGATATCGATGCACTTATCAACGAAGAGATTAGCGCGGAGTTGGATATCGCGAAGGAATACAAGACAGGCAACGAAAAGGTTGCGGGATATTTTATGGGCAAGGTAATGCGGCGCACCAAGGGCAAGGCGGACCCCAAAATCGTCAATCAAAAGCTTATCGATAAGCTGCTAAGTCTATAAACGGGTGATTGGCTATGGCGGTTGCGGACAATAAAAAAATATTGCTTGTCCTAACGGGCGGAACGATATGCTCAATAACCGACGCGGCGGGCATTAATTCATTGACGGATTGCCCGTTGCTTGCCCTCTATGAAAAAAACGGCGGCGATATAGCGAAATTTCATAGCGTTATGCCGTATGGCTAATTGATTTTTAGCGAGAACCTTTCCATAGCGCATCTTAACCGACTCTTTGAAACAATTATAACCGAACTAAACAAAAACAGCTATTGCGGCGTAATAATCGTACACGGCACGGACACTTTGGAGTTTACGCAATCCGTCTGCAAACTGCTGCCCGATATATATCAAATTCCCGTACCGATAGAATTTGCTTACGCCTATTCTCCGTACCCGAACGACGAGAAGTTAAACGCTATGTGGGACGGCTATGAGCGCTTTGTTAATGCAATCGCTAATATTGAGCGGATATATGCGCAAAATCCCTTTGTAACCAAGGTAAAAAACCGATATATCCCGCTGTCCGACGACGTGTTCATTTTGAAGGCTTTTCCCAATATGGGAGCGGAAGTCAGTTTTGGGAGCGGAATCAAGAGGGTTCTTATCGAAGGATATCACAGCTGCACCGCGCCGGTTGGCGCAATCGCAAAGCTTGCGGAAAAAGGCGATATAAAATACTATATCTGCTCTTTTGAGCCGTTCAAGACAAAATACGATACTATGGTCGAGTTGGAGAAAAAAGGAGTGGTATTCTTAACGGGCGCGCTAACGGATATCTATGCCAAAATGCTACTGAATATCCTTTAGATTTTGACATGGACTGATTTGCAAGATTGAATGGATTTTTGACAATTCGAAGATATATCCCAAGTCAATCTGCAAAATAAGAGCGCAAAGCCGTCGATACTTATAACACTGTATGCGGATTATATCGAATGTCTTTGCCGCTAAGCGAAATCGGCTAACGAACGAACCGTGCGGAGCCGATACGGCGCTTGGGCTAAGATTTTGAGCAAAGGAGAAAAAATGAGGTTGCTTTTACACGCGTGTTGCGCTCCGTGCAGCGTAAAATGTGTCCAAGCATTGCGGGACGAAGGGATTGAGCCCGTGTTATTTTGGTTCAATCCAAATATTCACCCCTATACCGAGTACATGAGCCGAAGACAGGCATTGATTGATTATGCCACAAAGGTCGGGGCGGAGCTTGTAACCAAGGGTGGGTACGGGCTTAGGTCTTTCGTTGAGGGAACAATCGACGATATCGACAACCGCTGCGAGTACTGCTACACGACGCGACTTTATGCCGCCGCCGAATACGCCGAGCAAAACGGCTTCGATGCGATTTGCACTACTTTACTTATTAGCCCTTATCAAAACCACGATATGATAAAAAAAATAGGCGAAAGCGCCGCGGCTTCGCGGGACATAAGCTTTTTGTATCGAGATTTTCGTCCATACTTCCGCTTAGGTCAGCGAGAAGCAAGAGAAATGGGACTCTATATGCAGAAGTATTGCGGCTGCATTTTCAGCGAAGAAGAACGCTACGGCGGCGGATTATAAAGTAAGGAGAAGTCGTATGCTTAATCAGTTTTCGCGAACGGAGCAGTTAATCGGCAAAGCGGGCGTAAAAGCGCTTGCGGCATCGCGCGTCGCGGTATTCGGTATCGGGGGCGTGGGCGGTTATGTCGCCGAGACTTTGGCGCGTAGCGGCGTCGGCGCGCTTGACCTTTTTGACAGCGATATAATATGCGTTAGCAATATCAATAGACAGATATATGCGACACATTCTACCGTTGGACAATACAAGGTCGATGCCGCCAAGGCGCGCATCAAAGATATCAACCCCGATTGCGAGGTTCATACGCACCGCTGCTTTTACCTTCCCGAGAATTCGGCGCAGTTCGATTTTGCATGCTATGATTACATAGTAGACGCGGTGGATACGGTGACCGCCAAGCTCGAGATAATAAAGAACGCAAAGGCGGCAAAAGTACCGATTATCTGCGCAATGGGCGCGGGCAATAAGCTGAACGCTACGGCGTTCGAGGTCGCGGATATCTATAAGACTCACACATGTCCGCTTGCAAAGCTTATGCGTAAGCTTTGCCGTAACGCGGGTATCGAATCGCTAAAGGTCGTCTATTCAAGGGAAACTAGCCTCACCCCTATTGCGCAAGATGAAGAGGAAATGGCGGCAAGCTCAACACTGCGGGAATCGGGCAAGGACAACCGCCGTCATGCACCGGGGAGTAGCGCCCATGTGCCGGGAGTCGCGGGTCTAATAATCGCGGGAGAGGTGGTTATGGACTTGACCGGCATACGAGGCGGCGAGATTACAAGCTAACTCTATCACGGCTATGAATTCTTGCCTTTTGGGAAGATTTTGTATAAAATATAAATAATAACAATATGCAGGAGGTACGGAACTTTGAGCGACACCGGAATCGTAATAATCGGAATCAGCATTATTTTTGTGATGACGACGCTTGGCTCGGCGCTCGTATTCTTATTCAAAAAAACCGTTTCGCCAAAAATCAATACGGTGTTTATCGGGTTTGCGTCAGGTATTATGATTGCCGCGTCAGTATGGTCGCTTTTGCTCCCCTCTATCGAAAGCGCCAAAGACTTCGGCAAGCTGAATTGGCTACCTGCCGCAGTCGGATTCATAATAGGCGGAGTTTTTTTGGTGCTTCTTGACAAAATCATTCCCCATATCCACGGCGGTACGAATATGGAAGAGGGACCGCATGTAAATCTCGCAAAGCCGATTAAGCTGATGCTTGCGGTCACAATACACAATATCCCCGAAGGGCTTGCGGTAGGCTTTGCGTTCGGCGCCGCCGCGGCATCGGGAGAGCATGCGGCATATATCGCGGCATTGGGACTTGCAATCGGGATTGGTATTCAAAACTTGCCGGAAGGCGCGGCGGTAGCGCTTCCGATGCGCAACGCAACGGGAAGCCGCGGCAAAGCGTTTCTCTACGGAACGGCAAGCGGCGCTGTCGAGCCGATTTTTGCGGTAATGGGATTCTTCTTAGCGGCGCATATCGCCGTCTTACAGCCTTGGCTTTTGGCATTCGCCGCGGGCGCAATGATTTTTGTGGTGGCTGAGGATTTAATTCCCGATGCTAAGATGACGCAACACTCACATCTCGGGACTTGGGGCGTTATGGTGGGCTTCGTCGTAATGATGATTCTCGACGTGGCATTGGGATAAAGGCTATTATGCAACCGTGTCCGAGAAAATAACACATTTTGCAATTTTTTTGCCTTTAGCATTGATTGTTTCTCCGTCAAGTATTTTGTAAATACTATAATTCACTAAAATTTATCTGTTTTTCCATGCAACAATTATATCTCAAAACTCTTTGGTCGGACTTAATCACAGGCTCGTTTTTTAATAGCCTTCCCCAACGCAAGCGTATAGAGAGCTTATTCCGCGTTATTATAATCCATTTTACACCGTTTTGAGCGGATAACAAAGGATTAAGAAAAAGCATATTATATAGAATGAAATATTTCGGAACAGACGGTATAAGAGGAGTTGCGGGCATCGAGCTGAACGAGGATATCGCGTTCCGTTGCGGATACGCGCTGTCCGCGAGCGCGAAAGGCGCCGCAGTCGTCCTTGCAAGAGATACCCGCGAAAGCGGCGAGTGGCTGTCCAATGCCTTTGCCGCCGGAGTCAATGCGGCGGGCGGAGTAGTGATATTCGGCGGGATACTTCCTACTCCCGCAGTCGCCTCCGCCGTCAAGGCGCTCGGCGCGGCTTGGGGGGCGGTCATCTCGGCGTCGCACAATCCTTCGCATTACAACGGCATCAAGCTTTTTGACGCGGCGGGCTGCAAGTTAAACAAGGCTACCGAGGAGCGGCTTGAATCGCTTATGGAGAAGGCGCACTACAACAACGCGTCCGTGTCACTTGTTAAAGATAACACGGTGATTGAATCGTATATCGCGGCAATCAAGCCCGACTCCTATGACTTGAACGGACTGACGATTGTGCTCGATACGGCGAACGGCGCCGCCTCGCATATCGCCGCCTACTTGTTCGAACAAGCGGGAGCATCGGTAACTGTCATCAACGATGACGGCGACGGTAGTATGATTAACCTTAACTCGGGCGCGCTACATCCCGAAATGCTGCAAAAAGAGGTAGTTCGGCGCGGAGCGGCGCTCGGCTTCGCGTTCGACGGCGATGCCGACCGCGTAATAGCGGTGGACGGCAACGGACGATTAATTGACGGCGACGGCATACTTTATGTGCTTGCAACGGCGCGTTTTGACGAGGGCGCTTTGTACAAAAACACCGTGGTAGCGACAGTTATGACCAACAGCGGAATCGAGGCGGCGTTGTGCGCTTCGAAAATTCGCCTTGTTCGGGTATCGGTAGGCGACCACAATGTCGCCGCCGAATTGCTTGCGCACGGCTATTCGTTGGGCGGCGAGCAGTCCGGTCATATAATCTTTGCAGAAACGGGAACGGGCGACGGTATTCTCGCCGCGCTCCGTGTCGCAGACATTGTAAAAAGACGCGGCGCGTTGAGCGAACTATTCAATATCAAACTTTATCCCCAAATACTTCAAAATGTAACGGTTTGCGAAAAATCCATACCGCTTGCCGCGCTCGAAAATGCCGAGGGTTGGCGACAGTTTTTGAAAAACTCGGGACGCGTTCTGTTAAGGCTTTCGGGTACCGAGCCGGTAATCCGCATAATGGCGGAATGTGAAAGCGCCGCGCTTGCGTCGCTAATCGTTAAGGATATCGAAGATTCGCTAAAAAGAGAACTTGCCAATGAGAGTTTCCCGAATTTTCAGAACAAAAATACCTAATATTGACAAGGATTACAACAAAATACTACTCTTAGAGTCAACCGAAAAATACAAATTCATTTATCAAAGAAGAGGAAGGTATGGAGGGAATCGGCAGTTCCGCAACCTCATTAAGCGCGGTTTTAAGCACCTCGAGCCCCTTTATATCCTGCGAGGCGAGCTTGTCGAAAAAGCAGCGTTTATAAATTATGAGTTCGTAATCGTACACGCTGTCCACCAAGCTGTCCGCGCTGTCAAGGTAGGGCAACACATAGCGCTTTTCCGCAGCGATAACCTCTTTCCATTGTCTAACGGTTGCTTCTAAGCCGTGACCCCTCGTATAATAGTCACGTATTAAGCGTCTTAACAGCCGCAAATCGTCAGGAATGATTTTTATACCGCCGGATAGTTCGAATTCGCGGCGCGGCGCAATGGAAATTCTATATACATGTCCGTCAACTTCAAAATTTTCGAACAAAAGAGGATTGAGCGCGTGAATACCCTCGATTATTACGATATCGCCCTTTCCGATATACATAATTTTGGTCTCGCTTTTGCGGCAACCGATTGAAAAATCGAACTGTGGAATCTCTACCGCTTCGCCGTGCAATATTCCGTATATAACCGCTCTTAGCGTTTTCATATCAAGCGCCTTGGGCGAATCAAAATCCTTGACTCCGCTCGGCAGCAACTCGATATCTTCTCTGTTATAAAAAAAATCGTCAAGCGATATCCCGTGAACATTCATGCCCTTGAACACAAGCCTTTCGGCAAGCAACGACGAGAACGTGGTCTTGCCCGAAGCGGAAGGCCCCGCGACTAATACAAGCCTTATATTTTTATTATCGTAAATTTGCTTCGCCGCCGTCTCAATCTGCAAGTTAAAACTAAGCTCACTGTTAAAAACAAGCGCTCCGATATTCTTTTTTGCAAGAGATTCCACTGTATTCCAATTAATCGTTGTGTTCATAAGCTCCTATTCGAAAATAAAACGTTCCCAAGACGTTGGCATATAGTATGCAAAGGATTTGTAAAAATTCCTGTATGTATTGGCGATATATTTTGCCTTCAAATGGATAGGATTGTAATCATCGAGGAAATCTGCCCGATAGACGAGCATCGCAACAAGCGACATATTGTCGCTTATGTCTTCGTTGAAGTCCGTCTTTGAATACCGTGTCAAAAAGGCGCTGTTTTCTCCGCTGTTGCCGTATACAGGGTTGTAGACACCGTTCGAGTTGCCCGAATTGTACGGATAGCCGAGATTAAAGGCGGGAAGCCCGCTCTTCATCGGATTGGAACTTGTACTACCCATACTGAATGTGAACAAGTGTAGCATCTCGTGCACCATTATATTATAGTATGTGCTGTAAAATGTATCCCTTAAGCGGGTGTCAAAGGTAGCGAACCACATATTATTGGCATTGCTTGTGAGACCGTAGACCGTCCCTCCCGAGCTGTTAGTTATAGTATTGACCAAATACACATTGACCAAGGCATTGACTATCGATAATTCGATGAAAGAATTCTGCGGGAACATGGTGAATGCTCCCTCGAGTCCATAAAGTAGGCGAAGTATCTCCGCCGCGCTATTTTGCTGAGTCATTCTGTATTTGTCTTTCCATGAAAAGAATGTCGGCGCGTACGGATTGTAAAAGTCTATGCCGTAGTGAATATCAACTTTGTATTGCTTTTCGAGCTTACTCGCAAAATCGGTATAGCTATCCGAACGCGTCTTTGTTTGCGCTACCGCTCTGCCAATATAGATACTGTTGACAGTACCGCTTATAAGCCGATAATCGGTATATGCATAAAGCGGGGCGAACGCGCTTCCCGCAGCGCCCGAAGCGCCCACTGCGCCGTTATTTGCGGCACTTATGCCGATTCCGCCCGCGCCGCCCGCGCCGCCTGTACCGCCGTCTCCGCCGTATGCGAATATTGTACCCATTGACTCAATCGTCAAGATATTTGCAAATATCGCGTATCCCGAGTTGCCGCCGTAGCCGCCCCTGCCACCGTCGCCCGCCTTTTCGTCGATTGCGTCTTGAGGGGTGTTGGCGCCCGCGCCGCCCGAAGTCCCCGAACTGCCGCTACCCGCTTTGACAGTCAAGTCCGCGGTACCCGTTATGCGCAAAGACCTTGCGCTTATCGCGGTACCCCCGTCATAGCCGCCATAGCCGTCCATGCCGTGCTTGCGAATGTAATTGGTACTCAATTCCGACCACTCCCCGTCCACTGTAAACCCATTGACATAAGGCGCGTAGGGGCTTCCCGCCTCGATATAGCTATCGCTTGCGATTTCAAGAGTTATTTCCGCTTCGGTGCCAAAGTCTATCACCGTACCCCCGAAGCGTTCGGATGCGATGATTCCGAGGTTGAGGAAGGTCACATACACGCTTTGCGTAGTCAAAAAATAAAATTTTAGATTATGTACGCAGCTTGCCATAGTCCCCGAATAGCCGCCCTCAATTATCAAATTCTGTACATCGGACGATATTACGATTGTAGCGCCTTGCGCATCAAGTGGCAAAGACTTCAAATTCAACCACAACGCTCTGTATGCTTCGCCGTTGAATTTGTTGGGAACATTATCTAGCTCCGCCCAGCTCGTAGGATTATATTCGTAATATGTACCGAATATTTCTACGGTAAAAATATTGCTTTCAACCCCGTCCTCGGACGTCGCTTTGATTGTGACCGCGCCACGAACCGCGTTCGGCGATACCGTCAGCACTCCATTGTCAGTAATAGAAGCGTAAGCGCTTCCGGATACTATATTGTAGACAAGCTGTTTTTGTGTCGCGTTAAGCGGCAGCACTTCGGCATCGAACCGAACGACGTCGCCGCCTTTCAAATCGCTTATCGAATCCGTCGTCGATATCGTGACACTGCTTACCGGAACAGGCGTTATGGTAAATATAAGGGGCGCGCTATCCACCCCGTCCGCGTGTGCGGTCAATATTACTTTGGTTCCGGTGGGCGCGTTGTAGAAGGTTAATACTCCATCGCTGTAGCTGTAACAGTCCTCTACATCGCATTCTATCTCAATACGCACATTGGGGTATGTCGCCGTTATGGGCAACACCTCGGCTATTATCGTACGGCACTCCTCGGGCGCTACTGCAATCGATTCGCCGTCCGCACTCAGAATGACTTCAAGTACCGGCGTTTTTACGATTACAAAGACAAGCTCCTCGCTCTCTATTCCGTCAGACGACGCCTTGAACGCGATTTCGTCCCCGACATTTCCGCAAGTGACAGTAAAGGTTCTAGTATCCGCATCGTAATCAATCAGCGCTTCGCCGCGTACGGCAACTATCTCGTATTCCGTGACGGTTGCGTTAAAGGGCGCAATCTCGACTTCAAGTTCGCGTGTCTCGAACAACATTACCTCATAATTTTCATAATATTTTGCTCTAAGGAAAACTTCCTCCGCCTTTTTTTTGTCAACTACAAACTCTGCCGTAGTGCTGACGACACCTGCCGATGCACTTATCTTAATCGATGCGCCCACTTCCGCCGATATATCAACAATCAACTGCCCATTATCGATGTGCGCTATCGCGCCCCCCGATAAGATTGTGTATTCTATATCGGTATCGGTAGTGTCTAAAGGAAACACCTCTGCCGTCAAAGGAAAGCTTTCGTCCGCATAAACCGTCATGCCCTCAAACGTTATGCCCTCCGCCGGAACAGTTAGTATCTCTATGGTTATTTCCGCGCTTTGCTTACCCCCCGCTTTTGCCACAATCCGTATATCGTCCGAGTACTTCGCGCAAGTGCTTATGGTCAGGACGCCGTCTAAGACCGTTGCACAGCCCTCCCCCGCTACTAGCTCATAACAAAGCTCGTGTTCTCGCGCCCTAATGGGATAAATTACCGCGTCAAGCAAGCAACTATCTCCCGCGTTTAATGGAGAAACAGGCGCAAGCTCGATACTTTCGACGGGCGTTTTGCCAACCGTAAACTTCGCTTGCGCAACATAACCCGATACCGTTACATATATCTCAAAAACCGCGCCGGTCGCGGCGTCGGAAGCGATGACAAGGTTGCCATTATCGTCTATTGAGGCAATCGCGTGTTCTTGTCGTATCTCAAATGTTATCTCGTCTTCGACAGACAAATTAAAAATCTCAGCGGATAAGGGCACAGTCGCCCCCGCGTATATAGCGCCACCCTCTCCCAAGACGATATTGATGACAGGCTCAGCGGGAGCACAGGCGGCGAATGCCGCGAATACGCCTATTATAAGCAAGATAAAAAGCGTCGTGCGTATCGGAACGGCAATGTAACCATATCCGGCTTTTTTCATATTATATATTATACTATACTGCCAAAGTTATTGTAATTAAAATTAATTAATCCGATATAATAAAACTGTAATGATATGGTTCATGTTCAATTAATTTACATAAAGCAACACAATTCGTTTTACTTTTTTTGCCCGATTCACTATAATGAAGTAAAACTCTAAGCAAACGGGAGATTCGAAATGTTAATGCAGCAAGAGCTTTATTCGGAGCCTAATGTAATAAGAAGCGCAATCGCCGAGAACGAGAGCGTAGTCAAAGAAATCGCCAAGGTGGTCAAGGATAGAGGCATCAAAAATATAACCATTATTGGCAGAGGCACAAGCGATAACGCGGGGCTGTGTTTCAAATATATAACGGAAATTTTGAGTGGTATTCCCGTAGGGACCGCACATCCCTCGGTAACTACGATGTACGACGGACACGTTGATTACGGCACACATCTTGTAGTCGCGGTCTCGCAAAGCGGCAAGAGCGTTGATACACTCGCCGTGCTTGACAACGCCAACAAAAAGGGCGGTTTGACCGTTGCGGTCACCAACGACCCCCTCTCTCCGCTTGCAAAAGCGGCAAAGCATCATCTTTTTCTTGCTGCGGGCGAAGAAAAAAGCGTTGCCGCCACCAAGACTTTTGCGGCGGAATTAGTCGTTTTGTATATGCTTGCAATCGCGCTATCGGGCAAGAACCTTATGCATCTTATCTATGGGCTACCCGATAAGGTTAACGAGATTTTGAACCTTATTCCCAAAATCCGCTTAGTCGCAGAGGCAACACGCAAAGAAAACAATTTTATTATACTGTCGAGGGGCACGATGCAAGGCGTAGGCAAAGAACTTGCGCTTAAGCTTGCAGAATGTTGTTACAGCTTCGCATGTTTTTATAGCGTTACCGATTTTATGCACGGCCCTCTAGCTCTTCTCGAGGACGGCGTCAATGTAATTTTAATCGCTCCCGGCGGAGAATGTACGAACAACTATATCGATATCGCCACACGCGCCAAGGTTCTCGGCGCGAACATATATTCATTCAGCGATATACCCGAAGTGCTCAATATCTCCAACGCGGGAGTCAAGATGCCCGAAGCGGACTTTATCTCGGCAACTTTGACATACGCAATGGCGATACATCTTTTCTCTTTGAATCTGTCGATAGAAAAGGGCTTGAATCCCGATGCGCCGCGCAATCTCAAAAAAGTCACCATTACCAAATAATATGGACTTCGGCGCCGCGGTGCCGCTCCGACATCTTGGCGAAGTTTTTAAGAAACAACGAACACTTGAGCCAAGTAGAGATTTCGGATATGTTTGCGCGATAAGCGGGTAAAACTGCGAATTTGCTCGTTTGTCGAATTTTATTGCAAAACACCTTGGCTTAATTCAATGTAATTGTTCATTCTTTCTATTATTCCAAATGCTTATCCGATTGCGGAATAACGCTGTATTCGGGCAAGGAGGTACTATGATTTCGAAAAAGATGTCCGAACTCGTCAAAAAAAGTTCGATGATTCGCGCGATGTTCGAGGAGGGCAACCGCCTTGCCGCGCGCTACGGCAGAGAAAACGTCTACGATTTTAGCTTAGGCAACCCCAATGTCCAAGCGCCTAAGGAAATATCAAAAGCGATACGCAAGCTTCTTAAGACGGAGGAAAGTGCGGCGCTTCACGGCTACATGGAGAACGCAGGTTTTCCCGAGGTGCGCTCGGTTATTGCGAGCAAGCTTAACGAACGCTACAACACCGCGTTCGACACCCGCAATATCATAATGACAGTAGGCGCGGCGGGCGGGCTCAATGTAATACTAAAAAGTCTTTTTAATCCCGGCGAGGAGCTTATTGTCATTGCTCCTTTTTTCGGCGAATACGCCAATTACGCGTCGAACGTGGATGCAACGCTCGTGGTCGTCCCGCCCAATCCGCCCTCATTTCAGCCCGATATCCAAGCAATCAAAGCGGCGGTGACTCCGCTTACCAAAGCAATAATCGTCAACAGTCCGAACAACCCCACAGGTGTAGTTTACAACGAGGCGGCAATCGAAGCGCTTTCGCGCGCATTGGAAGAAAAACAGCGCGAGTTCGGGACAAGCATCTATATCATCTCGGACGAGCCTTATCGCGAACTTGTTTATGACAACGTCGAAGTTCCGTTTATCGCCGCGCATTACAAGAACACCGTAATAGGATACTCATTCAGCAAATCTTTGTCCCTTCCGGGCGAGCGTATCGGCTATCTTGTCATTCCATCCGAGACGGACTGCTATGCGGAGTTAATCGAAGCGGCAACCGTCGCCAACCGTATACTTGGATTTGTCAACGCCCCCTCGCTGCAACAAAAGCTTGTCGCAAAATGCATTGATGCCGAAGTTAACATCGCGGCGTACGACCGCAATCGCGGGCTGATTTACAACGCGCTGACCGAACTCGGCTTTGAGTGTGCTAAGCCTCAAGGCGCATTTTACCTCTTTATGAAGTCGCCCATTGCCGACGATAAGGCGTTTGCCGAGAGCGCAAAAAAGCACAACATTTTAATGGTGCCGGGGAGCGGATTCGGTTGCGCGGGCTATGTGCGAATCGCGTACTGCGTCTCGGAAAAGACTATTCGCGCATCGCTTTCCGCATTCAAAAAGCTCGCGGAGGAATACGACGTCGCAAAATAGACGAACACAAACGCGCCAATATATAGCCTTTTAACTTAAAAAACAAGACATCTTCGGCGTCTATTTGGTCTAAAACGAAGATAAAATGCTATATCCTTTTTTAATTGATTTTATACGCTTTCAAGCATAAGGGCAGTTGCGCGATTATTGCAAATAGTTTTCTTCATTTAATTCTATATTCTTAAGTGTATGCAGACAGCTTTTCAGTCATTGTAAATATGGGTTTATTCGTTTATAAACAGACTTAAAAAATCTTTATCAAGTTATTTTATTGAATTCCTCATCAAGTTATTTTATTGAAATTTTCGGAACTTATATTGGTTAACTTTGCGTACATTATTCCCGCGGTGACGGCAAGCGCTACGGTAGCCGCCGCAACGTACCAAATTTCATTGATGTATTTCCCAAGCAACATGTAGGGCGCGAACACTGCCGCCGCAGTTAGTAAGCCAATAACCATGGTAATAAACACCGCGGAGCTTTGTTTGACTACTTGAAGCTCGTTGGTGTAATGAAGATTATATTTTTTTAAGCCGACGGTCATGCCAAGTACCGCCCCGAATACGTTTATTACGACGGTGAATAACAAAAGAACGACAATATCCAAAGCAAACGCTTTGAGAGCGATACACATCAGAATCGTTCCGACAAAAGAAAGCGGCAAAAATATTATCAACTGCATTAAAAGCTTCGCGCGAATAATGTCCGCGGGGCTTACGGGTATGCTTTTGTAAATCCAAAAGCTTTCACCCTCAAGCGAGATACTGACCGCAAGCGGTGAGTTCAAAAGCACGGTAAAAGAAATATACAGCATAGCGACCACGGTAACCGGAGCGCCGAGCATTCCGCTTATTGCGCCGTTGACCATGTTGATTATTGCGAGCACTATGAGAATAAGGGGGCCGATACAGGAGTTAATCAAGTAGTTGGTGGAGAAAAAGAGCCGCTTCAATTCCTTTTTTAACAGCACTATCATAAGTTTTGCGCTTGTCGCTTGCTTGTACTCGAACTTTCGCGTCTTTGGGGAACGTGAAAAAAAGCTTACAAGCTTGACATAATATTTGGAGCAAAGCGCGGCAAGAAGACCTATCGGGAGCAAGTTGATTGCGCCGAACGCAAGAAAATAAAGCACATTGCCCTCTTTTATCGCTTTTGACAACAGATAGTACGGAAAATATATCGCGCCGGAAACATTGATTATGCCGTCCGTGTTACCCGACAAAAACTCCATGGCGCGCTGAGGATTGCTCGATATGACCATGGTGGTGACTATGAACGCAAGCATAAATATAAGATACAAGGGCTTCGCAAAGCGCAGACTGTTAATGCTGTTGAGTAACATTCCCAACGCGAGCCCCAAAGCAAAAGCAAAAAGCGGCGTAAGGAAAAACCCGAGTCCCGCATATGCTACCATTGCCCACTTAACCCCCGCGAAGATAAAATACACCGTAAAAAATGGGATATATATCGGCGCCGAGTACATATAAAGAAGCGCGAGAACGGAAAGCAGCTTAGTACTTACTATCACGGGCGTTTTGATAGGCATGGACAATAGAATATCCGTGTCCTTGGATTTGAAAACAAAATGAAAGCTCGATATAATACTGTTGAGAAAGGTAAAAAATACGCCCCCGATTACCGCGAAAAGGATTAAGAGGTCAATCATTCCGCTCTCCGCGAACTCTTTGCCCATTTGGTACGCAATCAAAAACATATATCCGGTTATCATCATAACGAGCGCAAGAAGCACTGCCGCGCTTCCCGCTTTCTTCCTTGTTGAAAGGGATTGCGAGGAGCTAAGATTGGTCTTAAAACCTATCTGTAAAAGCGTCCAAAAATTATCCACGAGCACCCTCCAAAAAAATCTCCTCAAGGGTCTTGCCCCCGATTACGTCGCCCATGTCGCCCTGATGCACAATGCTGCCCTCTTTGATTATCGCCACCTTGTTGCAAAGCCTCTCCGCCGTCTCAAGAACGTGCGTCGAAAAGAATATTGCGTTGCCGTTAGCACAAAACTCTCTCATCAAATCTTTGGTTATCTTCGCCGCTTTGGGGTCGAGTCCGACGAACGGCTCGTCAAGCACCATTAATTGCGGCTCTCGGATAAACGCCGATATCATAACTAGCTTTTGCTTCATTCCGTGTGAGTACTCTTGAATCTTAGTGCCCAAGTCCGTCAAAAGCTCGTATTCCTCCGCAAGACGCTTCAGCATCTCGTTATTCTTTGCGCCCAACTTGTACACATTAAGTATAAATTCGAGATATTCCATTCCCGTCATAAATCCGTATATATCGGGATTATCCGGCACATAGGCTATAACGGATTTGCTTGCGATAGGCTCTTCTTTTATATTTCGTCCCGCTACCGTTATCTCGCCTTTCTCAAAGTCGAGAATACCCGCCACACATTTGATTGCGGTAGTCTTGCCCGCGCCGTTGTGTCCGATAAACGCGAACAAATCGCCGCCCTCTACCTCAAGGTCAATACCCTT
>CAYOYS010000002.1:7615-52067 GCA_964408255.1 uncultured Christensenellaceae bacterium | reverse complement strand
AAAATATTGAAAAAAGTATTAAAAATTTTGAATATAATACATAAGCTATACTTATAACATTTGCGACTTCTATTATTAAATTTTTATCTTTTGTCATGCCTTATTGAAAACTTGCAAGCCTTGTGAATATAAATAGAGCGTTATCAAAGTGTTGTCAAATTTATTCCTAAATATCGGGCTGTTTTTTACTTGTGCTTAATTTTGTTTTGAATTTGCAATATAAAAAAATTATTTTTTTGGTTGTTTTTTCTATATGCTTGCGCGCATATGTATGTATAAAACTATTGACATTAATCATTTACTTTAGTAAAATGGTAGTAGCTTTTTCCTTAACGGGAGTCGGCTGGAGGTATTTATGAATAAACGCATCGTTTTTCTGACAATTTTGATTACAATTATATGTTTGGCAACATTCGGGCTTGTCGCTTGTAAAAACATCGACCCGATAATAATCAAACCGGGCGCGGACACCAACCATAATGGGACGACATCGGTTGTAGAGACGCTCGACACAAGCGATTTTTTCGAATTTTTGCAATATGTGATAGCATTTGCATCCGACTCGCTCTCATCTGACGAGAATGAAGAGTATCTTGTGTTCAGCTTTCAATCCGAACGGCTGTCGTTGACAATCGACGACGAGACAAGAGAGTATTACATAAATTTCAAAGCGAAATATAACCGTATTGACGACACAAAATCTGATATTTTGTTCGAATTGAAAGAAAGCGTCAATAACGATACCGTGCTTGGACTTTACTATGATGCGGGTAAATTCTATCTCGATATCGCGGGTGAAAACGGCCCCAACCTTTTAATCAAAGAAGTCAACCTTCAGCAAATCGTACAACTCGCCTCTTCGGCAACGGGCATGCTCGGCGGAGTTGTCGAGAAGATAGAGACGCTTGATGTCGCCGGGATAAATCTCGGCTCAATGCTTTCGGGCGTTTTGAGCGGTCTTATTAAGACTGCGACGCTGACCACCACCGGCACAACAGAGGAGCTTTATGTTGAGACTGACATTTCCACTTTTATATCCGGAATGTTCAATATACTTAAGACAGTCGCTCCGATAATCCCTACATTTTTGGGAATAAATCTCGACGATATCCTGTATCCCGTTTTCGGACTAAGACTTGCGAATATTACTAGTTATCCTTTGGATAAAATCGCGCTTGATTTCAGTATCCGAACCGAGAATGGTGTATTTTCCGATATGAGCCTTGACGCGAGCTACGGCAAGGGCATTTTTGGATTGGGAGTCAAAGCGGGTGCAGAATACTACGGCACGGATAGGTATGCGATGCCCGATATCGCATTCCCGAGCTTTGCCGATTACGAGACTTTCAGTGTGCTTAATCTTGATATAGAGTTTAACTTAATGTACGAGAATAAAGTGGCGCAGACGGTTACAGTCGGCGACACTATCGGCGGAATTCTTGCGCTATTGTTCGGCGTTGACGACCTCGGTGACCTCGGGCGCAAGACGATAAGTCTCGGAGAATCCTCCATGGGACTTAGCGGACGACTTCAAGTCGCGCTTGACTTTGCGAATAATTCTTCGAACGTTATCTTGCTTACTCTGTCCGATTTTTCGGGCGGGGCAGTCGCAAATATCGCGTATAGAGGCAGGGACGAGATGATACTCGTCGACTTGTCTCCTATTGGGTTGCCCAAGCTAAAATACGGCGGTATCAACCTTTCGGGTATTCTCAACAATCTGTTGGGCGGATTGCTCGGCGGACTTTTGACCGGCGAGGCGGGCGAGGCGGCGGAAGCGGGTATGATAGCAGCTTACGGCGGCTCAAATCTCGACGAGGCTATTGCGAATTATGCAAGAACCGCTACTTTCGAGGTTTCCGCGGCGAGCAACGTTACTTATGTCCAACTTGATACTATGAAACTCATAGTAGCGATTCTCGGCACACTTGAAAAGGGTCCGAACGGCAGAACGGCGCTTGCGGTTACCCTTGACAGAGCCACGCTTAAGACGCTGATTAACGGTATCGGCTATACGCAAAAGCAGAACCTTGACAAACTTAACGCGACGGAAAGGACGGGAATGACAGCGGGCGAAATTGCGGAATTGGACGCGGCAATTGCCTCTGCAGAAACAACGATGTCTATTTTTGACGCAATCCTTGGCGGTCTAGTCACAACCTATTCTGATGAAGATATCATATTGAGAGAGATTCGTCTTGAAATCGGACTGCTTGAGGGTGAGTTCGGCGTTTATTTGGACGTCGGACTCAAGCTCAATGACAATCTTTCGCTCAAGCTTGAGATGCCCAAAGCGACATTGGGCTTAAGACCCGAGTTCGCAATCAATGTAGATACCCTCAATAAGAATTCCTATCTCGACTTGGATTCTTTATCCGCGGTAAGTCTTTCTGCCGAACTTTCGGTGGACATGAACTCAGGTAGCCTTACTTCGCTTGACCTATACGACGCGCTCGGCGGTATTATTGCCGAGCTTGCTTGCGTTTTGAATGTAAAGAACCCGTTTGACGGCGGTTTTGACATTGTTTTTGATGTCAACGTCGGCTTTGACGGCTTCAAGCTATCCGACATTATTGCGGGAGCCGGACTCAATATCGACCTGGGCAAAATCGAGATTGCAGTAAGAGTATACGATAGAGGATTCCGTGACCGCACACATCAGATACTTGCGATTTATTATGGCGAATACGCTCCCAACGAAAGTGCGATATTCGTGGATGCGTCGGGCATTTCTATTGACGGCAGCGTCGGATTGCCCAAATTTATGTACAAAATCAACCTTGAAGACATGCTGAGAGGGCTGCTTGACGATGAGGCTTTAGCTAGCGCTATTCCCTCCACGCTATCCGGCGCAGAGGACGGCGAAATGACCCCCGAGCTTCTTATCAAAATTTTGGGCGGAGTTTTGGGCGGCATTTCGCTTGACCAGAACGAGGCGGCAGTATATATCGGCGAAAGACTTATTGCTACCGTTTTTGAGTTGCTTTTAGGTACTGAGGCGGACGGGATTATTAGCCTTGACGAAAGTAGCAAGGTCTACATAAAGACCTCGGAGGGGCTTGAGCTGGGTCTGATTGTTGCTCTCGACACCTCTGACGGCACACCCGATTATGTCAATCCCTATCTTTCTGTGCGCATCCACAACTTTGTGCTTGCGCTTGAAAAACGGCAGATTCTGCCGGCATCGGTGGCTTGGCAAGACGATTATGTCGATGTCACTGCAATTCAAGAGATTTATGTTTCGACCGAGCTTTTATTGGAATATGCGTGGGAAGACAATCGGCAAGCTGATAGACCCTCTTTTGCCGCGCTTTTGGGCATTGCGGAAAGCGTGTTGCCCGACAGTATTGCGGAGCTTCTCGACGGATTGATTTTTGATATTCTTGTGGAAGGCGATATTTCCGGAGAATTCAGACTCAAAATCAGCGCAAATATCGATTTGAACGATATATTGGGCAGAATGGAGCTCAAAGCCGAAATACTTATGAACGGAGACAGCATACTTACATTGTATTTTGACGGAGCATATGTATATATCAACGCTTCTTTTGGTGCAATTACCGCAAACGGCGTCAAGGGCTTCAACCTTCCGCATATGAAATTCTATGTGGGAGACCTTCTCTCGGGCTTGTTCGATGAGCAGGCGGCGGCGGAGGACGGAGCGCTTGACGGAATAATGGATACACTTTTGTCCAATATCGGCATATTGAGCGCAATCAACATCAACGCGCGAGGAGTGGGCGTTGCGCTTTCCAACACCGCGCTTTCGACCTTAATTGCAATACTTGGCTACGATGTTGGCGACATATTTGACAAGCTGACTCCCGAAGGCTATGTCAATTTTATTGACGGTGTAGGCGTGGGGATTAAGCTTTCAAAAGATGATAATAACTACATATCTTTTGGTATTGATAAGATAAGCGCGAGCTTTGAAAAGCAAAATCTTGGCTTGGACGCAGTCGCGGACTATCCCGAGCTTGATTTTGCGGCGCTTAACGAGGTGGGACTTGCGCTTACCGGCGAGATTGATTTGCATCTCGATGCGTTCAATTCGGGCGACCAAGGAGCAACGCTCGAAAACTTGGTGAAAGCATTGCTTGCCGGCTCGGATATAGGCATATCGGTTACCCAAGCCGCACACCTTGGATTGTCATTCGACCTTATGGCGAATATCAATCTCGAAGCGGTAGATTTCAGCAATAGTGCTACCGTTTTGAACATTCTTGACGAACTCGAACTATTGCTGAGGGTGTACGTTACGGACGCCGCGCATAACCGCACGAGTCTTGCGTTGCTTCTCTACTACAACGCGTCATCGCAGTCTGTTTATGCAAAAGCGCCCTTATTCGGAGTGGGCGCGGTGCGCTACAACGGTCTTGATGTATCCTCGCTGCTTTCAAGCTTGCTGAACAACAGTGAGGAATCGGCGGGAGCGAGCGAGCCCCTCTCTCTCGGAGAAAAGCTTGTCGCGCTCAAACTTAACCAAAACAGCATCTCTGTAATCATTTCGGGTGTGCTTATAGCTGATGTTTTGGCACAGCTTGGCATAGACATCGGCGGCTTGGATTTTGGCGAGTTTTTGGACTCGATAAGCGTCGGACTTACCACCGATTACGCGGTATCGGTTGGCTTGGGCGCGGCGGGCGTAAATCTTACCTTGCGGCTCAACGGCATAATGCTTTCGCTCGGCAGCTCAAATATCGCGCAGTATGCGTTCGCCAACGCGCATGAGGAGTTGGAATATATTCCGATAAGCGATGAGACGGGCAAGCTTGCGATAGAAGGAATTTATCTTGCGGCGACTGTTGCGCTCGATTTGCGTACCGGAGTCTTTGGCGTGGATAGTGAGGGCAATCCCAATGTTTCGCTTTCCGAGACACTTGCGCATATAGCAGGCGCGGTAGGACTCGGCGACACGATTGTCTCGATTCTCAATCAACTATCCATTTATATTGGCAGTACAGGCGACATTGGCGAACTGCTCAACTTGCCCGTAACCGTAGGTTTCAAAGTCTATCTTGATATAGCGAACTTTGATTATTGCCGCCTTGCGATAGAGATATCGAATATAGAGGGGACGATAATTGGTATATATTATGACAGTGTAGACGATGCGCTCTATATAGACTTAACGAGCATCGGCGCCAAGAAATTCAAAATTGAAGGAACGGGCGTTCTCGATACGGTCAAAAATCTTATCGACTCGTTAATCGGCGGCGAAGTCGAAGAACCGACTTCTACGCCCGTAGAGCCTGAGAGCGGCGAAGTCGAAGAAAGCTCGCTTGATATTGATATCATGGCGCTTATCAACGCTATTCTCGGCTCCGTTACCATTGACGGCGAAAGCGGCATAATCGGCATAGCGACCAAGGGCAACTTCCTGACGGCGGCGCTTTCACTTTTGGCGATTGACTTGTCGGGCTTACAGCTTCCCGATATTATTGCTACTCTTGATTTGAACCTTAAGGATATCGGTATTGGAATCGGACTCAGCGTCTTTGACGGCGACCTCAACGAGGCTTTTGAGCTCGGATTAGGGTTGGGCGGCTTCGGTATTGCGTTTTGCGAGCCTCAAGGTATACTTCCTTCCGACACCGCGTCCTATTGCGATTGGACCGACCTCAATTTTGGCTTTGAAGCAAGGGCACAAGCAGAATTTGCGATAGACTCGGCATATGCCGCGGCAATCAACCAATATATTGCCGAACAAGTAGTCGGGCAAAGTTTCGAGCTTTTTGTCAAAGACAACGCGTCGGGTGATACGCTTGTCGCGCGGCTTGGCTTTGATTTTGCATTCAATGTGCACCTCGAATCACTTATCGATACGAGAATCGAACTGTTTATGTCGGTTTACTACATGAGCGCGGGCGGAGAACTGTTCGCCAACGACAATAGACTTATAACGGTTTATTATAATTCTCATGATAAGCTGGACGCGGCGACCAACAGCTATGTCGAATCCTTGTACTTTATCTACGGTAATACGGATGCCTCCGAGGGTAAGGCAGTGCGTATAGACAACCTAGGCATAATCGAACTTGTACTCAATCTGCTTGGCTCTCCCGCATCTAGTGCTCCTGCTGCGTCTAGCGCTCCTGCTGCTGCCGCGGAAAACGAGAGTCCGCTATCGCCTATTATTTCCTTACTTGTTTCGGACGGTTTGGTAGTCGGCGTCAACGGCGGAGTGATTTCATATCTTCTTGAGGTACTCGGACTAAGCGTACTTTTGCCGCCGTTGGAGGGCGTTAGCGTGACGGTTTCCGCCGATTTGATGCAACTTTCGCTCGATTTCAACGAGAATTCGCACCTCGCGTTGAGGTTGGAGGATTACGCGCTGATATTTAAGGATTCGCTTGCGGAGCTTCCGAGATACGGCGCGCCTATCACCTCTATGAGAGATACGGCGACCGGACTGCAAGACCTCGGACAACTCTATTTTTCCACCTCGATGAGCGTCAAGCTAGGCTTAGCGGAGCTTGACGGAACAGAAGAACTTGTGCGCTACGCTAATTATCAGAATGTATTGCAATTGCTCTTAACCGCGGACAGCGACCGCGAGTATTATTATGGCGTAGATATCGAGTTGGGCATCAGTGGGCTTGACCTTACCAACTTGAGCATAGACGCGTACACGGGCTCTAACCTTGCGGATAATATCGATTCCATAATAGACAAAATGCGTCTTGAACTGCTCGTTATGATTCGCGATAAGAATGTGACGGAGGAGACAACGGACGGCATTACAACGGAATATCCCGAGGGTAAGCCTGTCATCGGCATATACTATTTGAGTGATGTTACGGATGTGATTTACATACATGTACCCGCTCTTGAACTCAAACTTGCAATCCGCAACGCGCTCGATTTGAGGGAGATATTATACAATCTTCTAAGCTCCGTGAATACTGCTGCGGCAAGCGAACCCGAGTCTGCGGACGGCTTCGGAGTGCTGCAGATTATAAAATTCCTCGAACGCGTCCGACTTACCGAGAGCGCGGTGACTGTCGAGCTGTCCTCTCAGATACTCAGCAGAGCGATACTGCTTGCGGGTATCGACCTTTCTCTGCCCGAAATCAACACGCTTATAGGTCTTGGTACTCTCGGCGATATCTTCTCCGGCGGCGAGACTTATATCCAAAGCGGCATTGGCATACATGTCAATACATTGTTCAACGAAGGTTACGCGATTGATATTGCTATCGGCGACTTTGTGCTTGAATTCAGAGAGGATTTGTTGCCTGTACTTATCGAAATTGATGCGAATAATCCCGAAGCGGCTGACGAAGCAGGCAATTTCTTCGGATTCCTAAGCGAATACGTAGGACTTGACTCCATACAAGCGTATATAAGTCTTTCTGTCGACCTTGAGTTCGGAATCGCAGCGAATAACAACCCGAACGATACCAACGCATTGAGGTTCGAAAAACTGCTTGACGAATTCTTGGGCGCAAGCGATTTTGAAATCAATATTACGGATATTCTTTCCGGATGTTATCGGTTGACGATTGAGGCTAGCTTCAACTTCGCAGAGGGGGCGAACCATCTATACGGCTTGAGCCTCTATATGAGCCTTTATGAGGTAGGCGAGGACGCAAGCGGCGAGACGCTTGAAAAGATTATGAGCATTTATTATAGCCGTGGTACGCTCGGAATAAATCTTGAGGGGCTGCTCGGCGTCGAGCCTTTCCAACTCGATTTGGACCTCGGCGAGTTGCTCGGCGGACTTTTTGCAAGCGAAGCATCGGATATAGATTATGCCGAAGCATCGGGCGATATTGTTGGTATTGACGGAGGTATTACCGGTCTGCTTAACTCGATTTCGGGCGTATGCGGCATATACATAGGCGATGAGGATATAGCGCTTACAATCTCGGGCGAGATACTCGGGACGGTACTTGTTATGCTCGGATACAACGACTACTTGCCCTCAATCGCGAAGGGAGTCACACTCAAAAATAGCGACGAGATGAACGAGCTTTCCGACGGAACATATACCGCGGAGATAACGGATACCGAGGGCGGCGCGCACAGTTTCGCATTCACAAAATCGATAATAAGAAACAAATATTCCTTGGCGTTAGGTACCGCGAACATAATAAGGATAACGCTTTCGGGCAACGGCATCGACACGATACTCAACTCGGAAAGCGCATGGTCAAAATACTTTATTATCAACCGAGCGGACGGCACAATCGAATTCGCGAATACCGCCGAATTCAACGCTCTGCCCCTAGGCGGCTACACTGTATCCGTTCAGCTTGACAACGGAACGGAGCCAAGCGTGTTTTCTATGGATAAATCCATTAAAATATATACATATGATTCTATTGATTTGACCACTTTTGAGATTGAATCGATTACAATCAAGCAAGGGGCGAACATTGTAGCAACGCTTGCCTCGGGTGCGGAGTGGGGCAAATATTTTGCAATCAATCCCACGGGCGGCGAGTTCCGCGTAGCGCTCGGCTCTTCAACGGGCATGTATTTTGCGCTCAAAGAGGACACCTATTTTAAGGTTACGCTTAAGGAACTTGTTTTCAAGGGCAAATATCAGGAAATAGAAAAACGCGAATCCTATATAAGCAACATCGAATATCTGTCCGTTTCCACCGCGCTCGAAGTGGATATCCATGCCGATGCGGGGATTAATTATGCAGTCAATGACATGCTCGGCTCGGTGCTCTCAAGCCTTATGGACGGGGCATTGGCCGAACTTAAGATTGAACTTGATATCAACGAGATAATCGGTATGAACTATTTGGTGATGCTCCAAGCCAATATTCGGGTAGACCAATATGCCGAGATACCCGTAGACCTTGGCGGCTCGGAGTTCGCGATTCAGGTCTATGAGGTGGATTCTACCGGCGCGACTAAGGTATTGGGCAATCTAAAATTCGCATTCTATTATGTAGGCACAGAGGCGGACGGCGTTATATATGTCAATATTCCGTACTTTGACCTTATGCTTAAGATAGACGAAATTGCGTTCTCCTCGCTTATAGACAATTTATTAAAGAGTCTTTTGAATCTCGGCGGCGACGAGATAGCGGGAGCGGGAGAAGCGAACGCGTTGGATATGGGCGGAATTCTCGGCTTATTCACCGGACTCACTCTTAATAATTCGGGCGCTCAAATCGGGTTCGCGGGAGATATGTTCAATGCTGCGCTTTCCCTTGCGGGCATGAATGACTTGAATATGCCCGCGGTCAAGGCGGACACTTCTAAGCTGTCCGTTTATTTGGACGGAGCGCCCACGGTTACTATCGACAAGGGCGGCAAACTGCTCGAATATACCAAGTTCATTGATTTGTTGATTGACTTCGACGTACCGCCAAGCGGTGTTGATGTATTCTCGGCATACATTAACTTTGTGCTTTACAATACCGAGATTGGATTCAATCGAGCGATATCGTACGATGTTCCGCTAGGTTACTATCAGTCGTTGACCGAGGCAAAGGCGCTGTTCTTCAAGTTGAGCGGTACGGTCGAATTGGATACTCCGATAGACAACTCCATTAACTTGCAAGGTCTAGGCGAGTTGTTCGGCATCGAAAGCGAACTTGCCCTTAATATTGCCGCTTCGTATCAAAGACTTGACTTCAATCTCGAGATGAATATAGGGCTTGGCGGCGATAACATTGCGGAGTTAGGCAAGAGCGGCGGACTTTCCCTTGACGAGTTGCTAATAAATCTTGTACAAGACTTATACTTGTATTTTGATATTGTGCGTACCGTTCAAGCGGGCGATTATCACGAACAAAATACATTATTAGAACTTTATTATTACAATAACTATATTTACGCGGATTTGTCCGCGCTTGGGCTGCCCAAGCTTGCAATCGAGATATCGTTATCCGATTTGCTCAAAATATTATTCGGCTCAACTACCGGCGGCGAGACAGCGGGAGCGGCGGACGACGCTTTGAATATCGCGTTCAACCCCGAGGGATTGTGTGTTGGCGCTAGCGTGAACTTTATCGATTACGCATTGGGGCTGTTGGGCGTCAATCTAGACGCGATGTTTACGCTCAATGCCTTAGTGTCCCTTAACCCCGTGAACGAAGGCGACCCGATTATAAGGTTGGATTTTGGCGCGGTGGGCGGCAATGTGCCCAATGGCGAGGGTGGGTACAGCGATGTTACGACTCTATCAATGAGCATTAATAAGCCCGTTCTAAGCTTGGGCGGTCATATTACCAAGACGGTGGACGACGCGGCGGATTACGCATTCGTCAACAGTTTGGAATTCATACACCTTTCCGCCGACGCGACTATCGAGATAGCTATCGACGCAGTCGACGAAAACAATGCATACTACCTTACCGACTTGTTGCAGTCGCTGTTTGTCAACGAGGAGGACAGAATACCGGTCATATTGACGGGCAACGTGCGGAAAACCTTAGGGATATCGTTTGCGGTCAACATCTCTCTTGTAGACATTTCGATGTCCGAGTTGTATATCAGCGTATGCGAGATAGTCAAAACAGGCAGTCTTACCAATAGGGAAGAGATGATTACATTATTCTACGACGGGAACGGCTATTTATACATATCCGCCCCCATTCTCGAGGATAATTTGAATATTCGCATAGAGTTCGATATCGCATCGCTATTGTCGGGCACCGGTCTTCAAGAGATGCTGGATAACCTCAATATAGCGGACATGATATATTCGCTGATTTACGGCGAGAATTACGCGGCAGAGACGAGCGATGTATCACCCGCCGAGAACGACAATAACAATATTTTCGAATTGGTCACTGCGATAGTGTCTTCGCTCAACCTTACCGATTCGGGCGAATTCGTGATAAAGTTCACGACCACGATATTCCACGAGATATCCGAAAGGTTCTTAGGCGGTATCGGTCTTGACATGCCGTCGCTCAAGGCGCTTGATGTCAGGTTCGACTTCTTTAACACCAATTTTGGCATCGATATGGTATGGAATAAAAAGCCCGGCACCGAGAACGACCCACGGTTCAAACTCGATATAAGCAATTATTCTTTCCGTGGCACAAAGCAAGAGATTGCTTTCGACGGCAATAGGTATAATACGACCGACGACTTCAAGCACCTTAGCATCAAAGCGTCGGGTAGGCTGGATTATGACTTCGCGGACGGACTGTATAGCATAGGCGGCTTGTTCGAGACATTGATTCCGGGACTGAATATCCCCGTAACTATGCAAGGAATAGACGGCTTCTTTGAGGTAATACTCGAAGCAAAAATAGGCATCGTCAATATTATGGATAGCGAAGTTAACCTTTCTATCTACTATCCGAGTAACGACCCCGATAATCCAAATCTGCTACTTTCGGTTTATTTTGACATATACCGAGGAGAAATCTATATCGACATTCCTTGGTTTGATGTGCCCAAGATTCTCATTGCGGGCATAGACTTGTCGTCATTGCTCAAAGACGCGCTTGCCGAAACCGAGGAAAGCGGGGCGGCAGATTTGGGAGATGCCGGCAATTATCTATTGCTAGTCGGCAGAGTAATCAACAAGATTATAATTAGCGACGGTAGCGACAATTATGCCGAAGGGCTGCATATCGTGTATAACAATGATATGCTCGAACTGATTCTCGGCGAGCTTCTCTCCGAGATACAGCTTGTTTTACCTGTGCAAATTACCGACATGGCGACGATATTCAGCATTAGCGACCAATATATCAGCTTCAACGCCGAGTTCGTCAACAATAACGAACTGCCGGACGGCGGGCAAAATCCCGAGACGGCGGGTTATGTCAGTTTCCTTGGCGAATTGAACACAATCGAGTTCAACGACACCTCGATACGTCCCGAAAGGACGCAAGATGTTACCGAATACAAGAGCATATATGACTTTAATATGCCGACGGGTGACAATTTGATGCTCGAGAATATTTATTTTGAATCAAAATTCTATCTTGATGCCGAGATGAAAGAGCAGAGTCTCGATTTGCAAGCGCTGTTGATGTATATTCTAAGCGAGGACTTTACGCTCGATATAACGGATTATATTGATTTGCGTTTCGAAGTGGAGCTAAAGGCAAACTTAAACCTTAAAAATATCGGACGTTCTGAACTGATGCTCAAGATAATTTTAATCGAGTATCCGGACACAGTTAACGAGAAAAAAGCACTGTTCGTCCGCGCCTATTATGTCGGGTTGGACAACGCGCTATACCTCGATGCGCCAATGATAGGATTGTACAATATCAAAGTCGCGCTTAATCTTGGCGAACTTCTATCGGGTATAACGGATACGGCAACGGCTATGGATATGACGCCCGAGGAGGAAAATATCTGGAGAGCAGAGCTTATCTCGGGTATGTTTGACAACATACTCATAACCAAGAACGGAATCACCATAACATCGAGTTATTCTTTCCTAGCCAATGTCTTTGAAATAATGATGAAAGAAGTGCTTCCTTTTGAGGATACTCCTTTCACAAGACTGAAGTTGGTCATTAATTTGCTCGAAAGAGACCCCGTAACCAATGCCATACTGCCTTTCTTCCATAACAGTGAGACGGGCGAGTCGAACTTTAATGCCAAATTGATGTTAGAAGTTTATGACAGGTCGATGATATACGAGGACGGAGTGCTTAAAGACCCGCTCCCCGAGGAAGCAAAATCGGTTATCGAAATGGGTATGGGCGACATGATGTTTGTAGCCGGCAAACAGCACATTGACTTCTTCGAGATAGACACCGCCTCGGGCAACGAGAAGGATACCGGAGCGGAAAAGATGGATTATCAGCTATTCTCCGAGATGAGCAAGCTGACCTTTAACTTGAGAATACAGTTCGAAGAAAGTCCGGGTAGCGTCGATTACTTTGCCGATATCGGCAAGGTGCTTAACGCGTTGTTCCCCGGTCTTGAAGCGATGGCGACTTTCACAACCAAGACTTTTGAGACGAATATGGTGTTTACGCTTAACGTGAGCGCGAGCATCGACCTCAATAATCTCTCTGATTCTGAGATATTCATCTCATTAATCGAGGGCGGTGCAATAAATGGTACGGTGGAAAGACGCATGGGAACAATCTATTATAACGGTCCCGATAATGGCACATTATATATAGATATGCCCGCGCTTAACGTCAACAAGATAAAATATGTGGGGCTTGACCTTGCGGCGTTGCTTCCCGCAAACGGCCTTGATTCGTTGTTTAGCGGCGGTTCGAACACTTCTTCGGCTGAGGACGGCGACAATGATGAAGGTGTATTCCTCGAGGACTTTAATGCGACATTTAAGACAATATTCAAAAACATATCTAGAATTACCGTTTCTCAAAGCGCGGGCGTTCAGATAAGTATCAAGACCGCTCTTATATCTATATTCGCCCAAGCGCTCGGGTACAATGTCGACGTGGACGCTCTCGACGAGATTGGCGAACTCAAGGTCGGCTTGAGATTGAGTGTTGAGGACGGCTTGGGTATCAACTTGCAAGCCTCCCTTGACGCGGTAGACGGCACACAACCTCCGTTCTTTAGAATTAGCATCGACGGTATCGGACTGAAACTTTCCAAGGACACGTTGACTATACCCGCGGACATTGCTAGTCAATTGGCAAACTATTCGGAACTTACGCTCGATAGCAAAATCGCGTTGTCCATAAGCGGGCAGTTCGACGGACGCTCGGAAGCGGGCATATATTCGCTGACCAATGTTATATCTTCGTTGCTCGAAGAAAACATTGATTTTGCGCTCGGCTTCGAGGACAGCTCGATATCTTTGCAATTCAATTTGCTGCTCAATGTCGACCTCGGCACGATTTTCAATAGCTTCGGCGGCTTGAACAGCCTTGACATCAACACATTATTGCTGAATAACGAGATACTTCTCGAGATAATCGATGTCACCGACCCCATGATTCCGTCGTTGTTGTTGTCCGTTTATGTTACAGACGGTATTGCGTATGTAAATATTGGTATTTTGAAGAGCGCACCGCCTATCAAGCTCGATTTAATCAGCCTTATAGGAATGGGACGGGAGATTACGGACGAGGAGACTCCGGGGCAATCCCATGCTGAGAGCGCGCAATATAATTCGGAAATGCATGTAGATTATGCTAGCACGACACCGCAGTTGATATCGGCAACGAGAATTTATCATTATCTTGAAGGCGAAAGTTATTATCTTGTCGACTTGAGCAATACTTCGATTGATACGATAAGGCTAGTAAACGAAGATGAAACAGTAACGCTTACTAGCGAAGAATGGAACGAATACTTCAATATTGTGGAGAAGAACGGGCTTACTTATTTCTATTTTACCGAATTTGCCCGAACCCAATCCGGCGACAACAAGCTGACGCCCGTCAACGGCATATTGTTCTATGACCTTGAACTGTTAAGCTTTATTACAAGAACCCAAAGCACGGACGATACGCTGACGCTCAACCTTGTTGAACGTGAGATTATTAGCGTCACGTTAAGAACCTCGCCCGAAGCGGACGGCGTCACGTTGACCTCGCCCGAGGAATGGAATCAATTTATCTCGATGCAGGGAGTCGCGGCAAGCACCACGATATCGCTTAACAGCACCGCGATAGGCTTGGGATATACGCATCTGACGGTAGTCACGAGCAATATTATTCCCTCGATAATAAGGTCGACCAACCAATATAAGATGGCGCTAAAGGGCGCGACTATACAGAAAGTAGAGTTCTATAAGAGCAGCGTATTCCCCATTCCCGACGAAGCTTTTGCCACCGCCAACGGCGCTACTGAGATTGCAAAATATTTCACCATGGCAACGAGAGGCAACGTGACTTATATAGCTTTCAATAATACCGATGAGGTACGCGCACTTAACGAAAATGGCAAGTATTTTGAGATAAGAATATACACTTCGCAAGGCGTACTGTATATGGATAGCACGATAAGCAAAAAATTCGTACTTGACAAAAACGATTCAGACGGGATTCTATATCTTATACTGTCATTGTTCGGCGGCATTATGGCGACGCAGGACGTTTCGACGCTAATGCTCAACAACAATACCTTGATGATTATTGAGGAGTTTTTCGGTATACCGCTTAAAGGCACTTCCGCAGACGAAGGCTACATAAGCGTAAGACTTCAGAACACCCTTACCAAGGGCGGTAACTTTGCGTTGAGCAACGTGACCTCGGATATAACGTACGAGGTAGAGGGGTTGTCGGCGGCTACGGTAGCAAAAGCGGTAATAAGCAATGCGGTTTACGACGCCGAACTCGAGTTTACGGGCGGCGATATTGCGGATTACTTTATTATTGCGGACAATTTTGTAACCGTCCGCAACTCCGACAAGGTCAAAAAACTCAATTCGGGTACATGGAGCTTTGCGCTGTACGATGCATCTGAAACAATGCTTTATCAAAACACTTTCAATAAGAGTGTTCAAGCTATAGGAGTTATCGGCGTCAAATACGAGGAGCTTACCTTTACAATCGGGCTCAACAATTATTCTGCCAAAGTGGGCGCAGAGAACTTGTTGGATTATACTAGCCCCGTCAATAATATCGTTACAAAGAAAGTTGACGGAGTGACAGTCATAGACGACGGCGAGTATTCGGATATCATCAACGACCTTAACGAGGTTTATGTATCTACGATTATCGATTTTGCGATAGACATACCCGCCAACAACATCTCAAGCCTTGATGATATGTTCAATCCGGGCGGCTCTTTGTACAACGTTGGCGATAATATCGCCTCGTATATAGGCAACGTGCTTCTTGCTCTCGGCTTCAATCGCGAGATGTTGACAGGCGATTACAGATTGCATCTGCGCGTGTATCTAGGCAGCTTAGACTTCGCAAACCTTGCGTTAAGCGATATCAAGATATATATCAAACTCGAAAAACGATGCTATAACATAATGCTTGACGGCATACTCTATGACGATGCATTCGTCGACATATTGACGATTTATTACGACGGCGCCAATATTTTCCTTAATCCGAATCTTGAGACATTCCGCTTCTTAACGGCTCCGCCCGTGTACATCGCGGTGCAAGGCTCTTTAGAGTTCTGGGGAATTACCTCGGAGGAGCTTGCCGCGGCAAGCACACCTTCGCGCCTTGTCGAAGACTTTGCCGCAGCTGAGGACAGCTTCTCTATTGCCGGACTTATCAACTTGTTAGCGGGTGTGACTATAGGTCAAGGCACAGTTGCCATGAACCTTGGCAAGAACTTCATTGGCGGACTGTTCGCAATGATTGTTCCAGATATGGACGAAATTGAGATAGAGATTGACAAATTCGACCTTGTGGTGGACGTCTTTAACGGCGCGGTAACATTGGATATCGCCAAATATACAAAATATAACCCGAGCGAAGCTTTCCTTAACACGGACGGCGAACCTTATGAGGATTATCGTACCTTTATCCTTGATGACGATGTGGCAAAACTGTTCGTTACCGCACAGGCTATGAGGAATTATCCTATATCGGATTGGACTGTAACTATGTATTATGAGGACGGCTCGACGGCGGACTTCTCGCTCTCCTTTAACGGTTCGGGCGGAAGCTTCAGCTACGGCGCAAAGTCGGGGACTTTCGTTGCTTCGGGCAACGCCCCTGCGGAGCTTACGGGCATATACGCTGATTTTGCGGCGGGTAAAGCTATCTCAAAAATAGTAATGGCGGTATCGCAAATAGATTATTTGAAAGCGGGCGCGGGCACGAACCCATACTTCTGCTTCGATATAAAGGAAGGCGAGTTGTGCTTATCCGACAAGATTAATTCGATGAGCACTTGCGGAATATTCAAGCTGTCATTGTACAACGGCGCAAACGTTCTACTCGGAACACTGAGCTTGAACCGTATGTCCCTTGTGCCTACCGTTACATATGACGGCGTTACAACGCCGATACGGTATTTTGATGATTGCCTTTGCTTAGATAATTATCATCTTAAGGCGAACGTCACACTTTCGAATATAGCCAAAATTCGTGTCGAATACGATTCCGATGATATGATATATCTGTCCTCGTTCATCACGGACGGCGACAAATTGAAGATTCCAAAGAACCTTTTCGACAGATTTATGGACGGCGAATTCAAACTTGCACTGTTCGGTGCGGGGAATGTAACGCTTGCGACTATTGACCTCGACTTTACGGGAAGTACGGCATTAGCGAGCTATGGCGGTGAGACGGTATCCGTATATTATTACAACGGTTACGCGGTGATAGCGATTCCTTCGCTTGCCGCCGACATAGAACTTAGCTCGGTAACAAGAATCGGCTTTGCTGTCGCGGACAACATCCTTGTAAGGATTGCGCTTGATAATCAAGGCTACAATACACAGGCATTGATATTCAGAGCGACAATCGGCGAAGTAGAGCTTGCCTTTGAGCTTCCTGACAGATTTAAGACACAGGCGCAAGGCGGCATAGCCGAGAATGGAGTGTACGGCTCGGGAGGTCCTTACCATGCGAACGATGAATATAAGCATTACAATGTTGGCATAATCGCATCTACAAGAGGACTCGAGCTCAGTGAATTCCAGCGTTGGAACGATTTGGAATTCTATATCAAGACGAGCATCGAATTCACATATCAGCTCGACACTTTCGACTTTGATTTATTCGGGGCGAATGTAACTAGCGGTTTTGGCTCGCTTATCAATACCATTGCGGGCTCTGTAGTCGCGTTCTCGGGTATCGACACCACTATAAGAATTGATGTGGAAGTCAAGATAAACGCCGACGACCCATTCTTAACCGAGGCTATTATTAAGATTCATCTGTTGCAGTATCCCGGATTGCCTCCCATAGTCATATATTATGACGGTGGCGGCAGTAGCGAGCTTTCCACGCTTTATATCGATTTGTCTTCGGTAGGCATCGATGCGTTCTCAATTAAGCTCGACTTGATTACCGAGATGAGGAATTGGATGAACTCCTTTATAACCGCCCCCGAGTACGTCTCGCCCGAGACGGAAAGCGCGCCCGCCGAGGACGCAAGGGAATTGGATTTGACCTCGATGCTACCCAAGCTAATCAACAGCGTCGGTATTGGCAATAATATGCTGATTTTGTTGATGAACCCCGATATTATAAACAATTTGCTTGCAATGTTCACTATCGAGGCGTTCTTCCCGCAAACCGAAATGTATCTGCAAGGCAAAATATTGAGGAATTTTGAGGACAGTTTCCTTAAGTTATCTGTCTTTATGCCTATTGAGGATAAAGACCACGCGGTAAAAGCCGAATTGATTATTTCCGACCTTAAGGCGGTGGCGTACCCCGCAAGGCTCAACAGCGATTACCTTTTGAGCGACGCGGAAAGATTGGCGCTTTATCTCGACGATTTGCATATGGGGCAGAATAACATATTCAAGGGGCTTACAATAACCGATAACGGGAGTGACTACACTATTGGATATGACGCTGCGACACCTATCTCGACTTTGGCTAAGTCTAGCTACTTTACCGCTGATTTGCGTCCTAATAAGGACGATGCTCATAAGTCATGGATAGACAGCAAGGCGCTTCAAATCAAGCTTTCCACGACCTCGTATATAACCTTAAGCGGCGGCACAAACGCAAGCGGGGAAAACAATGGCATAGACATCGACTTGACACCTACGCTTGCCTCGCTACTCGTGTTGAATCCGAGCATGGGTGACCTTATCAAGCTCGTAATCGACAACTCTACTTATAATCCTGCCACTTCGTCTTATGTTCCTACGAATATGAGGTTAAAAATCAAAATAGAAGCGATGCTCGACCTTACCGAGCCGCGCAATACCGAACTGTTGCTCGAGATAATCAAAGAATACGAGCAAGGCGGAACTACCAAGCACTATTTGTTGCTCGGTGTATACTATGTCAACGCGACAGAATCGCTTTACCTAACTTTGCCGATTATGGATATCGACGGCTTGATGATTACCGATATTGACTTGTCGGGAGTACTTGCCGGAATACTCGGTGTCAATTGGGCAAGCAAGGCGGGAGCAGGCGAAACTGCCGGAGCGGGTGAGGACGATTCCGAATGGGGATTGCTGTCCGATTTGCTCGGACTCGATATGGAAAAAATCAAAAACGATTATATCGGCATGATTAACGGAGTCGAGGGAATAGACGGCGCGGAGTTCATGCTCCTTGTAAGCCAGCACCGCTATGGTATTTCTTTGAACTTTGCGCTTGTCGATATGATTCTAAATCTTGCGGGCGTAGACAATATCATTTTGCCTAAGATTATTACGGGAGATAACACTCGCGAGAGTTTTGACAGAGTAGAGGTTTACTTTGACTCGGGCGACTCCGACCTTCAGCCGGGTGAGACCGTTATCAATCAATCGAGCATCAATGTAAATCTATATATTGATAAGAACGGCAACGAATCCGGACTCGATACGACAAACCTCGATTGGGTTGGCTTGAAGATAAAGCTTGGCGGCTTGAACATCGCGCTCGGCGAGTCGGGCGGCGCGTTGGAGTTGACTAAGAACAACTTATCCGGAATCGGCGGCTTAGACGGCACATACCTTGTATTCCCGCACATGTCGGGAACAGGCGCATCCCAATACGGAGGCGGAACGCTTGTCAACAGAGCAATATTTGCCAATCTCGGGGAGTATCCCAACGTCTTGGACATAAACGCATTCAGGCTGACGCTTAACGGCGCGATAACTCTCGAGACAACGGCGGACGAGGGCGGCAAAGTCAATATGCTTGTCGATTTCCTCGAATCCACGGTAGCGGACTTGTTGGGCGTTGATAAGAGCGCAGTTGTCATCAACCGCAACTGCACGGACGAGTGGAGATACGGTATCAGAATCGATGCAAAAATCGACTTTGAACATTGGGAAAACACACAACTATTGGTCGAATTTGGTTATAGGCTTACGGGCGAATCCGGTATCAATGTGTTATTGATAGGACTGTATTACAGTGCAGCAGATAACTCCGTCTATGCAGACCTTTCGGGCATGGGCTTAATGAAAGTCAAGCTTATGGGGCTGGACATAAAGGCGATACTTAAAGAGCTTGCCGGCTTGGATTTGGACGGCTCATTGAGCATTGTAAGCGACTTGCTCGAATCTAGACTCGGAGTCTCTAATCTCGGTGAGCTTATCGACAAGATGCTCGAGGAAAAAGAGGAGAAAGATTTGTTCGGAGATATCGAGGATGATGATGATTCCGACCCTGACCCTGACCCCGACCCTGTGATAAGAGGCGCGGTCTCGGCAAAAATGATAATCAACTCGTACATCAAAAATAACATTCAAGGCACTCACGTCGGAATTGAGTTCGATACTGCTATGCTTCAGATGTTGCTAGGCATGCTCGGGCTTAACTTTGAGGTACCCGAGGGTGTCAAACTTGCGCTCGACCTCAGCCTTTGCAACGGCTTTGATAGCCTCAGCGTCGATGTAGGCGCTTACGACATCATTCAAAGTTCGGGAACAGTTAGCATGAACAACCTTAATCATGTCAAGTTGGTGTTCGATGAAGTGAAGTTAGGCTACGGCGCGGGCGTGACCAATATATTGAGCGGCGTTAACTTTGGTACTTACAGCGGCTTGAACTTCGGCGGCTTGTTCGGCTTGCCCAACAATTATTCGGAACCCGGTATCTCCAACATACTCGGTTCGGTGATTGACGCACTGTATCCCGCGGGCGATGGTTTGAAACTCACAATCATGACTAATGTTGCGTATGTTGACAAATCGGGCGTCAGCGTTGTCACGGGCAAGGGTCGTTCCACCGATGTATTGGTAACGAGAATCGGAAGCGGTGATTATGTACACGGACTAAAAATCGACTTAGGAAATACATTGCTCGGAGGCATTGTATCGGGTGTATCGTTCTTTGATAACGAACTGTATCTTGATATAGATTTAGGCTTTATAGGGCAGTATTCCTTTGCTGTTGCCGAACTTGACATACGCTCTCTTATTAAGATGAGTGTGAACTCCGATTACGACCCCATACCACCGCTTGTAGAAGAAGAAGAGGACGGAAGCGGCAAAATAACCGCGGATGACTTAGCGGAAGGACTCAAGAATCCTGTTCTTGGTATCACTATCAACCTCGGCTCGGCAGGCATCGGCAAAAGCGGCGAGGTCGACACTAACGGAAGCACTCCTTCGATATCGACTATAAGGCTAGACCTTAATCCGAAGCTTATCGGCGGTGTGCTTGCTATGCTTCCGCCCAAGATATTTAGCTTACTAAAATATGAGAGAGATTTGCCCAACAATCAGCAAGCATATATGATGTATAGGGCGATACTGAAAAAACTTATAGGCGATTCGGGTTTCCTCAAGTGGCTAGTCGACGGGCTTGTCGGTAATACTGTTATCGATTTGCTTGCACGGTTGTTGCCTTTCCCCGAATTAACCGACCAATCGGTGTGCTTTGTAGTCGTCGAGCTAAATGACACGCAGCTTGCAAACGGCGATTACGGCATGTTCAGAAAAGTATATTTGAGGACTTATACCGAAACAAGCAACGAGTATTTTGATATTAAGATTGAAAATAATGGTATCAAGCTCGCGGCAGTGGTTAATTCTTCGCCTGTATTAGGCAGCGGTCAGAACATTGACGATAGAACTATAATCGACGTGTTTGAGCTCGACTACAACAAGAACGGCATAGTGGATTACATGGAGAATCTGCCCGATAATGCGATTGTTACTCGCTATCTTAATGGGACGGTTGTTGCCGGCAGTGAGACGGAGACCGATAACGTTAGCATGTCTTGGGCGGATTCTATGTTCCTTATCGACCCGACGGCGGGCTTGTCAGGCCCTGTGCCAATGGTTAACGAGGCGACAGAATTCCAGAATTATCAGATTGAAGGCTATGTTATGAACGACGTTCACAAGGTCAATGTCAAGTTGCCTTACTCCGCGGCTCGACTCGTAAAGACCATGACCTTGCCGAGCGGCACAGGAAGTGTAGTTGTTCCGCTTATTGCGGGCGCGGGTCTGACTTTGCCTATGATTGTCGATGCGAATAAGGTTGACGAGTTAATTGCCAACCTGCCTAAGATAATCTATGTGACGATGACGGACGGCTACGGCAAAAATGAGCTTATCAAGACGTTCGACGGTACAAAGGGCACCGGCGACAGCATTGTCGAATGGGATACTAGCCAACTTAAAGACTCGTATTCGGGCGGTAGCTTCGTGCTAGGTCTTACATTCGGCGATAAGAAAGTTAAGAGTTATAAAGTCGAGATACCTATCACCGTGCGCAACCTTGCACTTAATAAGGTTGTATTCCCGAGCGAGGACGGCACTTACGAGAACGGCGCGAGTAGCTTGATTTTCAACCCATACGACGAGATTAAATTGCCTAAGCAAGTTTGGGCGACTTTCGGCAACACCGAGCCCAAGCTTTACAACATCAAATGGAGCATAAGCGAAAGCGATATCAAGCCGTCTTACACAGGTATCACCTACACGGTAAGCGCAGAAATCGGCAACCTCGAAATCGGGTATTACAAGTTCGAGGGCATATCCATAATAATCAAGCCATGGATGCTTGTGGACTATAAGCTTAAGAATCCACAGGGGCAATATTACGACCTTGACTTGACCTTTGACCCATATAGCTATGTGATGATTGGCAAAGAGGCTCTTGCGGACAGTAAGAATCCTAACATGTATCCTAGCTATCTTTGGTTGCATTACGAGGGCGATGATGACGCCTCGGGCAATCCCAATTATATATTGACGCCCGTACAGTGGAACTTAAGGGGAGTCAACAACACTTATGAGGGCAACACTTCCTCGCGCGCGACCTTTAGAATAACGGGCAACACGGAAGAAGAAACGGCGCGTATCGAGAACGCGGGCTATCAGACGCTCGAGGTCCCTGTAACTATTATTGACGCGACGTTCGACAGCGCCCGCCTTGAGATGACAGACCTTGCTTCATATATTGACCCACTGTACTTTATCTACACCAAAAAGGACAATGAAGGCAATATCATAAATTACTGCAAATATGTAAAGGGCGAGGCGCCTCGCGATATGTTCGGCAACGAAATCACTTCGGACGTCGAGCTTGCAAAATATCAGTCGAGCTTGGTGGTATGGGACATGATTAACAACAAGATTGCCAATCCGCTCGATGCCATGAGTTATCCTAAGACGGTTACCGCAATGTATAAGAACGGTACGCAAAAGACATTCGAAGCAGAGCTTTCGAGCAACGGCAACACCTATCTTAATACGGGAGGGGTAATTTGGGCGACTAGCGGACTCAAGCTCAACTATATGGGAGGCATATATTATGCCGCGCTTACTATCGGCAACGCGGCGGGCGGTTACCAAACGGTCAACATCCCGATAAATATCGCGAATCGCACGATTTCGAGTATCAACCTTAAAGAGGTTAGGGCGAGTTATGTGTTCGACCCCTACACCGAGAACGCTACCGATGAGATATACTATCCTGAGAACGGAGGCAACTTGCTGTATGTCACGCAGACCGAGGATTCGGTACGCAGTAATGTGATATTCACATCTCAATCCTCCGACTACTATCCGATAGATTGGAACCTTTCGGGCATCAATCAGACCTATAATGGCGGCACTTATTATGCCGTTGCGCAAGTTGGTAGCAAGGACGCGGGTTATCAGAATATCCGACATGAGGTCGTCATTCAGCCCAAAATCATAAAATCGGTGCAGCTAGAGGCGTTCGTATTCGACCCTTACAATACCGAGCATACTCCGTTCTTGAAAGATACAGAGTACGACGGAGCGGGTAATGTGGTAAAACAATCGCCGTATCCGAAGACCGCAATGGTACGATTTACCGACGATTCCAATTATACTTTCTCCGGCATACGTTGGGACCTTACCTCGCTTTATGCGATTTGGAACTGTGTGGGCGGCGAAACCTTTATCACGGCAAAAATCGGCAACGACTACGGCGGCTATCAGAATGTGCAAATCAAGGTTACCGTAGAGAATAAGGAGATTACGGACTACGAGCTCAACGAACTCAACACTATTATATTCGACCCTTACGCGGGTATCGACCCAAGACTTAATGCCGCGTATCCCGAGCTTGTCGACGTAGTGTTCAAGAACGGCAACAAGGGCGAAGTCAACATTATTTGGGATATCAACAACGTTATTAACGGCTACAAGGGCTATAAGAGCAAGGCGGGAGATAGCTTATTCCAAGAATTCATAATCTTCGGCAACGTGGGCAACAGCTCTGTGGGCTACCAGACCAAGGAGATTACAGTAAGAGTGCTTAATCGCGAGATTGAGTCAATAATCCCTGTCGAGATTACTATTGACCCGTTCAGCAGCGATAGTCTGCCTACGGTCGTTACCGTTCAGTTCAAGGACGGCTCGACAAGGTCAATGCCTGTGGAATGGATAGGCAAGAATTACGACTTGAAGGTACTCAATGCCTCAAGCGAGGGCGAGTATGTGTCGGGCACGGTCAACGCGAGAATCGGCGACTACATCGGCGGCTATCAGACCAAGGTGATTCCGATAAGCGTAATCAAAAAGACAGTTACCTCTCTTACCAACGGCAACGAGATAGTATCGCTAAGAGTGGGTACAGGCGAGAATGAAGCGCTAACAACGGACACTTTTGTCTATTATGTAGACGGAATCAAGTATACCCGTAGCGTCTATATCGAGATAGACCCGTGGGAAGACACGACAAAGTTAGTGTATGCCACCGTTATCGGCGAAGGGTTGGATGCCGAGACATACATTTCGTACAACGACATGCCTTCGCGCTTCAATACCTCTTTCCTACAAGACGGCACACAGCGCAACCTCAAAGCGATTTGGGATTACAGCTATATCGAGGGCTGCAACTATGAGGGCAAAGAGTTCTATAGCGGACTGAACAACAACACCAAGGGCGCGATACTGACCTTAGGCAACAGCACGGTCGGATATTTTGAGCTCGAATTCAAAGTTAGAGTAATATCGAGGAAAGTTCGTTCTTTAGACAATAATCCTTTGATTTATACCTTTGATGCCCTTGACGAGACGGGCAATCCCGTCAATCCAAGACTGCTTACCAATATCGTAGACGACGCGTACAACACAAGCTCTTATCCCAATCAACTTTGGTTCGAGTTTGTCGTAACCGAGGGCGGCGTTTCGGACGGAATTGCAAAAATAGTCAGTTGGGTCAAGCGCGGCGATAGCGCGAGCATTACGCTCGGTAATTCAAAATATGATTATCAAACCTTTAATTATAGCGTTATGAAAGTGGAGCGGGATGTCACGATAGATTCGGAGACGCTAATTGCGATAGACCCTTATAATGTGTCGCTGCCCGATTCACTCACCGTTAAGATAGGCGCGGCAAAGGTTTGGGAGGTGGATTCGTATAGAGTTGTCACACCCGAGGAATATCCCGACTGCGCAGGTAAAGATTTGATGCTTAAGGCGGATTGGTCCAAGGCGGATATCAATTATCATTATACCGTGAGCGGGATAGAGCAGACTGTTAATGTATATGTAGGCGACGACAACACCGGCATCAAAGCGGTAGAAGTCAAGGTCGTCATAATGGAGCGCATCGTTATCGCGGTAGAAAAGGACGAATTCGAAGTAGACCCGTATGATTATGCCGCGTTGCCTTCAGAAATCAGCGTTCTTTACGAGAACGGAATGTCAGGCTATTTGGAGCTGCAAGCCAACCTTATGAACGCGACGAAAGTTACCGAGGCAGAAGCGGCATTCTACGGCATACCTGTCAACAACAACGAGTTCTTCTATCAAGGAGGCTACTATATTCTCAATGCAAGCGTCGGCACAAGACGGGGCGGGTATCAAAATGTCCGATTGCTGTTGAAGGTCGCCAACCGCACGATAAGAGGCGTTACCTCAAGTAGACTTCTCAATGACAAGGGTGAATTCGAACAGAAAATCACACCTTATGGCGGCACAAACGGCGCAACCACTCTTCCCTCCAATGTAATCGACGTTGAGTTCTTTGACAAGGACGCTAGCGGCAGCTACATAAGAGGCACTTTGAGTGTACTGTGGAGCTATGCTAACATCAACTACCATTACAAGGGCGGCTCAAGCAAAGCGTTCGTACTTATAGGCAACGCGCAGGGCGGCTATCAGAAAGTCGAAGTTAACATCGTAATTCATAGAATGGTCGCAACAAGAGCAGATGCCTATGATGCCAACGGCAACACCTATTATTACAATCCTTACGATGCGAACTGCCCACTGCCGAGCCATGTCGGCGTCTACTTCAACGACGGCGGCGTCACTGCGCGCATGGAGGTTTTGGAATGTATAGTAGATAGGTCATCAATAAAATATAATTCCGACACCGTAATCGCAAAGATTAGAGTCGGCAACGAGCGTAGCGGTTACCAATGGATTAACAACGTACCGCTTAATGTTACGGATATGACAGTCGTGTCCTATGACCCGACATATTTGACCGTCAATCCTTATAGCGCAGGCTTGAACGTCGCGTCCGACCTTACAATCCTCAATGCCAACGGCACACCGTTACAGATTCGCGCATATTACGGTGACGGCTCCAAGTCCTTGATGTTCAACGTCAGGCTCAAGGAAGCTTTTGTTTACGCGTGTGATTATGACGGCATATTTGACGCGAAAAACTTTAAGGTCAACGTGGAAATCGGCAATTCCGTAGGCGGGTATCAAAGCACGTTCTTAGTCGAAGGTGAGCCTACTCCGATAACTGTTAATATCAATGTCGTTTCCGAATCCATAGTCAAGCTATATGTGGGAGCGCAAGAGTTCGCAACGCACTATGGCTTGGAAAGCCCCATTCATCCGTACGCTCCGCCCGCGTTCGCGCTAGGCTATATTTCGGTAGAGCTTGAGGGCGGCGCTGTACTTAATACAGGATACGGCATCGAGATAAAGAGCGTGGTGTATACCGACACCGATAATAACGTGATTAACGTGTTAGGCTATATTGGAGGTCAAATCAGAGTAAGGGTAGAAGTCGGCAACGCTAAGGCGGGTTATAAATATATCTATTATGATTGTACGCTCGCCAAAAAAGAGATAGATACCGTTGCATTCGACAACAAATGGGTGGACCCGTATGTTTATGTCCTACCCGAGACGCTCTTAGTAACATACAAGACGGGCGGAACAGAGGCTTTGCCGGTCGAGTTCTACTATGCGGGTACCGACACACGCTTTACCGATGATATGGTCAACTACACCGGCGGTTCGTTCAACCTCGAGGCAAGGATTGGAACTGCGCTTGGCGGCATACAAAAATTCAGCTACAAGCTCAATGTGTCGCAAAAGATTATCAGCACACTCAATAATATCGAGTTGTTGCAGATTGACCAATTCTTGAAAGAACTCAATCTGCCGTCAGGCAGCTTCACTGTCACATTCGAGGACGGGACACAGCGCGTATTCGAGGTAGATACTGCTAAGATTCGCTATGCCGCCGATGGCGTCGTAGGCTTTAGCTTTGCCAATGCGAAAGTCGGCGCGTGGGATTTCAGCGAGGTATCACTTGACTTAAAGGGCGGCTTGTACAATGCAAAGCTTACGCTTGGCAACTCAATCGGGGGTACGCAGACCGTTCAAGTACCCGTAAAGGTGCGGAAGAAGACGGTGAATACGGCAAATATGCAGTATGTCGTTAGCAAGACCGCTCAAAAGATTATCGTTGACGACTTAAGCGACCGTTTGGAAATCGGCTTGGGCGAATACTTCAACTTGCCGAATTACTTGTGGTTGTTATACAGCGACGGTACGGCTATCGACGTTATGGTCGAATGGAACTTTGACAACATAGCCCACGACGGCTTGGGCAATTACAGATATGGTAACTACGAGGTTTCGACAGTCGTATTCGGTCAAAAGATAGCGGTTACCGTTATCGTGACTGCGGACAGACTTGTGCTAGGCGACAACTTGCAAGACTTCTATTCGGTCAAGAGAGGCTCGACAATAGAGTATCCTGATTCGATTAAGCAGATTGTAGTGAAAAAGGACGGCGCGTCCTTTGTCTTGGACGACACTCCGTATTTTGACGTCGTGTGGTCTGATAGACCCTATCTTGCCATTGAGGATACTTATTTGATGAAGGGCACGATTAATTGCGGCAGCATGACTTGGGTACGCGATGTCGAAGTACAAGTCTATAGCAGCTATATCAACCATATCGAAAGCGTTAGCGCGGATGTCGAGCTGCCGGTAGGCGGAGAGCTTACCGCGTCTATGTTCCCGACAATTGCCGTCAATGTAGCGAAAGGCAAGACCACCGTGTCAAAGACAGTAAGAGCCAATTGGGTGTTGGTAAGCCGTATTTACAACGGTGTGACCACGCCTTATGCGGGACTTAGCGAGAACGATTTTGGCGCGGCGGACACCGCGATGATTGGCGCAAAATACGTGTTTGAACCAAGAATATACGACCGCAACGGCAATATTGCAAAATTAGCGGACGGTACGACCTTAATCTATACCGTCACGATTAGCGGCAACGTTGCCGAAATAGAGGCAAAGGTACATTTCTTCCGTGACATGTTCGGCGAACAAGCCACAGAATTTATTTACGCGTACGGCAAGAGCAAGCACGTCGGCTTCGCTTGCGACGAGGGCGTTGCGGTAACCGCTATAGAATATTTCCGTATTACTCTCGTTGAGGGCGTTGCGGTATATGAGTCTGTGAAGCTTGTCGAATACAACGCGGACGGAAGTATCGCAAACGAGACGGGAGTCGGTATCGGCTTGCTTAACGCAGGTGATTATCAAGTGCGAGTGTATGTCGAAGGCTTCAATATCCTTGGCGATAAGGTGTTAGAACATACGATAGAGTTCGGCTACATTATAGAGAAGCTCGACATCGGAGATATGATTGTCGTTGCCGACACTACGCAGGCATACGAGGAGAACGCGTCGGGTGTGCCCGTCGAAAAGATGATACTTGCGAATGTGCAAGGCGGACTCGCGACAGTTTCGGTAGAATACTATGACGGTGAGACCCTGTTGGCGACACCGCCGTCAGCGGTAGGGCTATACACCGCCGTTGTAACGGTCAATTCCGCCAATTACAAGGGTACACGCAGCGTCCCATTCAGGATTATCGCACCTATTGTTATCAAGGTCGCGGGAGAACCCGATGTTGTGATTTATGACGGAATGTACTTGAAAGCGTACGACTTACCGGGAGGAAGCTCCGTATGCCCTAACGACTACTTTGCACTGCGTTGGTACTACACCAAGGACGGCACGGATTATCCTTTGATTTTATCCAAACCGATAAAGCTCGGTATGTGCGAATATACGGACGGCGCTTACACGCTTGTCCTTAAAGCGGGGCTGTTGATTGCGTATAAGGAAAGCGTTGACGAGTCTAATACCGAGTTCAATTCTGTCGAAGGCAACGTCAGCTATGTTAAGCTCGACTTTGACGCAAGCTTGTTCACCAATGTCAAAATCAAATATTACTTGGGAACTACGCTCATTGCACAAGTCGAGTACAAAGACGGTGTCGCCGAGACATCGGAAGACCTTCCGTCCGTAGCGGGAATGTACTCGGTTACTATCGAATATTCGGGCGAGTTCTTCTCAGGCTCAATTACTGCGATACCGTTCGAAATCGTACCGTAACAACTACTGCGATACCGTTCGAAATCGTGCCGTGACAACTACTGTGACACCGTTCGAAATCGTGCCGTGACAACTACTGCGATACCGTTCGAAATCGTGCCGTGACAACTACTGTGACACCGTTCGAAATCGTATCGTAACAACCAAAACTCAAGCGGAGCGAATGCGGCGAATGCCGAGCCGCATCCCTCCGAGAATCTTGCAAGATGGCATAATCCTATGATTTATTGAGGAGTTAATTATGAAAAGGACAACAAAACAACAAAGCTTAATCGTCTGGACCGCGGTGCTTGCGCTGTTCTTGATAGCCGCCGCATCGTTTTCGATATTTATCGCGGCGCCCGTCGGAGCAAACACCGAGGCGGCGGCAGAAGCGCCGATACTCGGTACAGTTACCGTAACCGGCTCAACTAGCGCCGTCAATCCTACCGCAACCGTGACGCTTGGTGGCGCCACATGGTATAAGGTTGAGACTGCGGGGCAGTTCGTTTACGCGGCGACCTATTCGGGGGACGAGGATAGGCGATTTTTGCTTATGAAAAACTTCCTTATAACGGGGAACGGCGGTTATTCGTGCAATCAGCTTACCACTATATCCGGAGCGATATACGACGGTGCTGAGAAAACGGCATATTTCTGCACTATAACTTTTTCTCCTACAAACGATTACAATCATCGAAGCTCGGGAACGTCGGGAGGTCTTTTTGCAAACTTTGCGGGCAAGTTGTACGACATGAATTTTGTATTCAACGGCACTCTTCACGCTTTGGGCTCCGTCAATTACGGCGGTTTTGCGGGAATCATGAAAGGCGAAATCCATGGTTGCAACATGGCGTCCTCGGGAACGGTGATGCTCTACGGTAACTCCAACGATAGAGTAATATATGGCGGCGGTCTATTCGGACAGCTGACAGGCAAAGTTGTCGGCTCCACATTGACAATGAATGGTACTGTGGACATACGTAATTATTACATAAATAAGGATGACGACGAGGAAAGCTCGCAGAATAACGACGCAAAGGATAATCAACTATATGCGGGCGGCATAGTCGGCGGCGGCTTGAGCGGCTGTACGATAGAAAGTACGACAATCAACATTTACGGCACCATAGCTACAGTGGATGCGACTAAGAAAACTGTACTTGGTTTTTATAACGAAGCCGACGCGGTATTCCCTGCGGGCGGCGTAGTCGGCATAGCCGAGAATATTACGATTACAAAATCAATAATTCTTTTCGACGGTAGCACATATGCGAACGGCGGTAAGAGCACGAGCAAGGACGGCGCGATATCGGGAGGTGTAATCGGTTATCTTCCGAGCTCCTTGTATTTTATCCAAAACGCGGTTACTATCGGCAGTAACGCGAGAATTTCCGCGCGTTCCGCGAGGCAAGCTCCCTTTAGCAGTTTCAACGGCAACATCCATAAGGGCGGAATCGTGGGAAGAAAGACGGGCAGCGGCAACTTTCAGCACAATGTCTTGAGTCAGCAACGCGACAAAGGGCTTATGGACGGCGCGATAAAGGGAGAGGACTACGGTGACCACGATTATAAGGGCATATTGCTCGGTAGCGGCACTATGGTCGGCTGGAACAGCGGCAATATTTGGCTGACAAGAAGGGTGGGAGAATTCACAGAGCCTTTGGTTCAGAACGGCAACGATAATACCGGAACTCTGCATTATCTCAACATTTACGGCGGCGGCAATATCGAAATATCTATTACAAATCAGCAGATACGATTCGACGCGAAAATATATACTTCTCCGTTCCACGAATGGTTGAGCAGTATCCCCAATAACACAAAATACACGGACGGCACTCATAGAGAATATAAGGTGGTGAATGGCGTCACCGTTCAAACCGATTATTTCTTGCCGAGAACGGGGCTCACGACTAGCACCACTGTCAATGCGATATTCTTGACTAAGGAAATCAACGTTGCGGGCAACCTTGTTCAGTTCGCCGATGAAATGAATTCGGGACTTAACCAAAGTTGGGTATCGGTCGAGTTAAAGCAGGATATTGCTTTTGAGGTCGGAATGCCTATTATTAAGGAATTCAATGGCAAATTCAAGGGTAATAACCATACCATAACATTTAATAGCGGCAGTCATATTTTGGGCAGCTCGGCGGATTCCAATGTCGGAATGTTCGCCAAGTTGAATCCAACCGCTATGGTAGAAAACGTAAAGATTGTGTTCTCGGGTACTCTTTCGGGCGGCACGATGACCGACGGGGCGGCGGATATCGCCGATATTAATGTCGGTATAATCGCGGGATACAACGAAGGGACGATTAACAATGTTTCGCTGACTCTTTCGCAAGGTGGAAAGATATCCTCGGTGTCCTCATCGTCGGCTAATGTCGGAAGTATTGCAGGTTACAGCACAACCGCTATCAGTAAAGCGGAGATTATTATTGAGGGCAAGCTCGAGGCACAGTCCAATACGGTGTATCTCGGCGGAATGGTGGGAACAGCGACATCCTCCTCTGAATTCTCCAATATCAATATAGCAGTACGCGGCGAGCTTCTTGCCAACCTCAAAAGCGGAGCCAAATACGCGGATATCGGCGGTTTTGCCGGTAGAACGACGGGAGGGGTACTTAGCACCAAGAATTTTGTTGTAACGGTTAAGGATGTAAGCAACTTCAAGAACGATGTATTGAGGACATTGAACGCTACTACTAGCCATATAGGCGCGATTGCCGGTTCGGGGTCAACTACAAAGTCTTTGACCAATACTTGGCTCACTGCAAGCTATGAGCAGTATATGTCGGACGGGGAGCATGAAAATGGCGAAAAGGTAATTAGACTTTTCAGTGACGACACTACGATATACGGTGTGAATCGTATCTACATCAATGGCGGCATTGTGGATTGTGTTATGGATATCTCCGTCGCCGCTCCTTCGATACGCTTCAGCGTACCGCACGACACAAGCCGCGTATTTACGGGCTGGTTCACGGATTATAATTGCAGTATAATGGTCGGCGCAGAGCATCTTGCGGGTTCTGATTTTGTGCCGCAGGGTCAATCGGGGGCAGTGTTCTTCTCCTCGGTTATCAGCTCGATGATAATGAGCTACGACAATCTCAAGACTATCGCAATTACCACGAACGCGGGACAAAGTTATAGCGGTATCGAGTTTATTTTGGGCACTGACATCAGTATCGGCGCAGCAGATTCATACATTCCTATCGGTACGCTTACCAATCCGTTCCGTGGTATCTTCGACGGCAAGAGCTTAAGCATAATGATTCAAGGCGGAATGAGCACGGGCAATAATACTATGGGATTGTTCGGCTGTATCGGCGCGGGCGGTATCGTCAAACAGTTAAATGTTACGATAGATTCCGACATCGGCGCGGAGGAAGATATTACGGGCGGCGCGATAGCCGCATACAATTACGGCACGATTGGTCAAGACAGCTCTTCTAATAAGGTTGTCGTCAATATCAACAAAACTATAACAGGCAATATAATAGGCGGCATTGCCGGCATCAATAACGGTGTAATTAAGAATGTCGAGGTTAACTTCAATCAAAGCAGCGTTAATTACTCCAAATACGGCAGTATTACCGCAAGCGGACTCGAAGATTTTGTGGGCTCGGGCGCCAACGGTATAGGCGGCGGGGCTGTCGGACTCAATAGGGAGAACGGCATATTGAAGAATGCCATTGTAAGCTATAATGTTATTGAGCCCGACTATGTCGAATCGAGGATATTTGGCAAATGCTTCTCGGGTACCGCGTATGTCGGCGGAATAGTTGGCTATAATAGCGGAAAGGTTTACAGCACGGTATGCGAGGTCGAGCTTGACGAGGAGGGGCGGGAAATAGCCTCGGTATTCTCTTTTGCAGACGGAGAAGGAATCGCGGCTACCTTAATAGGCTACAATGATATAAGCTCTGATACCGACGCGGTCTGGACACTTTATGTTCAGTCCGACCCGTTCGCGCTTCCGAATCCCGATATGCCTTTGATAACGGGCAAGGACAGCGAGAAAGGCAACAAGTTAATCAGGTATGGCGGCGGCAATATTATAAGCGTTATCGAGGACAACAATGTCACTCAACCCTACGGCGGGGCAATTACTTTCAGAGCAATCAAGACTAATCAAAATTTCTACAACTATACCGCAAGCTTGTCAACGGGTGAGCTAGTTTCTGCATTCAACGGCGCGGCGGGTAGCAACTTTTCACCGACTATTACAACCGCAAGCAAGCCGGGACTCTCAGGAGTAACCTATTACGGAGTATTCGTCAACACAGAGATAACGAACTCTGCTGATTTTTACGCGATGGCGGCGAATATCAACGGCGGCTTTAGCGCACACGCGAATTATATATTGAACCTTCCCTCGTCTTCCGAGCTCAGACTCTTTCCTAGCGACATAGGTTATGCGTCTGTCGGAAGAGGCAATGCGTTCGTAGGCAACTTCAACGGAAACGGTTACCTTATCAGATTATTTATCGACTCTGACAATCCGCTTGACTACGAGGGACAATCGCTGTTCGGTACGGTCTCGGCAACATCTATCGTGCAGAATTTTGGCTATGACATAGAAGTCGGCATAGTGCTGCGTGAGGGTAGCACTTTGGGTGGCTCGAATACTGCGATTGGCTTTGTCGCGGATATTAACTACGGTCAAATTACCAATATCATCGTAAAGACCTATGCCGTAATCGAAGGCAACGAAACCAGCGCCGCCGATTATGCGGGAGGCATTGCAGGCTATAACGACGGCACAATCAAAAACGTTTCCATATTATACATGTACCTTAACGACCTTGGCAACGACTACGCAGGACTTATCTACGGCTATAACGCGGGCGGCGTTGCGGGTTACAACTCAGGTACAATAGGAAGCGAATATTTTGATAATGTAAAGATAATTATCAATAGCGGTGCGTTAGTTCCGGGCATAGAAGGTCTGAATAACGCAGGCGGTGTCGTTGGAATCAACGACGGCATTATCCGCAACACCAATACAAAGTTATATGGCAAGCTCGAGGCGGACGATATCAACTCTTACGGAGGAGGTGTCGCGGGTACAAACAACATGGTGATAGACAGCGCTGTCGTAAGGTTCTATGCGACGGGACTACTTGCGGTCAGAGGCAATATCGGCGGAGTAGTCGGTTACAATGCGGCAAGCGCGAGAATAGGCAATAGCGGCACGTCAGACGGTATAAGCTTTGTCAATGACGCTACGATGGAATCTTCATCCGTTTCCCCAATTACTGCGTACGGCGGAATTGCGGCGTATAATTACGGTCAAATCTTAGGAGTTATTGCCGAGCAGTCCGGTATTGCGCGCGCTAACGACTACGCGGGCGGAATAGCCGCGGTCTCGTCAGGGACTATTAGGACGATTGAATTCGTACTTAAGACGAGCGGTCGCATCTCCGCTAATGTCGTAGGAGGCGCAGTAGGCGCATCAAGCGGCAACATTTATCTTGCCAATATAACTATCAATGGTGTTGTCGGTCGCGCCACGGGCGTTTCCAAAGCGGGCGGACTTGTCGGTCAAATAAGCGCGGGTAAGGTATATAATTCTTTGGTATATCTTACAAGAGACGTTTCGGCGGCTGCAGACGGCAAAAAAGGCTTGCTCGCCGGTGAATCCGTTATGGATGTCGGTGTCAATACTTGGGCGTATGCGTACAATAGTGTGCGGACTCTTGCGAGCTCGAGTGAATTAAGCGGCTTCAACATATTAAAAATCGTGGGCAAAGATACAATTATCGGCACATTGAGCGCAATGGGCGACATAAGCTTTAAGGCGATGAATTCGCCGTATATGTGGTACAATAACATTTCTACGCAAAGTGAACTTGGCAATATGGCGAACGACACGTATACGCCCGACACATATTTGACCAACCAACTGCATCATGTAAGCTATTACGACCTCAAAATCAACAATACCGCCGACCTAGTCGCGATGTATCGTTATATTAACTCGGATGATTTATTCAACGGAGTTATGTTCCGGCTTATGAATGACATCTCAATCACTACGACACTACAGCCGATAGGCACGGAAGAGAATAAATTCACGGGCATTTTTGAGGGCAATTACCATACAATTACCTTTGCCGCGGGCGGCGGCATAGCGGGCACAGCATATAGCGGCTTGTTCGGCTATGCGTCCAAGGACAGCGTAATACGCAACTTTATAGTGCAAGTCAACAAAGAGGTTATACTTGGCGCGGGCACAAGCACTGATGCAGGAGTTGTTGCGGGCAAGAGCGAGGGCAGAATCGAGAATGTAGGGCTCAACCTAGAAGCGACGCCATACGTTACCGGAGGGATAACGATGGGCGGCTTTGCGGGAGAGCTTACCGCGTCCTCTGTGATTGTCAACTGCTGGGCGATAATCTACAACCAATCCGTACCTACGGTCAAGGAAGGCGGCAATCGTGGAGTCAACAGCATCGGTGTTCTCGGCTCAGGCGTATTGAGAATGACTTTCAGCGGCACAAGATTTTTCGTCGAAATAGACGCGGAGGGACAAAACGCCGCGAGTTACTTCGGATTATTCGATAATTGGTATGCCGATATCTCTACAAGGCAGCTTGTCACCGCCGTCCCGAATTACGCCGCCGTCTACGGCGCGGTAACCAAGAACATTGCGGGAAGCGTCGTCAGCTTTATGCCGATATCCGTAGCGACCAATTTGAACGTTACTGCATCTTTTATCAGTCTTGATATCAATAATGCCGCTGAATTCTATAATTTTGCAAGCAATATCAATACCTATTCCGACCAAGGCGCATCCTTTGTACTCAACGCGCATATCGTTTTGGACTTTGCCTATTTTGAGCCGGTCGGGACGCTTGAGCATCCGTTCACCGGAAGCTTTGACGGTCAAGGCAATGCCATTACGGTCATAGGGGATTTGGTCGACAAGGAGAACGTGTATAGCGGTCTGTTCGGGTATGTCGAGCGTACCGCGGTAATATCCAACCTCATTATTCGAGCGGATTACGCCTCGAGATATGAGGATTCTTCCGAATACAATGGACAGACAATAGGCGATTTCAAGAGCATTTATTCCGGTTTTGCAGTATCCCTTCTCAAAGGAAAGCTAGAGCAGGTAGTAGTGGTATTGCAGACGGATACCGTTATCTATAATGTCAACGCGGATTCGCGCGGCGGTATCGTGGGTATGGTTGATAAGGACGCCGTTATGAGCAATTCATGGGTTGTCTTGCCCGAATTCTACACTATTTCGGCAGTCGGCGGCGTTTTGAACGGGGAGGAGAGTCCCGCAATGCCCAACGTGCTATATCAGTGCGGAGTAGGTGGATTGCAAATCCGTATCGAGGATTATGTAAGTAACGGCGTTTACTATAAACAGGTGTTTTTCGACGCTATCAAGTACGATGACGGTCCAAATATTTATGGGTTTGTAGATAATAAGGTAATAGATGACGAGACCGAACCCGAGGGAGAATTAACCGCAAAATCGGGCGAGCAGAATTGGAACGACCGCGAGATACTCGTGCTATTCCTCAATAAGTCTATTGCGACTTATGCCGACCTCCAAAACCTTGCCGCTATGGTCAACTCGGGCAGGAATTATAAGGGAGTCGTGTATCAGCAGACGCAGGATATTGTAATAGGCTCGGATTATGTCCCTATTGGCGGTCAGATTAAGATTTCAAGCGGCAGCGTGGGCTCAGAATATAAGATTGTTGAGTTTTTGGGCGGCTACAACGGCAACGGATGTTCGATAATTATTCCGTCAACGGTTACCATATCCGCAAGATATGCGGGGATATTCGGCATTACCGGTAAATACGCAAGAATAAGCAACCTTAAGCTTGTTGCTATGGGCAAGGTGGGCAACACCAATCCGAATAACAGCGATTATACGCGTTATGCGGGCTTTTTGACAGGTGTCAATTATGGCGCAAGCTTCAAAAATGTTATTGTCGAAATGGATAAGAACGCACAAGTGCTCGCGACAATCGAGTCAGGACGATTCGCGGGTGTAACAAGCGTTACTTTCAATGCTATATATGAAGACGATACAATAGTCGGCTGGGAAGGACTGAATATTGCGGAAAATTGTTGGGTACTCAACTATAATAGCCGCTTCAACGCTCTTCTTAACGCCTCGGAACAGCAGTTCAATAACACAATAGACATAGCGATTGCGGATGCGTTGTCGTCGGGCGCGTCCAAATTGACTGTTCAAGGCAGATACAACGGTGGAATCAACGTGCTTACTGTCGTCGTGGCGGGTCAGTTCGAATGCTCATTCGGCGGTGAAAATATCATTCAATTCACGAATTACGATACCGATAACTCGGCTAAGGAGTGGTATTATTACGATGAATTGGGCGATAAGCAAACGCTTGCGCTTGCTAATTTTGATATGTACAACGCGGATAAGACGCTTCAAAATAAGATATATTACGCGTCTTTCCTTGATTCTGATATCGATTCCCTTGAGAAGTTGACGGCACTCGCGAAGGATACCAATGCGGGCTACGACCTATATGGGCTTACTTTCAATCTCATTGCCGATATTGTAATCGATGTCAACACATACGCGGCGATAGGCAATGATAACGGCGGCTTCAACGCTACTTTTGACGGTAAAGGTAACCGCATAACCGTCGCCAACGGTGTGCTTATCGAAGGCAAATATGCAGGTATCTTCGGCAATGTCGGCGAGGACGGCAAGGTTATGAACCTAATCGTTGAGATTAACGGCACTTTAGGCAGGATTAACTATTCTGAATCACAGCTTTTGAGCGGAAAGGTAAAGACAGTTTACGCGGGCGCGATTGCCTATACGAAAGGCGAAACGCGCAATGTGATAGTTATAGGGTATAACGCGGCAATCAGCTATGTGCTTCAAGACGACTCGGGTATATCGGGCGCGGGTGGTATCGGTATCGGCTACGATGATACCAACCTTGTATATAACTCGTGGGCTATTACCAAAGCGTCCAACAACATTCCTGCATACGGAAGGGTCAATGAGGCTATCGGCGATTCGAGCATTAACGTGATGAAAGTCATAGGAATGGGCGCGCTTGCGTTATGTTTCGAGTATGATGCCGATTCGGATGAATATATTGTTGTTATGGAAAACAACACCTCTATCGGCGAAGGCAGATTCAGCGTTCTTGGCTGGTACGGTAATTATTCTAAGGATAATCAGCTTTCGTCTACGCTCGGCATTTCGCATTATAATAGCGAGTTGGGCAGATACGAGCCATTGACTACGGGAGCGGACGGAAGCTACAAGGCGAATCCGGGTATAATCAACTCCCGCTTTGAAGTTTTGATTATGTCTACCGTTATCACTACGGTAAGTCAGCTTGAATCTATCGAGGCAGATGTCAATATCGGCGGTTATAGCTTTGAGAATCTAGAATTCTCGTTAGCCGCGGACATCGAAATACTACAACCGGTCAAAATAGGCACTGCAACAACGCAATTCAAGGGAACCTTTACAGGCTCTCATAACGGAGTTTATTATACTATCACATTGCTTAACGGCACTCCGTTGTTCGGTTACAGTTCGGGCGTAATACGCAATATGACGGTTATTCTCAACAGCAAGATATACGAATTCGGCGGTACTGTCGGCACCATTGCCGCATATAATGGCGGCACAATAGAGAATACCCTTGTGGTTATCGATTCGAATGCAGAGATTAAGGGCGCCACGGTCGGCGGACTCGCGGGCTATAATTCGGGGAATATAACCAACTCAGCTGTTATAATTAAAGAGGGCGCGTTGCTTGCCGCAAGTACATACGCAGGCGGCTTGGTAGGTCGAAACACCGGCAACATTATAGGAAGCTCGCAGAGCGAAGAAGTGTATTGGAAGCAGGCTCGGAGCGATTATCTCGAAAAACTTGTGAGAAAAACAGGCGAAGACAGCTACGAGGATTATATTATCGCCTCGACCGTTCTTGTGCTAGGCTCAATAGAAGCGGACACCGATGAAGAAGCGGACACTTTTGCGGGCGGCATAGCCGGCTTGTCCGACGGGTACGCAATTATCAACAGAGTAATAGTTCGAATCGCGTCAAGCGCGTCTATTGTCGCTTGCGGCTCTAGCGTTGCCGTCGGCGGTTTGGTGGGTCGTTCGCGCGCGTCCTTAAGGAATAGCGTAGTGTACAACGAGGGTACAATAAGCGCAGTAGACAACGGCAAAGGCGCAATTAGACTGCTGTACCGCGGAGATTTTGTAGGTGATATAAGCGGTAGCGCGATTAACTCTTGGCTCATCTCGCCCGTACCTCCCGCAATCACCGCAGTAGGCAATGGCTATGTCTCTGTCAACGTGCTTCAGATTAACGGCGACGGCAAACTCGACGTTTCTATCGACAGCGCCAATTCGATACTGTTCTTTGACATAACCGAGTACGGCGGCGCGATTATCGACGGCTGGTATCTCAACAACGATGCTCCGATTACCGACAAAATAGGTAACAGCAACAAAGAAGAGGGCACATTCAAGCCCAATTCGGACATAATGGGTAGGGTTGTCAGCGTCGTTTATATCAATACGCAGCTAAGGACGGTGCAAGATATTATTACGATGGCTAAGACCGTCAACAACGGTCTGTATAATGACAATATACTGTTCACGCTGCAGAACGATATTGAGTTCACAAACATGGAGCCTTTGACCGTGTCTATCGGCACAAAGACGGCAACGGGCGACTACGGCTTTAAGCACACATTTGACGGTCAAGGCAAGACTATTACCTTTACCAACGATTCGCTGATTACATCCAATTATTTGGGTTTGTTCGGGTACGTTGCGAACGGCGCAAAGATTAGGAATCTCAACGTGGTTTACAAAAGCAACGCCGGTCTTGCCAATTTCGGCAACAGCACGCCGCATAGCGAATCGGGCGCCGAGCTTACGGTTTCGAGGTTCTTCGGCGGAATCGCCGGCGAAAACGGCGGCACTATCGAGAACTGCACCGTTACAATCGGCACTAACTGCCGTCTTAACGGTGTAAACGTGGGCGGCGTAGCGGGCATTAATGCCGCGGGAGGACGAATACTCGATACCAAGCTTACCAACAACGGCACAATCCGCAGTGAATCTTATGACGCATATAATGCCTATGCGGGCGGTGTTGCCGGCACCAACTCGGGCGAAGTCGGCGGTACTGTCACGGACGGTGCGGTAAGCTGCGTTATTAGCCATTCGGGTTCTACGACGGAAGCGGCGGTCTACGCTAAGGCAAAAGGGAGCGGCTCCGCTTATGCGGGCGGCATTGCCGGCAGTAACACCAACAAAATCCACACGACTGATTTGTTAGTATCAAGAAAGATTCTATCCGAGAGTACGGTCAGTTGTTACGCGGGTGGCGTAGCGGGTAGCAATACAGGCACTATTTCTAGGCTGTATATCACCCTTGAATCGACCGCGAATATAGGTCACCCCGACTTGAGTGCAACGACGATTAGCGCGGGCGGAATAGTTGGTATCAACGTCAACAAGGTGTCGGATGTGCTAGTCAACATTAAGGCGGCAGTGGTTGCGGATTCGGCAATCTCCATACATAAGGACAACAGTCCGAATAAGAACAACATAAGCAATGTTTGGGTATACAACAACAATACCGCGCTCAATTCTAAGATTGCGGTAATAAATAATATGACATACTCCGCAACTGTCGCGGTAAGCCACAGCGCAAAGATTACCGAGATAATTGGAGCGGGCAATATCATATTCTATGCGAGCCTTTATGAGGACGGCAAGATTACTATGTTCCAAAACATGAACTGTCCCTCGGAAGTTTTGCTTGAGAATATTAGCTATCAAGAGAGCCCTAGCAAACTCGTATATACCTCTAATGCAGGGTTGACAAGCATAAGCGCCAACGCGGTGACAAGACGCACTTTCAATTCGGGTAGCGAGCTCAAGGCATTCTCGTACGCGTACAATATCGGAGTTCAAGTATTTAGCGGCGAATATTCGCTTGGCAGCGATATTACTTTGCCGCAAGGAGAATATATTCCGATAGGCACCGAAGCGCGACCCTTTGACCCATCGCTTACCTTTGACGGTAAGTACCATAAGATAACGGTAGGCGCCGATGTTACATTCGGAGAGTACAGTTCGATATTCGCGTACAATAGAGGAGCGATTATCAATCTTGCGGTACAGTATGACAGGACGATTACGGGCAACAAGTCGGGCGGCATCACGGTATATAACAGCACAGTTTTGGGCAAGATAGAGCGGGTCGCCGTTTATATAACAAAGGGCATAACGGTATCCAACCCGATTTTGTATAGTACCGAGACCGCCAACATCGATGCATGGGTAATTAGCGGCAACAATATGGAAGCGGTTACCACAGGCAACAACACTTATAAGGTTATCGTTGTCAACGGAGACGGAAGTCTTACCTTCAATTATGATTCCTTGCAATCCTCTATCGTATTTAAGGCAGAGGAAAAGGAAGATGTCAGGTTCGCAGGCTGGGGCAATGGAGATATAATTATCTCACAATACGACGATTTCTTCGCTGAGCAAGCTAACCTCAACAAGTATTCGGCGGAATTTTTGTCCACCAATATCGACACATTGGATAAGTTACTTGTACTCAACGACTTGCTGATGATGCGGTACGACAGCTACGGCGAAAGCTTCAATATCACCGCGGACTTCGAGATTGATATCGCGCTCAACGGCTTCAAGAGCGCAACTCCGTTTATGGGCGCAATTGACGGCAAGGGGCATACTTTGACAATTTCAGAGGGCGCAACGAGCATATTCGGCGCGTCACAAGGCACGTTTAAGAACATTATCTTCGACCATAACGCGGTGTCGATTCCCCTATTCACTGCTTCGGCTACGGTAACCTTAACTAATGTTATCGTGCTTAATAATAACGCTTCGGCGATTATTGCAAGCGGAGCATCGCCGTCATTCACAGCGCAAAAGGTATTCGTTGTCACGAATAATCCTTTGAGCGTTACATCTTCGGGCGTCGGAATAATCCTCACTAACGCAACGGCGGCTATGAGCTACGCGTTCGGCGCATCTGGAATTGATGCGACCGCCGTCGAGGGTTCGGGGCAGGTGTTCGCGGGCTGGTTCAGTTCGGGAGCGCTTTTGAGCAACGACTTTACGATAAGCCTTGTCAATGACAAGGACTATGAGATAGTGTTCATTAAGAACATTATCGAGTCAAAAGCCGAATTATTAGCGCTTGCCGCCGCCGTTGCCAACAGCTTTACGCTTGCGGAATACTCCTTCGAGCTTGGCGCAGATATCGTGATTGACGAAGGCTTTGTACAGATAGGTACTGCGGCGACTTCCTTTGCAGGAAGTCTTGACGGCGCAGGCTATTCGGTGACGGTAAGCGGGGCGCAACACTCGCTGTTTAAGACTTTTGCCGGCGCTTTGAGCAACATTATTATTGCTTATGATGCAAGTTGCCTTGCCGAGACGGTCATTGCGGAGGCAATTGCTCCGACGGCATCCATTATTAGAGTCGTAGGAGTAAGCGACGGCAGAGCGGGATTCGCTAATTCGTTCGAGGGTGTCTTGACTAATTGTTGGCTTATTGCCAAAGAAGCGCCCGAGGTCACTTATGAGATTGCGGGAATGAACACCCTTGTCGCAATAGATGCGGACACAGCGGTTACACTTGAGGGTGAAGACGTCGAACTGACGATTGAAGCGCCTGATGCAAGCAAGTTCCTTGTGTGGTACAACGAAGTCGGCGAAGCGCTGAACATTGAAGGTTATGATAAGTATGTATCTTCGAACGACTCAAATGTTTATATGTTCGTTACCTCAATCAACGAGATTAACGCTCCCGAGGAGTTCTCATACCTTAGCACAGCCATTGCCCACGGCTTCGCGGGTGATGTTACGCTCGGCACAGATATAGTTCTTCCCGCCGACTTTATCCCCGTTACAAACTACACGGGGACGTTCGACGGTAGAGGTCATTCGCTTGATTTGAGCGCGATTGCTACATCCAAGACGATATTTGCAAGCTTAGCTTCGACAGTCTGCAATACGATATTTATAATCGACACGGAAGAAAATGTGACGCTTACCGTAGCTTCCGGCACGGGCTCGGTTGAGAACTCCGCAGTGATAGTCAAAGGTAGCGCCAATGCGCAAGCAATCCTTAACGCAATCAACGTTTGGCTGCTAACGGATAATTTAACTATCGATTCGGGCTTCACAAGTTACATGTACCATAGCAACGGCACAATCGAGGTGTCGATTGACCTTTTGAATAACAAAATAGACTTCCTTTCTTCGGACAACGACGATTATTACTTCATGGGTTACGAGATTCACGATGATTTGACAGTCACGCACAGCTACGACGCGGGCTATCATGGCGATACGGCGGGACTTTCCGTTATATCGTACTACGCACCCAAAGTGATTGATAATGTCTCGGAGTGGAACGTTTTGGCTTATGCCGTTAACGAGATAGAGAACAAGAGCGAGGGCAAGACCTTTATGCTCGGAACTTCGATTATTGTAGACGGCACATTGAATGCAATAACCTCATTCGAGGGAGTATTCGACGGCGCGTTCAACTCAATAGTGTTCGCTGATGAAAGCTACGGCGGGACGACCGCAATCATTTCGCTTGCGGCGGACGGCGCAATCCGCAACCTCGCGTTGATTCTTAACATCTATACCGAACTCAAGTTGCTCCCCGACACGGGTGTAGCGAACTGTTGGGTTGTCTATTACCAAGACGAGGCGGGCGTTACGATAACTGAGGAAGAAGATGCGGGACTCGACCCGGCGGAGCATGTCCTGTATACGGGCGGCGCGCGGTTAATTCAGATATCCGAGGGCGGACGCATCGATATCGCTCACACCGAAGGCGCGTTCCTATTTAC
>CAYOYS010000002.1:4027-7515 GCA_964408255.1 uncultured Christensenellaceae bacterium | reverse complement strand
TATCCGAGGGCGGACGCATCGATATCGCTCACACCGAAGGCGCGTTCCTATTTACCCCGCAATCGGATGCAGATAATTGTTACGCATTGAGGCAATGGAGCTATCGTGACGGGGCGGAATATGCTGTGTTCAACGAGAGCGACGGCAATGCGATTGCTTTCTATTCCCCCGATGTTGAGGATTCCTTTAACCTCAAGGTATGGTTCGATAAGAAGTACAGAATTGAGGTAATAATGGAGGGAGTCAACGAAGATGCCGCATTTAAGCCTGTGATAACACCGTCGGCGGAGTATTGGCAGAACTATACCGAGCCCGTATTGATAAAATGCACCAATCCGGGCAACGGCTATATCCTTTGGGGCTTCTATTACGAGGGCACACCCGAAATTAAGACAACCACGCTTACCGTTGATGTCGGCGCTTTAAGCAATCATATTACCATACGCGCATCCTTTGAGCCGTTCGCGACAAAATGGGAGATAGCGGAGTATACAGGCGCCAATATCACTATAACACTAGCTCAGGAAGCTACCCTTATCGATTACGGTTGCGAAATCAATACGACATATAAATACGGCGCGAACACTCCGCCGTTGGTCGGCGGAGCGCCATACCATGTAGGTTCGTATACCGTAGAATACAGAATATCCAAAGACGGTCTTGATATCGGTTATGGAGTTTCCGGACTCGAGATAACTCCCAAAACTCTTAGCTTCGTGCAACTTATCGTTCCGAGAAAGACTTATGACGGCAACAGTGCAGTTCTTGTCAATCCATATTATGAGTTGACGGGCTTTGTTGCCGATGACAAGGTATCAGACCTCGACTTAAGAGATGTAAAATTCGAATACGACGCAAAGAACGCGGGATTGCGCTATGTTAAGATAACTAGCGATTCCAAGCTCAACCCCGCTTCCGATTCGTTTACTTATTTGAATTACAGATTGGACGATTCGGACAGACTGAGCATTGTCAATGCCCTAACAGGCGCACCAATCAAAACGGTCACTGCACAAATCGACAGAAGACCGTTAGAAGTGTCGGTCAGCACACAGATTATCAAGTATCTCGACCAATACGAGGAGGGGTATCGTCCTATCTTCGAGCCGGAAATTCCGGAGAAATTTGTTGGAGCGAATAACATTAACTATATTTGTGACGGCGATACGATAGATTGGGAAAACGTGTTCAAGATAGTCGACAACAACGAGCTCAGCGAGATACGGAACGCGGGCGAATATGCAATAGGCATCATCAATAGCCTTAACGAGCCTAACTATATCATTACGCTCTACAACTCGGACGCAAAGTATATAATCGAGCCGAGCCCGATAGCGGTAGTGCTTGAGTCGATGAGTATTCAATACGGCGATATCGATACTACACTAAAATATTATATTACAGCGGAAGGCTATGAGCATTTGGATTTGTCCGAATTCCGTTTGAACCTAAGTTATAATCTTGGCTGCGGAAACGAGCTAATCCCTGAATATGAAGAGGATGAATACGCGTACGCATATTCTGTTATGGTCAAGTATCTCGCGACCAATATCAACTTTGTGCTACACAATAAAGCACAGCTTGACCTTGATTCGTCTAGCTTTGAATTTGATAGCAACAACCGTCGGGTCTATCTCTTGACCACCGAAAACATCTTGCAAGTGACACCGCGAAGGATTGCGGTTACCGCGGACAGTTCGTTAAATACCAAGGAATTCGGAATGGTCGCTGAGACATATTCCGGTAGGTTGAGCGGCGGAACGCTTGCGTATTCTTCTCACAAACTTGTTATTACACGCGAAGCGGGAGAGCGAGTGAACAGCGCGGACTATAAGCTTGACGGTTATAGACTTAGTTTTGCCGTATACCAAGACGGTGTCGACGTCACAGAGTATTATGACATCGATGAGGATACGGGATATTATTACACAATCACCAAGACCAAGGTCAAGCTCGCGCTTAGGTCTTGGGGCAGCTCTACCTATATTTACGGCGATACGTCTGCTATGAGCAACATGGCATATTCGCCTGTATTCAACCGCAATGTGACAATGGAAAGTATGTTCGCAGCAAGCGGCGCATCGGGTACCAATTATAGCTTTGCCGATATGGGCATTAACTTGCGACTCGGTTATTTTGGCAGCGAGATTCCTAATGTAGGCACTTATACCGCGTCAATCAGCGTAAGCTACGCTAGCGGTAAGGAATACCTTGCCGATTGCATCGAATTCGTGTCCGATGCCAAGAACTGCACTTACGAGGTCATCAAGCAACAAGTCATCGTCACTATGGCGAACGTTAGCAGAAACTATAATACGAGCTCGGATATATCTTCAACCGCAAGGATTGCAAGCACTACCGGTATTATCAATGCGGATAAGAGCAAGATTACCGTGGAGAACGCAGGCTTTTACAGGTTGGGTACCTTGAGCAACAGCGCGAATGCGGGCACTTACAACTACTCTGCCGCCGTTACGCTAAAGGCGAACAGTTCGGCATACGCTTATCTGCTCGACAACTATACTCTCAAAGTCGTCAACGGCGTTATTACCATTAACCCGATTAATGTTACTATCAATGTCAAGATTGGTTCTTTTAACGACGATGGCGGTTTCGTTCCGATGAAGGCGGGATACTACGATGTGGATAGCAAGCAGTTCATGGATGAGAACTCGATGTTCTTCGCCGACAAGAGGGCACAGGCTTATTTCGAAATAGGTAACATCAACCATGCCAACTTAAAGTTCTTAAGAGATGCTTTCCCAGAGGGAGCGACAGAGCTTGAAAAGCAAGCGATAATTATTGAGATTTTGCGTCTGCAATACACCAATCCATGGCTATTACCCGTTTCGGGCGACAAGACCTATGCTAGTGCCGCTTCGATGAACACTAACGTTAGTGTAAACTTTACCGATAGCGCCTCGGGCTTCTATGTCTTGCCGGTAACGCTGTCGATAGTGGATGCTACGGGCATAATCAAGCTCGGCGAGCTGAAACCCACGCTGAGATATACGCTGCTTGCCAAGAACGAATACGATACTGTAATCGGCAGCATAAGCGTTGACGGGAACACGGCAACTATCAATCAGATTGAAGGAATGAATTACAATTATTTCCTGTATACCGAAGACGTGTTAAAGACCCAAATCAGAAAGGTTATAGGAGATAACGTCGACGAATACAAACTTGATATATCTATTAATGAAAACGGCGAATGGGTTCCCTTGTCCGATTCGGGCGCATACAGCCCCGAGGGAGATTCAATGTCGCCTCAAGCATCCTTTACTATTACCGAGGAGAACGATATCTACGCGAGGGTTACAAAATTCATCAAAGAGAATATGATATTGGTATCCGCAGTCGGCGCGGGTCTTGTCGCTATGATTATAGTATTGTTGCTGTTAGCGGCAGGGGCGATACGCAAGAAGAGATTGCTTGCCGCGGCAACGCGTGAACTGATTAGCAAGGACGCGGCGGAAAGAGTTGCA
>CAYOYS010000002.1:0-3927 GCA_964408255.1 uncultured Christensenellaceae bacterium | reverse complement strand
GAAGACGTCGAGCCCAAAAACAAGAAAAAAGCACGAATAAAGAAAAAGAAGAAATAATATGAAAAAACTTATTGCCATAACTTTGGTTATTCTGCTATTATGCGGTATGTTTTTGGGTTGCAAACGCAAAAATGATACCAACATATTGGTATCAAGCGAGAGTCCTACGGGGGAGACGCTCTTGGAGATAGTTATACCCGATGCGTCCGACCTTGAGGGACACATCGCGCTTGCATATTGGCTATACGATAATGCGAACAAGCTTGACCAACAGTGCGATACGCGTATTGCGACAAGCCATTGCCCCGTTAAAACTACTATGAAACTACTTGGCGTTCCTATCGATGTTCAGATAGATGCATATGTGTACGACATCAAGCTCGGCACGGAATACTTTAAGGCGGAATATCAAGTGGCAATGCAAGGTTTAGGCGCGCTTGCATCTTACTTTAAGAAAGATATGGTGTACGGTGAGATAAGCTATTGTACGCTCGATATGGAAGAAATGATAATCCATAAAGTGTACAACGCGACTATTGCCGACGGAAGACCCGTCTCCGATTGGAGCAGCCCCGAGATAAGAACGGCGCCGATTCCTTACTTTCACGCCTCGCAAGAGTTGTTGAAAGAAAAGACCGATGTAGTGATAAGACCCGAGACGATTCTCTCGGCAACCGTAAGTCATAATGCCGACGAGGGCTATTATTCGATATCAATGGTGCTCGACGTCGATAACGCACTTACGACAAGCAAAACTCTAGTTACACTTCGCGCGCAAGCAGGAGACGAGGCGGTCTATACCTCGATTGTCGAGGAAATAGAGATATGGGATAACGGCTATTTTAAGGACTTTTTGAGTACCGACAAGTGGACAAGCGGCAGTCTTTCGGCGGTACTACCCTATAGAACTACTTTTTCTTACCGCGAGGAGGACTGTGACATCAATTCATACGAGGAGGCGCTTCTTTTAATCGGAGGCTTACAGCAATGAGCAGACTCAAATTTAACACGCACGATATCGCCGTTTCGGGGATATTGCTTGCGATGATTTTATTTTTTGTTCTTGTCCCAATCAACTTTATTCCTATTGATTTGGCATTCATTCCGTTAATGGCGGTTATTATCGCGTGTCAGGTCGAGGGGGGGAAGATAGGGGTATTCACGGCGACGGCATTCGGCGTAGCAAGCCTTGTCGCGGCGTTTGTGCGCCCTACAATATTTTCGCCGATATTTTTTAATCCGCTTGTCTCGATAATTCCGCGTATCGCGATAGGCTTTACCTGTTATTACAGCTATATTGGAATGCGCAAGTTCCTCAATAAATTTCTCAAATACCGTTCAAGGCATAGGGAAGATAGTGATAATATTCGTGAAGTTAAGGATAAAACCGCGCTTTATGCCTCAAGCGTTGTCAGCGCGATTGTCGCAGTTATTACCAACACGGCGCTCGTTGTATCCATGATAGCCGCGTTTAATTTCGGCAAAACTTTTGGCGATTTAACTATCGGCAAAGCTTTTATTTTGTCACTACTAGGAGTAAATTTTCTCATAGAACTCGGTATATGTGCGGCAGTTGCGCCGCCGATTGTGCTCGCGCTCCGCATATCTTTGAAAAAGAAAGAAGCGGGCTATTGGCTTATCACTGAGCAAAATGACGAGAACCAAGATACAGAAGACACCGAGCTTTTTAAGGATTGACATATTTAAGTCCAAATTGCGACCGAGCGTATTTAATGTGCGTGATTGAATCATGCAAACGAGCGTAGCAATAAGGTATAATAAAGACAATTTGCTCTACAAAGAATAGTTCAGACACACGTCTTTTGCTTCATTAATAAAAAAAGGCTTAGGCGCATCTGCAGTCGGGCAACAGTCGTGAAGCATGGCGACCGAGCGCACTTAATGTGCGTGACCGAGTCATGCAAACGAGCGTAGCCCGAATCCGGGTGCGCCTAAGCCTTTTTGGTGGAGATAGTCGGGTTCGAACCGATGACCTCTTGAATGCCATTCAAGCGCTCTGCCAACTGAGCTATATCCCCAAGGTAAGTATATAATAGCGTATTGGTAACATATTTGTCAATAAAAAAAGACTTTATCAATAAATCTAAAGCAAGACTGTCGAGAATAAATCTAAGGCAACGCCATCAAAATAGGACTGAGAAACAGAGTATCTCCGTCTAAAGTCTATACTTACAAAAGTTACAAATCAATAAAACTCGTCGATATAAGCTTGAATATCGGTGCGAGTACCACGGTATGGACCGGGGCGCTCCATTTTGTTGCTGACGGTAGCAGTCGCCCAAAGCAGCGCATCTTGGAGCGGCTTGTCGAGCCGTTCTGTAATGTAACTTGCGAATGCCGTATCGCCGCGACCGCTCCTGCCCGAGAGATTGCGCGCTTTTATCGGGCAAGTTGATAACGTCTTACCGTCGTATGCCAACACTTCGGTATTGTGGGTAATAAGGATTTCTTTCGCGCCCATATTATAGAGCAGCTTTGCCGCTTCCGCGCGGTCTTTCAAGCCCGTAAGTATTTCTGCTTCGGCGGCGTCTGTTTTGAGGTACGTGATATATGGCAAAAGCGCCTTTTTTTCCGCCCAATCCTCAAAATACATCTCGGAATTTTTTCCGCTTGCATGGCGAAGCATCGCTTGTACGTCCAAAGCGACCGCGCCTCGACTTGAAAGCCCTCGTATCAAATCGCTGTCAAAGTCGCCGTATATTAGCCCCGCGAGATGATAGATTCGGCAGTCCACATCGGGAATATCCTCGATACGGAAAGGGTCGCCCTGCGCAATGCAAGTGCACAAGCGTTTTTCTTTGTCCGCGGTAAAATATTTGTTGCGGATTGAGGTTGACTGCGCCGACGGCACACAGTATATGTCGTCCTTGGCAATAACAAGCTCGCTGAGCCTATCGCAATCTTTTTCGGCAAGTTTGGTGACCGCGCCCACGCGATAACCACCGGCGAACGCCGAGGCACTCGAGTATATAACCGCGCCGCCGATTTCGATTATTTGGTTATCGAGATAATCGATATTATAATCGAGCGAGATATGTCCTATAACTAATGTATCGTATTGCTTTTTCATTCCCAATGTATCGCATTGCTTTTTCATACTCAATGTTTTATTCTTTTTTCATATTTTTTTGTTATGTTAATTTTATTTCTTTTTTGCCTCTTTATTCAACAATCTCATTAAAATATCGGGATAATTGGTTGTAATATTGGCAAGCTCACTGTGCCTTACTAGCCTTTGCATCTCGTTAATATTATCGACTACGAATACTGAGACGGCAAGCGAATGTCTTGCACATTCTGCAAGAAACTCTTCAGTGCAAAAAGTATACTTGAGATTAATGCCCTTAATACGCGGATTGTCAAAACTATCGATGTAAGTCTTCATCGTCTTAACATCAAAGGGTACGGGACGGCGGATTCCAAAAAAGGACTTGTTAAGGTACACTTCGCCTTCGTCAAGATGTTGTATGTCTTTTGCGCACACGCTGCCCGTAAAAATTATGTGGTTTAGCACATCTTTTTCGCGAGCAAGAGCAAGCACATCTTTTACCAAATGCCTTTGCTTTACGTCGCAGTTGATTTTGTAACCGTACCGCTTAACAATATCGAACGCATACGACAAGGGTATACATCGCCTTGGGAATACCGAGGGTAGATGCGAAAGATAGAGCAGTCCTTTGAATCTCCATATATCCACCTCGATAACGTCGATTGCATACGATACAATCGTATCGAAAAACAACTTGCTGTTGCGGTGTGTTTTCATCGCGCCGCCGTGTGCCGTAATCAGCATGCTCCCTCCTTTGATTGCGGAGCGGCAATTTCGAGTTGTCAATATTTTGGTGAATTTAATCTCAAAAATTCATTCAAAATATTTTATCAATTTTTTTGCCCGTTCCTCTTTGC
>CAYOYS010000001.1:25921-63629 GCA_964408255.1 uncultured Christensenellaceae bacterium | reverse complement strand
TAATTCAACTGTATTTTGAATTTAATTTCACACATTGTTTTATTAAAATTCTAATATGTTTATTGACTAACATCGCATATTATGTTACTATTTATATAGCTTTTAATATATTACTTGTGGGGTACACCCCTTGCTTACCGGGAGGCGAGTATGATGAAAAGAACAATTACAATTTTTGTGTTGCTAATAGCGTTGATAGCGTTAGTCGGAGGTTTATCGGCTTGCTTGCAGGAAAAGGATATGACCATTTCTGTCCTTGAGAGTCTTTATACATACGACGATACCCCTAAGACTGCCAATATCAGCACATCTTTAGGCGACACCGACGGCTGGATTATCATCTATACAAAGCAAGGGACCAACGAGATAGTGGACTCGCCGAAATATGCGGGCATATATGAGGTTACCGCGACAATCAAGAAAAAAGGCTATAAAGAAGCGATTGGAACGGGTACGCTTGTCATCAATAAGGCTACTCCTACCGTATTGCAATGGCCGGGCGTTGCCGAAGGACAGGCGCCGCTTAGCTACGGACAGCAGTTGAGCGACTTGAACTTAACCCTTACCGTTGCCAACTCTAGCTATGTGCAGGGACTCAACGGCGGTCCGATTTCGGGTAATTTTGTATGGTTTGCCAATCAACAAGTTACCGTTGCCAATAAATTTTACGATATAGAATTTGTTCCGGGAGGAGACCTTTCAGACCCTACGTCTTATATAAACAACTTTGAAAGGGTCAAGATGTCTGTTGCAAAGGGGGAAAAACTCCAAATAAATATAGTGGCGGCGACTCCTAGACTGAAGGGCGCTACCGAACAGGAAAAGAACGCCAATAAGCCATCGACGACAAGTATCTTAAGCGGCACCGACCTTACGCAAAGCGCATTGGGCAACGCGATGTATGTGCTCGACAACGGCACCGCGGTAACCGGAAAGTGTTATTGGGGCTATCTTACACCGTCCGGTGATATTATTTATAGGAAAGACGTCGAAAAGATTACCGTTAAGGTTGCCGACGGCGTGTATACTTATGTTTTTGTGCCCAACGACAGAGCGAATATCGAGCCTGTTCAAGACAGTGTTGCCGTCAATGTAATACCGCTTACGCCCACTTTCGATACCAACGGTTACATTCCTTCGCCTACCGCGTTGCAATACGGGGAGCAACTTGCCAAAAGCGTTCTTGGCGAGGGGTATTCCGATGACCAAAAGGCACAAGGTATTTTTACTTGGGAAGACCCTAATCAGATAGCGGACTCAATAGGAACAGTTGGTTACAAAGTGTATTTCAACGCTACCAAAACCGTTGCCGGAGAAGTGGTCGCAGACCCCGAATTCGTTGCGAACTTTGAGCTTACCGTATCGGTTGAGGTTCTACCCGCTACGGTAGACTTTGATTTGCCGAGTTCGGAGTCAATAGATTACGGCATCAATCTTTCCGAGAGCCGCTTGACGGGTGGCTCGGCAAAATACAAATACGGAGAGGATTACATCGAGCTTAATGGCAATTTCGTATGGCAGAATCCGGGCGGCTTACCGACTGAATATACGGTGGTCGTGGGTGAAAATGATACTTATTTGTGTCCGATACTATATGTACTATCGGATTCGGACCCGCTTAACGGCAAGGTTGCCCTTGACGAAGTGCGGTTTGTCGAAATATTCGTTAATAAGCTACTGATTAATACGATTCAAGAAAGCAGTATAGCCGCGTTGAGCGGCATTGTGTTCGGCACTCGGTTATCCGATGTCAATCTTCCCTCGTATACCGCAACCGCGCCTTCGGGGGATTCAACCGTTGAAGTTCCCGGTACCCTTGTATGGGTGGACGGCTCGATTTATCCGGGACAGCCTCTTGAAGCGGGAGTCGAATACCTTAATATTAAGGTCGCGGACGGCGCTACCAAATACAGAGCGCAGTTCGTGCCGGAAGACCAAGCGTACTCTTCGCGAACGGTTTTTGTTACGGTTAATGTGGTCAAAGCGGCAATAACCGCGAATATATCGACGTTCCCGGGAGTCAACGTGGAAGTGGAATCGGGACAGACATTAGGCAACGAGCTAATTACCGTTGCTCCCGAGACGGCGGGCAGCGGCATGTTTATCGCCGATTACACCTTAGACGGAGTTTCGATAGTTATACCGGGTACTTTCCGTTGGGCATATTCGGGTTATGTTACTCCCGCACAACAATATTATGACGCGATATTCGAGCCCTCGGGCGACTATGCGAATTTGGTGGAGTCGCATCTTTTTAAGATTTGGGTGAGAATAGTTACCGATTCAAGCAGTTTTCATCTCAATTATCTTTCGGACGACGAGGTGGAGATTACAGGTCTTGTTCCTACGGTCGAAGGAATCAATCTCAACTATATAATAATAAGTGATACCTTGAAAGTAGGCGGTCACTCTTATACGGTCAAAAGAATCGCGAGCAACGCTTTCCGCGGTTATGCAGGCATATTGACCTTAGAGTTGCCCGACACTCTTACATATATAGGAGCGTACGCGTTCGCAGACTGCATCGGTCTTGAAGCGATTACCTTGCCCGCCGCTCTCGAGCAATTAGGCGAAAGCGCGTTCGAGGGATGTACGAGGCTTATTGAAGTGGAGATATTAAGCTCGCAACTGTACTTTATAGGGGATTTTGCGTTCAAAAACTGTTTTTCTTTACGAGAGATTAATTTGCCAAGCTCCTTGACGTCGCTCGGGGCGGGCGCGTTCGCCGCTTGCGGCTCTTTGACCGGATTGAGCATCGGCACGGCCTTGAAATACAGCTATAACGCTACGGATAGAATAATTCTTGAGTATAATCCCAACCTTTCAATGCCCGATTACGAAAGCCAACCCTATATTTTGCACACTTACCTTGCGACCAACTCCAAGGCATCTTACAAAATTCCCCAAAACATATGGAAGATTGGGGATTACGCGTTCGCATATATCAGCAACTTGACGCAAGAGGTTGTTGCGGATACCGTAACCGAAATCGGAGAGGGCGCGTTCGCAAACAGCGATTTTCTAAAGTATCTGTACGTCAAGAACGATGCGTTCGTAACCGATTCGTTAGGCGAGATATTCACGGGAATTATCAATACTATTACCGTGTTTGGTCCTTCGGGAGGCTATATCGAGGAGTTCTGTTTGGATAACGGCATAGTCTTTATCGAATGGGCGAGCGTTGCCGACCTTAATTTTGCAAAGATTGGCGGAGGCATCGAAATAATGGGGTTCAAAGAGGACATCGAGCAATCTGTTCTCGATTCTTACACCGAGCTGGTAATACCGTCCAAGGTATACTATGCCGAGGACTCTGCATATTATCCCGTCACCGCAGTCAGCACTTTCAACGGAATCGGAACGCTGAGAAGAATAGTCATTCCCGATACCGTCAAGACGATACAGCCGAGCGCATTCAGCATATGCGTCAACCTGAATGAAGTCGTGTTGCACTCGGGACTAGAGGTAATTGGGGCGAGAGCGTTTTATAATTGTACCTCGTTGCAATCCATTTATATACCCGAGACGGTAACGATTGTCGGCAATAACGTATTCCAAGGCTGTACAGCGCTTACCAACGTCGCTTTCGCAGGCGATATCGGTACTATCGGCGAGGACGTCTTTGCATCGACAAGTTCTGCCCTTGTCTTACACGGCCCCGCAAAGGTCGCGGACGGAAGCGCGACGAATATAGCGACATATGCCTTGTTGCGCTCGATTGCTTTCAACACATATACTCCGCCGACTTGTTTTGTATATACTGTTGACGCAACGGGTAATAATATCACAATTACCGGTCTGCGCAACCACGTCTGCTCTATGGGGCATGCCGATGTAGTAATACCCGCGGTCATTGACGGCAAAGCGGTCAGAAGTATTGCGGGGGGTGCTTTTTATAACAATATCGATATAAAAACATTGTATATTCCTGCCTCGGTAGCATCTATCGGCGTCAACGCATTCGCGGGATGCAGTTCACTTGAAAACATTATCGTAGATTCAGCAAGTCCTTATTATACATTTGAGGGCACATTGAAGGACGGCGAGCTTTATCGCGGCGCTCTCTATAACGCGGACAAAACCATTCTGATTGCATATCTGCCGACATCTTCGGCGACAAGTTTTGTTTTGCCCGCAACGGTAAAACAGGTGCAGTCGGGCGCATTTGAGGGCGCGAAGAACTTGCAAGAACTGTCGCTTTCCAACGTCGAGAACCTCGGTACCAACCTTTTTGTAGGCTGTACTAATCTGACGGATGTAAGCTTTGAAACTTCCAACACGAATTTTAGCGTCCAAAGCGGAGTAATATTCAATGGCGACAGAACCTCGCTGATTATCTATCTGCCGAGCAATCAAGCGGCGAGATATACCGTTCCCTCGAGTGTGACGAGCATCCAAAGTTATGCGTTCTCGGGCAACGGCAATTTGCAAAGCGTGGTGTTTAACGGCGAGACCCGTGAGATATATTCCAAGGCGTTCTACGGCTGTTATCAGCTTTTCAGCGTGACTTTCAACAACACGATTATGAACATCTTTGACGAGGCTTTTGCGGGCTGTACCAACCTTGTATCCGTATATGTAGAGGACGATATCACCTATCTTAGCAAAACCGCATTCGCAGGAAGCGGAAGCGCGGTGATTTACAGTCCGAAAGGAGAGCAACTCGAGTTGTTCTCCGAGGAAAACGAGCTGACCTTTATCATATGCGAATCGGCAACGCATTTCAATATCAGCGTGTCCGCCGGCTCCGCCCAAATTATCGGAACTAAGGACGAACTGTTCAGATACGGTATCAACAATATAGTCTTGCTGATACCCTCTTATATTAATGGTTACAAGGTGACCTCGATAGGCGATGCGGCGTTCTCCGAGGCGGGCTTAAGCGCGTCTATGGGACGGCTTTTGAGCGTCTATATCCCCGATACGATTGAGGTAATCGGAGCGAATGCGTTTTATGATTGCAGAAAACTTAATTATGTTTATTTCGGTGGCGATATAAGGAAAGTCAATGGCGAGATACTTATACACGCTTCCGCATTCACCAATATCAACTCTTTGGCGACTATTTTTGTCCACGACCTCGACTCCAACGTCGTGGAGTATTTTACAACCCACCCTTTGCATTCGGGCTTGACTTGCAAAGTCGCCAATCCCGATAGCAATATACTTTACGTTGGCGATACGACCCTTACCGTCGTGGGACTTGCGAATTTTGTCTCGAGCTCGAGCAACTCAAGGGTAGTGATTCCCGCCGCGGTCGACGGTGTGCCCGTTGTGAAGATTGACAACAACGCGTTCGAGAATTCGAAGATTATAAGCATCGTGATTCCTTCCTCGGTTACCGAAATTGGTGTCAATGCGTTCCGCAACTGCTCAAGGCTTACTTCGGTATACTTGCAGGGCGGCACCAAGATATATACGGGCGCGTTCGCAAATTGTGTCCGCTTAACCTCGATTACCCTTCCCGTTGGAATGCACACGCTATCTCCGCGCGTTTTTGAAGGCTGCGTTAATTTGGCTTCTGTGTTCTTTATGGGCGACCTCAACTATTTTAATAAAGACGATATTGAGGCTACGATAAGCGTTAAGGCATTCACGAATATCTCGGGAGTCCTTATCAACCCAAAACTTGAGATATACGGACCCGAGAAAAGAATCAATTCTACGGGTAGCACGGTTGTAAGCTATCTCAGCGAATATTTGGGCAAAATTGCGCAAAGCACCGCTCAAGGCGGCTATAATTATGATATATCCAAATTCTTTAGTTGGAAATCCACACTCGGAGAGCTTGAATCCGATGGGTTCGAGATACTGTTCGACAATGTCAACCGTTACTATTATCTAAGCAAATACACGGGCTCCGCAGAAAAGCTCATTGTGCCTAGCGTGATTTATTCTTTTGAAAACGAAGCCGTAGCGTATTATCCGGTGAGGGAGATATCTGCGTACGCGTTCCAAAATAACATGACTCTTAAAGAAGTCGTTCTTACGGAGAGCGTTACTGCGATACGAAAATATGCGTTCGCGCATATGCGGAGTCTTATTTCGATTACTATTCCCAAGAGCGTGAACCTCATCGGCGAATATGCGTTTATAGACAATCCCATGCTTACCGAGATATATTTTGAGGGCGACATCGAGGACATCGGCAAGGGAATACTTACCAAAAATCTGCTTGAGACCAAGGTTTATGGCCCGACAATGGGCAATGTAAAGGATTATTTTACAACAAGCGTAATGTATAGCGCGTATGTAAAATATAACGCTACTATCAACCCTAATTATCTTGTAATGACACTTAATTCGTCCGGCTCGGGATACACCGTGTCCGGCTTGAAGGCTAAGACCGTAGGTAACCATGTAAGTGTCGTGCTGCCCGCATACTATAAGGGGCTGCCTATAATCGCTATCGGCGCAACGGCATTCGGTAACGCGAGTTCTCTTTATGAACTATCCATTCCCTATACCGTTAGAAGTATTGCTTCGGGCGCGTTCAAAGGCGCTACTTCTTTGAACAAGATAGACGTGGATTCGATGAACAGATACTACGCGTTCGCGGAGGGTGCGTTGACCGATTACGATACTGCGTCCGTGATGTATATATGTCTTACCACGAACAAGACTTACGCTTTGCCCGAGACGATTAAAATTATAAAGAGCGGCGCGTTCGACGGGAGCGGAGTGGAGACGCTAAAGTTCAATGAGGCGGTACAAGAAATTGAGCCGGGCGCGTTCAAGGGCGCGGATAATTTGAAGTATATTACCGACGTGTTGCACAACGCTTATTTCAGTTTTGAGAACGGCGCGTTGTACGATAAGGATAAAGACATCTTGTTTATCTATCTCTATACCAATACGGCAAAGTCTTTCGACGTACCGGAAACGGTAGTTAAGGTCGGCGACGGCGCGTTCGAGAACGCGGCGAGTCTCGAGCAAATAATGTTTTGCGGGGACGCGGCGCTTGGCGAGGGCGCGTTCGAAGGGACGAATCTTATCGTCTACGGCATTGGTAACTGCTATCAAATAGAGCGCATCTGCCTTTACGACGGCGTGGAGTTTTATAGCGCGATACCTTTTGAAAGTTTTGCGGTAACCGAGCTTGCAGGCAAGCCGGACGAAGTAGAAATAACCGGCTTCGATATCGAAAAAATGATAGACTATTCAACGGCAACCGAGCTTTCTACCGCATACAAGCTGATATATATTCCCAAATATATAGCCGGCAAAAAGGTTACCTCGATTGCGGCGAATGCGTTCGCGGGTACCGCTTACTTAGGTATAACGGGATACAACATCCCCGACACGGTCACCTCGATTGGCGAACGGGCGTTCGCGGGTACCACAGCGCCAAGCATCGTCGTTGGAAGCGGGGTGGTATCGGTAGGCGAAATGGCATTTGAATCTACCCATTTAAGGGAGATATACTTCAAGGGCGACACATTATTGTACGCCGACGCATTCACCAATTACGAGGTCGAAACGGAAGAAGGCGACATATCTGAGGAGGACTACCTCAAAGTATATTACGCGTCTGACAGACGCAATCCGGACATTAATTATGACGGAGAAACCTCGAAGCTGTTCGATTATCTTGACTATTTCAGAGCGATGAACATAAACGAGCTTGTCAGGATTGTCGATTACAAGAGCTTTACGGACGAAGAGCTTACTGCGCTAAGCTTAAGATACGACATTTTGGACGACGAGATTACAATAACAGGCGTCAAAGAATACATGAGCCTTACAAATATTAATGACTTGGTAATCCCGACGACCATAGAAGGTAAGCCGGTTACCGCTATCGGCGACACGGCTTTTGAGAATAACAGTAGAATCATACGTCTTACCATTCCCAACAGCGTCACCGAAATAGGCGCGGGCGCAATAAGCGGTTGCAGTAACCTCACCGAGATACGGCTTGACAATCACCCGTATTTCACTTTCGAATATATATATGCGCATATTGGGACGGAGGCGACCGCATCGAGCATCAAGCGTGTAGAGTTGACGGGTGACCTCGACTTCAGAATAGTAGAGGACATTATCCCTACCGATGGCATCGACGGTATTGTAATCTCGTCCGATGCGCTAGATAGCCTTGATAAGGGAGCATACGGGATAAAGGTCTATGATAACCTTAATGCGTTGTTGTTCACCTTTACCGTTGACACTAACACTATGAGTATTAATTACTCAGGCAAGAGCGAGGCGATATTGTTCCGCTCGGGACACGCAATCCTCGCCCATTCGGGCTTTGAACTAGCGGCGGCGGCAAGGGTCGAATTGACCGCGAATATTCTTTATTCGATATCGGAAGACGGCTTGAAAGTAGAAAAAAAGCTGCTCGATACTCTTGCTGACGGAACCCATACACTGAGAATGTACCATAATGAGACGGACAGCGAGGCGCTGACCCTTTCGATAGAGCAAGGCACGGTTACCGTCTTAGGCGAGATTCAACGCAGCATCGCGTTCAAAGAAGGTATACTTTTTGGCTACGAGAACCAACTCAGTCCGGTTACCGGCATCGAAAGAAAAGTGCTTACCTCACTTATCGTCTATATCTCAGTCAACACCGATACTGCGTATTATGTGCCCAATTCGGTTGTGAGTATTAAGGACGGGGCATTTTACGGTATTAAAAATCTGATTAATATCACTATCGGAGCGAATGTTGAGAATATCGGATTTAAGGTGTTTGAGGGCTGTACCGCTCTTCAAAAGATAATTGTCAATGCCTCGAATGCTAAGTTCTATAACGACGGCTCTTATGCGCTGCTTATGCGGGATAATATAGACGGCAAAGATACCCTTATTGCGTATCCCGCCGCCAATCCTCAATATTTGTATATACTCGGAGCAAAGACCGATGTTAGCGAGATAAGAGAGGGCGCATTCAACAGTAGCCTTTATCTGAGACATTTGTATATCGAGTCCGTCGTCACCTCATACGGAAGCGGCGCAAGCATATTCAAGGGCATGGCGGCGCTTATCGCGGTTGATGATGTGATAGCGGGACTTACGGTGTCGATGCCTTTCGACTCTCCGTTTAGAACGGAGTGTAACAAATACAGAAGCATCACTATCAAGGAATATACCCACAAAGCATATTTCGTTTATGACGCTGTCGGCACCACTATTGTCGGACTTACTAATGAGGGCGGCGAGCTTGCATTACTTGCTTTGCCCATTTATAACGGCGGCAAAAAGATTGTCAAGCTCGAGCAATACTCTTTCAAGAGCAATGCGGTTGTTGAGACGATAAAAATATCTGATAACATTTCTGATATTGGCGTGGGAGCATTCGCGGATTGTGACAATCTTGCTACGCTCGAGGTCGCTTCGGCAGATTATACGGTAATCAGCGGCGTACTTTTTTACGGAAGGTCCGTGCATACCGTTATCGCGTCGGCGGGCTTTGACCGTATTATCTTCGCAGACCCCGAACCCGAACCCGAATCTGAACCCGAGCCCGAACCCGAGCCCGAGCCCGAACCTGAGCCCGAGCCCGAACCTGAGCCGCCTTCGTCCGCGGGCGCTGCGACGATTGAGATTACTACGGTCAACGAAAGCAACGCAACTTATACCGTAGCCATAATAAGGAATATTAAAGAGATAAAGGAAGCGGCATTCAACGGCAACGACAGAGTCAAGTTGATTATTATCTCCGCAGAGATAACCAATATCGGAGCGGGCGCGTTCTCCTATTGTACCGCGCTTGAGGATATTGAGGTCGCTTCGGCAAGCGAGAGTTATATATCGACGAGTGAGGCGTTATACAACAAAGATAAGACAATGCTTCATACCTATCTTTATACAAGTGTGCCTACGGGCAACGATGATTATCTGTATATTGTGGATAACGGAGCCAACTTCGAGAGCAATAATATCAAATTTATCGGTGCGAGAGCGTTCGAGGGAACAAGAGTGGCACGACTCCGTCTCCCAAGCAGTTTGCTCACAATCCACGATAGAGCGTTCGCGGATATGCCTAATCTTGAGTATATTTACTTTGAAAGTGCGGTAGACGATATGTTGTCCGACGAGGGAATGTTCACTGAAGATATCCTCGGCTTAACCTACATGACGGACGAGCAAAGAGAGTTCTTCGGCGACCGCAAAATCGTCGCGTACGGTCCCAATGGCACAGACCCCAAGAGCAAGACGTCTTACGATGAAAAATATAGCACGATTCATCGCTATTTTATTGAGTTGTATTTTGAGGGAGATATGCCCGAAAACATGCTCGAATCAGATGATTGGTACGGCGGCGCAGAGCTTATCGCTAAGTATAATCCGTGGACGGATTGGAGAGATTTTGTTATCGAATATGAGATAACCGACTTGGCAAACGAGATAGGCACGGCGACAATCGTCGGCATGAACACGACCCCCGGCGCGGCGGCGTTAGAGGTGGGTACTGATGACATTGTCATACCTCTTTATGTGAGAATAACCGACCCAACTGACGAAACCAAGACTATCAAATGTATCGTTAAGAGTATTGCGGAGGGCGCGTTAGGCAATCACACCGAAATCAATTCGGTTACTTTACTGTATTACATTGAAACCATAGAGGACGCGTTTATAAAAGGCTCTACCAACATTACCGAGGTAATAATACGTGACAACGCCTATTATGAAGTCGTTGAAAATAATACTATTGTTTTCAATAAGGACATGGCTAACCGTAAGTTGGTGGCATACCTTGCCCAAAAGCCTCAGAACAAATACATTGTACCTTCCGATGTAAAATTCATTGCGGGAGGGGCGTTCAGCGGTGCAAAAAACCTTACGACAATCGTAATTCCACGCTCTGTAATCTATATCGGCGCGGGTGCGTTCAGCCTCGCGGCAAAGCTATCGAATTTGACTGTCAACACTCCTTATTACAGCTTTGACAACTATACCTTATACGGTGGCGCGGACAATTACTTGTTGCATACCTACCTATCGGTGGGGCAGGGCGTTTCGGGTGTGTACGTTGTGCCGGAGTGCGTGACCGAGATTAATGCGTACGCGTTCGAAGGCAATAGGCACATCGTGGAGATAAGAGTGCCCGAATACATTCGTGACGGCGGCATCAATACCGTAGGACTTGTAGGCAAGAACGCTTTCGCGCTAATGAGAGCGCTCGAACAGATTTATTTTGAGGGCTACATCAGAGCGAACGTCGCGGGCTTGCCCGTCGAATACTCGTTTGAGGACGATGCGAAGCTCGTTAAGATAACTCTTAATGAACTTAGAAGAAGCTTTGCTTTGGGTGAAGAATTCGAAGCGGGCGGCGTCTATGTCTCGGTATACGACAACCAAACGGGCATCGAAACGATACTTAGCGACTCGGATTATCATTTTGAATCCGTTTTCTCGGATAACGGCATGTCGTATGTCTATAACAAATATGTTTCGGGTACTTATAAGATTAAGTTCATATGCACTTATGAAGATGTTGTTTATTCTCAAATATACGATGTAGCCGTAGAGCCGGTTATCGATATATTCGGCGGAATGACTGCCTCTAATACAGTGTCAGTCTATGCGCCTGCGGATAGCGACGTTTATCATCAGGCATACGGCAAAAGCGAAGTAAGTTATGTAGGATACACTCCTAAGACCTGTCTTGACTTCGTCGTCTTAGGTGACGGGATAATAATCAACGGATACAGCGTCAACAACGCAATCGCCGTTCTTGGCGCAGAGGATTATCGCTACAATGCGGAGGGAATATTGGTAAGAACGACGCGCGGCGATATCGCAAATCTTATTCTACCCTCTTATATCAACAACGCTAAGGTGCTTTCGATTGCTGCCGACGCGTTCCATAGCACGAACGCAAATATCGAGCTTGCGAAGACTTATATTGCGGACAGCGTGGCGTTTGATATTGACAATGTCGCGGCGATTAAGACATTTATGTCGGGAAGCGCGTCCGTAGCCGTCAAAAAAGCTTTCCTCAACGCGAGGATACGGAATCTTGCTCTTCTCGACGGCATAGAGAATATCGGCGTCTCCGCGTTCGAAAACTGCATAGGCGTAGTCAATCTTGCAATCCCGTCGACTGTAAGCCGAATCGGAGCGGGCGCGTTTGCGTATTTTGAGAGCATCGAAAATGTGTCCGTTGTCGGCGTCAACTTCTTTATGTCGGGCGCGGTGCTTTACGGCGAGGGCGGCGCTCTGCTTCATACCGCGTTCAATAATATGTTCGAATCGGATTACTTCGAGACGGATATCGCGGTGACGGTAATCAATGCAAGAGCGTTCGAGAATGCGTATAACTTAAGGTTCTTGACAATCCCATATTACACCACATCAATAGGGGAGCGGGCGTTCAAAAACATGAGCAACCTTGAGGAGATATATTTCACAACGAATATCGCTCCTTTTGACAACGCGTTCGACGGCGTAATGAAAGGCGTTATCGTCTACGCGCCCGCCGGCAACAGCCTCAAGGCTTATTGCAACAAAAATGACCTTGCTTATGTAGAATGGAATCCCAAGGAATGTTTCATATATGCGCCTATTCCCGGCAACAAAAAGGAAATGACAATTGTCGGGCTCTCGGGGCACTCTAATTGTACTAGCAGTCATACCGATATAATAATACCTATGTATATCGGCGACTATAAGGTTGTCGCGATAGCAGAGGGGGCGTTCTCAAGCAACATGGAGACCACGCTCACTCCGTTGAAGTCGGTGCATATTCCGACAAGCGTCCGCACGATTGGCGCGCGCGCGTTCGAGGGCTGTACCGAGTTGTCGCATCTCCGTATACCGTTTAGCGTGGTTTCAATCGGCGACGAGGCATTCGTCGGTTGCACAAGCATCGATGAGATTGTGTTTGAAAGAGATATTGCCGATATCGGCGTTAATATTTTTGGCGGAACTAATAGCAATCTTATAGTTTATGTAGGCGCAAAGGCGAACGGCGTTATCGCAACGGCGGCGCGCGCGGCAAGCAAGGCGGTCAATCTCGGCACACCGTATACTTGCTTTGTATATTCAACGATACTTGGCGCGAATAACGAAAGCGTAATCAGAATCGATGCCCTAAAGAAAGGCAAGAGCGAATACGACCTTTCAAAAGTGACTATTCCCGCAAGAATTGCCGGCAAGACCGTGTATGCGTTGGGTGATTATGCGTTTGCCGACCAGAAGAACTTAAGCTCGATTGCCCTTTCCTCCGGTTTACGGAGTATAGGCAAGGGCGTGTTCAACGGTTGCGTCAATCTTGCCGCGCTGAGCGTAAGCTCGGCTAATAACTACATCAAGTACGAAAGCGGCGGCATATACGACATAAGCGGCAAAACCTTGTTGCTTGCGATATCCTCTTTGGCAACCGACGGCGTGTTCAACACCGCTGCGGATACCGAGACTATCGCATCTACCGCATTTGTTGGGGCGACAGTGCAAGCGGTCAACCTCAATGCCTCGCTCAAGACGATAGCCGACGGCGCGTTCGCAAGCTGCGGTAGCTTGACGACGATTGCCGCGGATTCTAGCAATACTCAGTTCATGAGCGTTGACGGAGTGCTTTTCAATAAGAGCAGTACCATACTCGTTGTATATCCTTCGGGTCGTGCGGCAGAAAGCTATACCGTTCCGAACAGCGTAATATTGATATCCTCGAGTGCGTTCAGTGGGTCAAAGAATCTAAAGAGCGTTACAGTCGGGGCGGGGGTCAAGGTAATAGGCGCGCGCGCTTTTGCGGACTGTGCTCTTCTTATAGACGTTCAAGTCAAAGGCGAGCTCGATTCGGTGGATGCAGACGTCTTTGTCTCGTGCAGTTCCGACTTGGTCGTATCCAGCACGGCAAGCGGCAGTAGAATCGAATATTACTGTATCGAGAATGATGTAATGTTCAGGGTTTCGACTCCCATATTGTACTTCAAGACAAGTACTTCGAACATGCCTTCCGGCACTATCGCAATTACCGGCTGGAACAACAATGCAAGCCTTACCGTGACCGACCTTGTTATACCTATGTACATCAACGATTTGCGGGTTACGACCATTGCGCAAAGGGCCTTCCAATTCAACCATGACATAAAGACGCTTGTGATTCCTAACACCGTGACGACAGTCGGAGTCGCCGCATTCAACGGCGCTTCCAATCTTTCGAGCATTGTATTGGGCAAGAATCTCGAGACAATCTATAACAACGCTTTCTATCAGTGCTCGAGCCTAACTTCGATGTTTGTGTTAAGCAGTACGTTGAAGCTGTATTCTAATGTGTTCAGCGGTATCGAGGTTGTAGATGTCGAGGTCTATGTCGATGCGATATCAAGAGGGTATACTATCGACACTTTGCCCGCCGCCGCCGCGCTTAAGACGACTAGGTTCGCGGTAAATGATATCGAGGACTCCAACTGCTTTGAGACTACGGCGCAAAGAGGGGGCGAACTCATCATAACGGGACTTAAGGACCACGTGTGCGTAACAAGCCATAATAACGTGGTTATACCCGCAGAAATAAACGGCTACAAAGTTACCGCAATCGCGGCGAATGCGTTCCGCAACAAAGACAGTATTATAAGGATAGAAATACCCGCGACAGTCAAGGAGATTGGCGAAAATGCTTTCTTCGGCTGCTATAATCTCAAGGTAATCGACCTGCAGTCGAATAAATATTATATAATGGAGAACGGCGCGCTCTATAATGCATCAAAGACGCTATTACACACCTATCTTGCATCCAACAAAGCGCTTACTTTCACCGTTCCAAAGACGGTACTTGAGGTCAACAGCGGGGCGTTCGCTTCGGCAACAAGCCTTACTAGCATAACCTTTAATAAGGATGTGACGCTTGGTAGCAACGTCTTTGACGACGTATCGAGGAATATAATCATCTTTGCGCCCGAATCGAGTACAATCGCCACCGTATGGACAGATTATTATGTAAAAAATCCGCTTGACCCCGACAACCCGCAGAAGATACACCCCGCGGATTCCTTTATTAACATTACAGACACCTCAGGTGATTTTAGCAAAAAATATCTCGACGACGACACGATAAAAATTGTGGGGTACAACCCTCTTGTCGCGCCCAACCAAATCGTCGTTCCGCAATACATTGACGACAGACTTGTTTCGGAGATTGGCAACGAGGCATTCATGGGCGCTATCGCCAATACCGTCATACTTCCCGACGGTTTAAGGACAATCGGAGATATGGCGTTCGCTAATTGTCCCAACCTCGAGCGCATAGTTATTCCGTCCACTGTGGAGACTGTGGGCAATAGCGCGTTCAACGGCTGTACCTCGCTCTATGAGGCGTACTTTATCGATGAAATAACCTTGCTCGGAGAGGATGTGTTCGCGAACACTTATAGCGACGGTAACTATACGATAAGCGTTTACGGGCCGGCGGGAGGTTATCTCTCAAGATGCTTTGACCCCGCTATTTATAATAGAGGTGTGCCGCTTTCATGTATCGAATATGAGATTTACGGTACTGCTTTTGACTCGGTAGTAGCGATTACCGGCTTCAAAAACAATATTGTGTTCGGCAACAGCGGTGTGGTTATTATCCCCGATGTGATACAAGGACATATTGTCGCGGAGATTGCGAGCGACTTGTTCACGGGCAATACTAATCTACTCGAGGTAAGACTGCCCATGATGCTTACCGAGCTTGCCGACGGACTGTTCAAAAATTGCAGCAGCCTTGTCAAGGTCAATATCCCGAATAATGTAAAACGGATTGGGGAGGAGGCATTCTACAACTGTACAATGTTGCAGTCGGTAGTGCTTTCCAATATCAATATTTTGGGCGCTTACGCGTTCGCTAACTGCCACAGCTTGCAAGAAATCATTATTCCCGATTCTGCGGCGAACTCTCTGCCAGACGCTGTGGGGGCATTCCGGAACTGCTCCAGCCTCACATCTATTAGACTGCCCGCAAAGACGGTGGTGATACCCGACAGCTTTTTGCAGAACACCGTATCGCTTGAAAAGATATTGTACTTCAATGTCCTAACCCGCGAAGGTCTGCCTAAGACGCTGACGAAAATCGGCGCATCCGCATTTGCGGGAAGCTCGTTGTTTAACTACAACGGTACCGACTACATCTTGGATGAAATAGGCGGTCAGTATAGCTATGCTAATGAAAAAGCCCTTAATCTCGAGTATGTCGGCGAGAAAGCTTTTGCGAACACCGCTATCAAGAATTTTTATATTAAGCCTACGCTTAACTATCTCGGCGCCGGCGCTTTCTCCGAATGCAACAACCTTATATTTACGCAGTCCGAGAACGAAGTTAATATGAGCGACAAATATATAATGTATTTTGGCTCGGGCGGTCAAGGCTTGCTCTACGAGTACGATACGCTCAAGGCTATGGGTGACGGCGACACGGGTACCGATACATACTTGATGCCGGCTAATATCTTGTTCGAGCATTTCAGCGAGGATGATTCTCGTTTGCAAATTATTTTCTGCGCTAAGACAGAAGGAGCGTTCGAACAGCTGCCGTCTATCAATCAGATTGTCAATAAAGTTAGATTTTCGGGCGTCGGTACCTCGGTTGATATCGTGTCGGGCATCGAAATCAAGCTTCATAACGAGGAATTAAGTCTATATCGCTTGATGATAGACAAATCACAGTTTGATAACTTTACGGCGGGTACATATGCAATTACAGTATTTTATAATTATAATTATCAAAATTGGAGTCCTCCTTTCTTCCATAGCGACGGAGTAAAAGAGACAGTTCCCGAGGCGGGCTTCACCGAGCTGAAATACGGAAAGATAGTAAGCGCGGTGCTTACCGGAACGGAGCCTGCCGAAGAGGACGGAGGCGACCCCATTGACAGGGAAGAGATATTCAGCTTTATGCCGGGCGAAAACTTATATTTTAACGACTATTTCAACCACAACGACCAAACGGGTAAGTTATCTCAAGGAAGCCTATTCAATGAGCTTGATTTGGTTCCGGGCGTAAGCTATAACCTTGCGATTGTCGTAGATAACGGCTCCGATAACAATTATTCGGTCACCGTAAAAAATGATGCGAAAATCTCAAGCATATACGCGCTCAAAGCGATACACACCGTGCCGGCAAACTACCAAGCGGGAGAGCTTAACTTCTCGGGTACCGACTCGATGTACGTTTATTATAACGAGGACACGGACGAATATTCCTATAACGGCAACATTATTGCAAAAGTCAACGGAATCTTCACCAGCGGGACATTGCAGAACGCAATCGAAGCAGAGCTTATGGAAGGCACTGCGACACTCGCTATTGAGAGCATAAGAGCGTTCGCGTTCCAAGGTTGTTCCGCGATAGACAAGATAGTAATAGGCAAGAACATGCTTTTGATTGAGGAAGGCGCGTTTATCAATATCAGTAACCTCGAGGAAGCGGGCGTTCATCCCGATAATACCTTGTTCCAAGTAAGGAAGATTAACGCGAACGACCCTGCGTATGCTTATGTCGGCGGCGCAATTTATCAGACGCTAGACGACGGAACGCTGTCGCTTATCAGCTATCTTGCGACTACCGATGCGGACAGCTTCGTTGTTCCCGCGGATGTTACGCATATCGGCAACTATGCGTTCGCGTACAATACACGTATTAAGGAAATCGACTTCAACAACGTCAAGAGCATAGGCGACTATGCGTTCTACGGTTGTAGTTCGATAACCAATTTTAATATACCTGCAATACCTACAATCGAGGGAGACACCGCCTTTAATTCGATAGGCGCGTATGCGTTCGCCAATTGCGCGTCGCTTAATAGCATATACTTCGAGAAAGGAGTCTTGGCGATTGGCGAGGGCGCGTTCGGTGAAGACTTGAACATTAGGCTGTATTCGCCCGTAGAGCGCGGAGAGGGCACAAGCACTCTTGCCGATTATTGCGACAATTATTCGGCGGGCGCGCTTAATTATAATGTAGTATCCCCCGTAGAACTCTTCAATTACGAGATAATCAACGGCGGAGAGATTAGAATAAAGAGCCTTAAAAATCCCGCTTCGGCAGAGAAACTAGTCATTCCCGAGACAATCAATGGAATGAGCGTGACCGCTATATTATCACAGGCGTTTATGAACGCTACCGCATTGACCGACGTCAAAATCCCCGCGTCCGTTAAGACGATTGGCAGTAACGTATTCTACGGCTGCACCTCGCTTAAGCAAGTTTTCATTGAAGGTATTCTCGATTCGCTAGGCAGCAACCTATTCAAAAATTGCAACCTTGACGAACTCAAAGTATACGGCATCGCGGCGAGCGAGATTGACAGCTATTGCGCGGTGAACGGCATTTCGTTCAACGTTGGCACTTATTGGGGCAGCTTCGAGGTTAGACGCGAGACCGCGCCGGGGAAGGACGGATATTGGATTGGAGGCTTATTGAGGAATTACGGCAACACCTCCAACAAATACATCACAATTCCCGAGACAATCAACGGTCTGCCTGTCTACGGCATTGATGAGGATGCATTTAAGGGCAGCGACATAGTTACAATATCCATGTCGGGCAAGCAAAGCCTGCTTGGCGCAAACATCTATGAAATCAAGGCTGGCGCGTTCGCGGACTGCGCTAAGCTAAAGACAGTTTATCTGCTTGACGCATGTGCTGACGCGGTAATAGCAGCCGACGCGTTTGCGAACGCGCCGATAGGGCTTGTCGCATACGTCAGCGGCGGAGCATTGACCAATCCCACCGCTATCGCCGCGCTTGCCGAAGCAAGCATCAAGCTTGTCACAGTAAGCGGAGATTTTGTTACGACGGCAGTCAGCGGCGGCGTGGAGATAATCGCTTATAACGGTGTAGGAGATATCGTTGCAGTTCCCGACCAAATAGCGGGCAAGAACGTTGTGAGCATTGGCAACTTGGCGTTCATGAGCGAGTCCATGAAGACCGTTGTCCTCGGCAAGCATGTTGTGTCAATCGGCGAGCATGCATTCGAGGACTGCTACAATCTTTCATATATTTATCTGCCCGATTCCCTTGTCAATATCGGCGAAAGAGCTTTCACCGACTGCGTTGCGCTGATTAGCCTTATGCTGCCTTCAGAAGTCGAGGTGATAGGCGATTACGCGTTCTCAGGCTGCACCGCTCTTAAGGAATTGAGATTCACGGGCGCAGTTAGCGAAGTCGGCACAGGCATAATTGACGATATTGCGGGACGGCTTAACTTTGTGGAAATCCATAAAAACAGCACGATTCTCGAGAGATATTTTAGGCTTAATTACAGCATTGTTCCCAAGTATATCGAAGACCTCAAAGAAGAGGAAAGGTGGAAAGAGGCATATTATTACGACGTAACCTTAGGGGACGGCAATGCGAGCATTACCATAACGGGACTTAAAACGCATGTATTGGCAAGCGCCGGACTCAACAACAAAAATATCATAATCCCCGGCAGCATCGGCGGACTTAAGGTAGAGGGCATAGCAGATAAGGCATTCGCGGGCAACAAGAGCTTGCAATCGGTTACGGTAGCTCCCGATTCGGGCGCGGATATCAGTGTAGGAAAGAGCGCCTTTGAGGGCTGTTCCAACTTGGGAGTAGTGAGCCTAAGCAGCTTGTATGTCCTCGGTGACAAAGCCTTCAAGGATTGCGAGCGGCTAAGCGAAATCAACTTTATTCTTACCTCGGCTACGATAATCGGTAATGAATACGATGTAGGGAATGTGTTTGACGGCTGCAACAATTTGAAGATTATTAACATTGACGAGGGAGACGTTCCGAATCCCAGATACTATTCCTCAAGCGGCGCACTGTACAACGGTGAAAAGATATTGATACTTTGTTACAACATCTCTACTACGACCTTTGCCCCCGACTATGCCACCGGTATAGCCTCGGGCGCGTTCAAGGACTGCGTCAATATTACCACCCTCGTTCTGCCTAGCACGGTAGAGGAATTCGAGGCCGAATATCTTGACGAACTCATTTCGCTTTCTCGAATATATCTGCAAGATGACTTAACGATTAAAGGCACGATTGGCGCGAATGTGCATATTTACTATCCTTTGACTTGCACCGTCACCAACGGCGGATTGAATACGCACAGCTATATCCCGCAAGAGATGTTTGAATTCGACCTTCGAATCGATGGCGATACCGATATCGAGGAGCTTTATACAAAGCTTTCGGACAATGTGACTTATTCGTACTCCTCGAAAGACGCGGATAGCAGCTTCTCGGGCACGTTCGATAAGGTCAATACCGAAATGTTCACAAGACAGGAATACAAAGTGTTCGTGAAGTACGGCACCTCGGAGGTATATTCTTATGACGGAGCGCAGCTTATCGCCGTCAACATCAACGCGAATATGTATTGCGATACAGTTGGATATTACATGTTCGAGGACAACACCTTTAAGACGGTTACATTAAGCGGAAGGAATGTTTATAAGGGCAAAACTCTCACCACTCTTACTCCCGAACAGACTTATATAAGGTACACTGCGATAATTGTGACGGGAGAAGGCGCAAGCGCCGAATACACGGTAAGTGTGGTCTACAAGCAGAATTCCGCGGACAATTTCCTTTACGATTCTGAGCGCGTTAAACTCGACACCGTATACGGAGTGGGCAACTACACCGCGTACATTATGCGCGCGGTTGAGTTGTATGTTAAGGACGGATACGCTTATTATCTAAGGGCATCCGATTCGGCGCTTGTCGCGGCGGATGGAATAGTTCTTCCGTATAACGAATATGACGAGCAACTGTACTACCTTAAGGACGGCACCGTGTTCAAGCCGGCAACAATAATCGGCAACAAGATTTATCTTGACGGCATTTTGACCGATGCCGTGCTTGCCAATCTTTATAAAAAGCACTTTATAGCGGTCAAAGACCCCGTTATGGGAGTGATTAACGCGTATGTGTATGTCAAGGACGGCATTGCCGAATATCCCGAGGCGAATGAGATAAGGACGCTTTCGGGGACGCTGTACGCGATTCGCAAGGCGATAGTTGGGGACGTTAAGGGCGCTATTATATCGATTAAGGATATCGATGACGCGCTATGGAACACGCTCACATATAAGACGCTTAACATGCCCGATTATGCATATGTCAATACGGTCAGTTTCGGCGTAATCGAGATTATGGAATACGGCTTTATGAACAGCAAGTTCACCAACGCGATAATTGGCGGCAACATTGAGACCATTGGAGACCATGCATTCGGCAATTCGGTGGCGCTTAATTCCGTTGTAGTCGGCGACAGTGTGCTGACAATCGGCGGCAATGTATTCTCGGGCTGTTCGTCGCTCACTGCGGTTACGCTTGGTGTCAATGTCAGTTACATCGAGGGCAATCCGTTCGCGGGCAGTAACAGCGCTTTGGCAGTAACAATACTTCCCAACAACCAACATTTCGTATGTCAAAAGGACATCTCAGACGACATTAACGACATAGGCGACAAGATGATACGCAGTAAGGATAGAAGCGTCCTTATCGCCTACTTTGGCAACGCAAGCACCGTCATGGTACCCGAGGGGGTTAGCACGGTCAAAGCGGGAGCGTTCAGAGATGACCCCGCCGGTAGTACGATTACCAAGGTTATACTTCCCGAGACCTTGAGGAACATCGAAGCCAATGCGTTCGAGCATATGCCTTCTCTTATCTCGGTAAGATTTATGAGCGATGTCCAAAGTATCGGATACGACGAGGAAGCGGAGATTACAGTATTCGGGTCGCATGCCGAGGAATTCACGATTTACGGCTTTGAGGAGAGCGCGGTAGAGGAATATGCAAAAACTCACGGTTACGCTTTCAGAGCTTATATTTTGGACGGCACCTTTACTTATAGAGTCGATGCCAACACGGGTTATATGACGATATCCGCAGTAGACAGCACCAAGATTAAGTCCACGCTGATTATTCCCGACTACGTTGAGGCGATAGACAAAAAAGTGTTTTACGGCTTTAAGCAGGTGAATACATTGATTCTGCCCGCTTCATTGAAGTTGATTGATTCATCCGCTTTCGCGGGAATGACCGCGCTAGAGACGGTAATTATACTCGGCGACGGCGCTCTCGCTATTAACGATACCGCTTTCGCGTACAACACCGCACTAACTGAGATTCACTTCGAAGACAACCGCAATCTTACTATCGGCGCGAATGTATTCAAGAGTTCTAACAGCAACCTTGTAATATATGGTTGCCCGAATGTGCTTACCGCGTTCGAGACCTCAAGCGGTAGCTGGGCTGCTCGTGTCGCAACCGGACTTTCGCAACATTTCGGCATCGAGAAGAAGAATGCCAACGAAGCGATAATCACATCTTTGGCGGCGGGCGCAGTGCTGCTCGATACCCTCGCGATACCCAAATATGTGGACACCGCGAAGATTATCGGCATCGATATCGCTTGGAGCGGAGCTACTCCCGCTTGGTTCAAGAACATTAAGTCCTTAAGGATTCCCGACAGCGTCAAGGAAATAGGCGCGTCGAGCTTCAAGGACACCAAGCTTACCGAGGTCATATTGCCGCCGAGCGTGAAAATACTCGGCAACGATGCGTTCGCGGTGACAAGCGCTTCACTTTCGGTCTATATCGAAGAGGACTTGACGAGCATCGGCACCAACGCGCTTAAAGCGGGCAATAATATAGTAACATTCTATGTGCCCATGTACAATAACGGCAAAATCACGCAGTATTGCGAGGAGGATGCGGCAAGACGGATACTTGTTCCGTTCACTCCGGTCAGCTGTTTCAGCTACAAGGTCATCAACGGTATTGAAGTTTCGATAACGGGTCTTACCGAGGAGGGCTATTCAAAGTCCGATATCGTAGTGCCGAGATATATCGCAAGTCGCAAGGTTACCGCGCTCGGTGACGGCGCATTTAAGCACAGCGCGAAGCTAAAGAGTATAAGTCTGCCCGAGGATTTGACCTCTATCGGCGATTATGTGTTCGTCGGTACCTTTGCTAATGCGACGGGGACGGAGATAACCTTAAGAGGCGACGCCGCTTCGAGGTTTGCTTTTGATAACTCCAAAAAGCTGCTTACCGACAAGGACGGCAATGCAATTTATGCGCTGCTAGCCTCGAGCGCCGAAACCTCTTTTGATATCGGTAGGAATGTCAACTATATTGCGGCGGGTGCGTTTGCAGGAGTAAAAAGCTTGCTCAAATTCACTATCAATTCACCGCCCAACAATTATGGCTATAAGCTGTACGCATATTCTAACGACTTGGGTGGCAATCCTATCTATACCGCGCTCTATCACAACGATACCGAGCTTGTCGCAGTGCTTACCACGGCGGCGGGGGATTCGTCCACTCTAAGATTGATGTCTACTATTACCACGATTAAGCCTTATGCGTTCTACGGGTATGATAACGAGTTGGTCACAAGATTCAATCTCGGCAGCAACTTAATCGAGATTGCGGAGGGCGCGTTCGAGGGCTGCTCGAGGATTACCGAGTTCATCTTAGAACCGGAGTCTGCGATAATCGAGATTGCGGAAAGGACATTCTATGGCTGTGCCGCGATTGCGGATACGGTAGCGTTGCCCGATTCGGTGAAATATATACGCAAGGATGCGTTCAATAGTTCGGGCTTAAAGCGTATCGACTTCCCCGAGTTGCTGTTTACTATAAGCGACGGGGCTTTCGCGGGCTGTACCGCGTTGACAAGCGTTAATCTCGAGGAGACGAGCGTTACCGCAATAGGGGCGTATGCCTTTGCGGATTGCTCCAAGCTCGCCGAGGTCATTATCGGCGAAAACGTGGTTGATATCGGCGAGGGCGCATTCTCGGGTACTGCAATAACCGAAATCACCTTGCCTTCCTCGATAACGGCGATAGCGCCGAAATTATTCAAGGATGCCGTAAAACTTAATAGTATAACCGCTGCGGGTACGATTGAGTCGATAGGCGCCGAAGCTTTTGCCGGAGCGCTTTCGCTCTCGAGCATACCGTCCGCAATCCTTAATTCTATTACCGCAATAGGGACGGGCGCCTTTAAGGAAAGCGGCATCAGGTCTGTCGCGGTAGGTATAAACATTACTGTGATTCCCGACGAATGCTTTATGAACTGCAAATATCTAACCGCAGTTGAACTGCCCTCGTCAATAACAAAAATAGGCGCGCATGCATTCTACGGATGCGACGGAATGGTGGACATAACGGGATATTCCGTAAGAGTCAAAAACGGAAGCGTGTATCTTGTGCAAGAGGGAGAATTTGGCGAAACCGAGGAATACGTCGCCGTCAGCACCCTTATCAATGGAACGTTGCATACAGTCGTCAACAATCACAGCGTTCGCGTAGTGGGCGGCAAGATTACAATTGACGGAAAGACCTATAACGGAACTATCCAAATAATCGACGGAGTGACTACAATCACGGTAGTATACGACGGACTGACCGTTACGCTTTCCGAGGGCGTATTGAATATTTTCGCTTCTTCTGCAATGACGCTCAACAAGAGCTTCGGCATACGTGATATACAGTTCGGCATCAGCGTCAAAGAAATCGGCGCTTATGCGTTCGCCAACTGCGCGCTGTCTACTCTCAATATCAGCGACAGCATAGTTGCAGTAGGCGATTATGCATTCGCGAACAACATACTGCTCGAAAGTGTCGAGCTTGGCAGTGGGTTGAAAGAGCTTGGCGAGGGAGTGTTCTCGGGAGCAATCAGCCTTGCAGGCATCGGGGTCAGTAGCCGTAATTCCACCTTTACCAACATGGGGCAAGGTGTGCTGTTCGCCTATGAAATGATTAACGGAGAATACACCGGCAACGTCATACTCAAGATTTATCCCGCCGGACTTGTGCCCTCGGGCGACGACAGAATGTATGTTTTGCCGAGCAATGCGGTGGCGATTGACGCGAATGCGTTCGAGTATAGCAAGTTGCTAACTATCAATATTCCTAGCTCCGTTAAGCGTATCGGCGACCATGCGTTCGCCAATGCCGTTAATCTCCAAAGCATATTCTTCGATGGGGACTTCGTATATGACGCAATTAAGCCCGACGAGGACGGCATCGGTAACGAGATATTCTTGAATACCTCGGATAAACTGATTATCGACATTCCGGCGGGCTCCGGTCTTGAGGCATATTGCCGCGATATCGGCTTGACCGTCCTTGAAATGGGCGAGGATGTCGAGGGGCACGACGGCGCGGTTGTCGTCTTGCATACTCCTAAGACATGCTTTGGCTATACCGAGACGGACAGCTCTGTGATTATCAACGGTTTGAACGGAAGTTGCGGTCACTCTGACCACAGCAGCGTAACAATACCTACGTATATCAACGGCAAGAAAGTTACTGCGATTAGTGACTTTGCGTTCCTTGATAAAGGAATTATAAACTTCACGCTTGCGCGCTATGTCGAATTGCTCGGCACGGGCTTCTTATACGGCAACGTGATAACCGACCTTAGCATTTCGAGTGTCCGCAATCCGGATTACGATTCGTCGGATGCCGAGAGCAAGGAGTTCACGCGCAACGAATATTTTGAATTGTTGACAGAAAGTAACGCGCTAGAAGAGAGCTACACGGTATTAGTGGGAGACGAAGACAGCTACGGCCGCAAAAAGCTGATACTGTTCCTTTCGAGCTCCGATGCGACGGTATACGAACTGCCCGAAAACATCTATGAAATCGGTTATGGCGCATTCGCTTACGCCGCGAACTTGAACGATGTGACGCTCAACAATAACATTACTACGATACCCGAATATGCGTTCGCGCACATCTCGGGGCTTGGCTCAGAGGGCGCATTCAGGCTCCCCGCGAGCATCGAGAGCATCTTAAAAGGCGCTTTCTACGATTGTCCCGAGTTAAGCCGCGTAGAGATGAGTCGCGCGCTTTCGGATATCGCTCCAATGACGTTCGCGGAGTGCGGCAAGCTTTCGGAGATAATGTGGTACGACAACGACAATAATTGCTACAGCTTTAACGATTACTACATCTTTGATACCGAGAACAACTTGCTCTACGAGAGAATGGACGACCGCGTTACCTTGCACACTTATTTGTACGGCAGCGCGTTGCCCGTCTCGCAAGTGCTTATAATGCCCGAATTCTGTCCGGGAACGGGCGGCAATCCTTTCCCCGTGACCGCGATAGGCGCTTATGCGTTCTACGGCACGAGAAATATTACGACCGCGGTCATCACATATTGCGAGGACACCATTACCCTTGCGGAGGCTGCTTTCCTTAACTCGAGCATTGCAACGATTCACTTTGAGGGGCAGATAGCTCCCGAGAGCGGCGGAATCGATATTTTTACCGCGGGAATCAAAATCTATTATCCGTACGGCTCCTCGATATCCGAATATTTCTCCAACAAGGGTATTACGAACGCTCAAATAGTCAACGGACGCGATGACCTCGTATATGAACTTATCAACGGAGGCAAGAATGTCGCGGTAACGGGACTTAAGAGCGAGATATCCGAATTGTACAGCGAGCGCCGTCATCTTATCGTGCCTTATTACGCCGAGGGTAAGCTTATTACTAGAGTCGGCGGCGAGAGCACTATGTTTGGCGCGTTGTACTCCGTGACGACGTTCAATAACATTGAAAGCTTGGAAGACAGCGCTTTTGCGGGTTGCTATGAGCTTGCGTATGCTGTGCTTCCCGACAATCCGCGCTTTACGGCTATACCGTACGGCTTATTTGAGGGCGCTTTTGCACTTGCTTATGTAACAATGGGCGCCTCAGTCACCTCAATCGGGGAAAGAGCGTTCGCGGGTACATCGCTAGTAGCGATACCCGTTGCGCAGGATAATCCATTGACTCCGCTTGTCGATGAATCCAAACAAATTACATCGATTGGCGCGTATGCGTTCGCGGGGAATAACATGACCGCAATTACCTTATGGAGCGGACTTGAAGTAATAGGCAAGTACGCGTTCGCCAATAGCTACGAGTACAAAGAGTTTACCTTAACGGGCAACAACCTCGCCACGCTTGATATTCCCTCGAGCGTCAATACAATAGGCGAATACGCATTCGGCGGAATGGCGAACCTGTTATATGTCCACTTCCAAGACGATGTGGATAATCTGCCTATCGACGAGGCGGGAACCGCTACCGAAATCTTCCCGCGTAATGTGGGAATTATCGTCAAAGTACCCGCCAATGCGCCCAAGCTGATAGCCTACTTTGAGGCGCTTGGCTACGAACTTGGCGTTGACCTCTTCCTCTATACTCCTAAGGAGTGCTTTGAGTATTCGGTTATCGGCGATACGATAGTTATAACCGGAATGAAAGCGATGTGCGATTACTGCACGGGTACTGTCATATTCCCCGACCAAATTGACGGAATGCTTGTCGTCGGTGTCGCTAGCACATTCAAAGACTATAACAACGATGCCGAAATCGACAGACCTGATATCACGGGCATAGTGTTCAACAGCGCGTTGAGATTCATAGAAGACGGCGCGTTCGAGAATATGGCTAACCTCGCTTCCATAGAGTTCGCTTTGGGCAGTGCGCTCGAGACGATAGGCAACTCGGCATTTAGGAATACGGGGCTTACCGAATTCGTCGTCGAGTCCTTAGCGCTCGACGCGATAGGCGACCATGCGTTCCGCGGTGCGCCGCTTGCTACGGTTACGATTAGAAGCGTAAGGTATATCGGCGAATACGCGTTCACCGTCAACGATACGGAGACGGAGAACGCATCGCTTACTTCGCTTTTGATTAACTTTAAGATAGACGCTGAAGGCATTATCGGCGACTATGCGTTCGCCAAGGCCGCCGCACTTGTTACGACAGCTGAGGATATTACCATTACGCTTGCGGGCGGCTTGCATACGGTGGGAGATTATGCGTTCTATCTCGGCGACTTGTCGGGCGTAGTTTCGAGCTACGAACTAAGCTCTAGTGTAAAATCGATAGGAGCATACGCGTTCTTCGGAACGTCAGTCGCATATGTCCCGCAAAACGCTATGACAATCGGCGCATATGCGTATGGCAATGCGGATATGCTTGCCGAAGTAACGCTGAATTATGCAACGACAATCGAAGACGGCGCGTTCGCGGGCTCATCCATTACTGCGATATCTCTTGGCAAAGACTTGACCTCGTTCGCGATGAGCAGATACGAGGACGATACGCTACTTCCGGGCGCTTTGGACGACACTCCCAACCTTATGTCGATTAGTTTTGTCTCGACAAGCCCCGACTATGTCGTTAAGGACAACATACTGTACGGCAAGCAAGGGAAAACGGCTATCGCTATCAAGTATCCCGAAGCATTGGGCGCCGGCACGGGCATTTCGCTTGGTATAAGCGCGTTTACAGTTTCGGGCAGCGGTACAATAATAATAGGCGCGCGCGCGTTTAGGAACAGCAATGTCAAGGATATTGTCTTTGGACAAAACACGTACGAGCTTGAAGCGGAAGCGTTCGAGAATTCTGTTATGCTTGCAACCGTAAAAATAAACATCGCCTTAACTTATATAAGAGCGGGCGCGTTTGCGGGCTGTTCCGCCTTGACGCAGTTTGACGACAATACGGGAATTAAGGGTGTGGGCGATAGCGCGTTCGAAGGCTGTTCGGCATTGAGTTACATGCCTATAACACAAGGCACAAATATTGTAATCGGCACTAATGTCTTTAAGAGCACCGGAATTACCACGGCGATTATCTGCAAGGGAATCGTAGAGATAGGCGCAGGCGCATTCTTTGAGGCAACAGAGGCTCACTTCCTTAACTTCAGCTTCCGCAAGGAACATGAACTCATCCCAAGCCGCTCAAACGCGCGACTCACGATTGACGCTTCCGCCTTCCCCAACATTACAACAGTGAGGTATTCTATGGAGGACGGCATTGTGGATGACGCGATTGCCGCAGCGGGAATAGTTGCGACCGTTTACAAGCATATCGATTGGAGACATTTCGAATATGCGTATCTTACCGAGCTTCCCGCAGGGTATACCCCAAGCGCGGACTTTGTCGGCGCGGGATACTACATCATATCCTATTCAGAATTCTGTTCGACATCGACCGATGGGGTCTGGTGTACAGGAGTTGAGCATGGTCACGGCGATACGGAGCATGAGCGCGATATGTACCCGATATACGCCGCGACGGGAACATTTATCAACGGTGTGCTTATCGATGAGAATCCGAATTAAGGCGAGGTGTTGCGCAACATTGCGGCGCGTCTCTTGCAACTCAAGGTGTAACCCATAGCGGTGTACTTATCGATGAGCATCTGTGTTAAGGTGAGGCATTGACCAAGCCAAATATAAGGATTATAGCACAAGGTTATAAGAACAGGTGCGGCAATCTGATGTTCGATTTACAACAATTGACAGCAAGGCAGAACGGCAGTAGGAAGCTTGACAAATCGCGCAAAAAGTAATAAAATAATTAATTAGCCGCAAGGGCTGAAACGGCGCGTTGTGCGCGGCGGTTTGGCAAACGATGACGGCAGCGGAATAGGAGTGGATATGCAGAAGTATTCTTACTTAGCACTTACCCCGGACGGAAAGACGATTAAAGGGACTATGATTGCCCAAAGTGACGAGGAAATTAAGCAGCTTGTCACAAAAGGAGGCAACTATTGTCTTTCGTACACCAAAATCAAGGACGACAGTCAAGGACAAAAGGCGCTTGCGTTAAAGCTTGTCGTCAATTTTTGCCGACAGCTCGGCAGCATATTGAAAGCGGGTCTTCCATTATCCTCCGCGCTTGAAATGCTTTATGGCAAGACGGACAAAGGACCGCTCAAAACCGCTATTGGCAATGTGTACGAGATTGTCCAAAAGGGCAACTCGTTGTCCGATGCCCTAGCAAAACAAGGGCGAGCGTTTCCAAGCATGATGCTCAATATGGTCAAAGCGGGCGAGATGAGCGGCGACCTTGACGAGAGCCTTAATAAGCTTGCCGACCACTTTGAAAAGGATATCAAGTTGCGCAATCAAGTGAAGTCTGCGATGCGCTATCCCAAGATTTTGGGCATTATAACCGCCGCGGTCGTAGTGCTTCTTGTGACGACGGTACTTCCGCAGATGACGGGCAATATGGACTCGAACGAACTTCCCGGAACAACAAAATTTTTACTTGGACTCGCGGACTTTGTAAAAGAGAAATGGCCTATCTTAATTATCGCGGGAATAGTGCTTTATGTCGGACTGCCCATGCTTCTTAACGTGCCAAGTATTCGCTTCAAGGTGGATGAATTCAAGCTAAAAATGCCCAAGATAGGCAAGATGATGCGAATGATATACACCGCGAGGTTCGCAAGGTCGTTAGCGACACTGTACGACGGAGGTATACAGCTTATCGAGGCTATGAATATGGCGACGGCGATTGTCGGCAACCAATATGTGTCAAAGTATATGGAAGAAGCAATCTACCGCGTCAAAAAAGGTGAGACGATGAGCAAGGCTTTGGGCGCCGGCGACGTCTTTGACCCGTTGTTGACGGCGATGCTTTTCGTGGGCGAGGAGTCGGGCGTATTGTCCGAGGTGCTTGCGAAAGTCGCAGATTATTTTGACGAAGAGTCGGGTACCGCGACCAAAGGGCTCACCGCACTTGTCGAGCCTATAATGATGATAGTAATGGCGGGAATCATAGGCTTTATTCTGCTGTCCGTTATAACCCCGATGTTCTCATCCTATCAAAATCTGGATTAATCTGGAGGTATATATGATTTGTATTTACATAAGCGACGAAAAAATCAAGCTCATTGACGGGGCTTTTAGAGGCGGCAAGATAGTCGTTGACAGCTTTTACGATATCAGCACCACCGCGGGCTCGCTAGAGACGGGCAACATCAAAGATTTGATGGTATTCACGCAAGTTTTGCAAGACTGCATGCAGTCCAACAACATCAAGCCGACGAACGCTATTTACGTATTGGACAACTCGAGAATAGCTTTTAGAGAGATGATAGTGCCCGATGTTCCGGACAGCAAAATTAAAAAGGTCATCGCTTCCGAAATCTTTTCCGATGCAAAAATCGCGAATAATACCCTCGATTATGTTATCGTCGAAAGATTTAAGACAGAGGACAAAAAATTCAAGCTTAGAATCCTCGTAACTTATATCTCCAACGATAACATTGATAGTCTGCATACGTCGGGAATGGAGTTAGGGCTTTCGCCCTCCGTGCTTGACGTCGCGCCAAACGCGATAGCAAAGCTCATAGAAAGATATTCAAAATCGGATAAAAAACTGTTAGAGGACACATTTTTGCTACTTGATTTTAAGGACACTTTTGTGTCGCTGCACGTATTCGACAATTATAGAAGTGAATTCTCTAAAAGCTCGGTACTGTACGTCAACGATACGAGTAATTTTGATTTGGAATACCTGCTACAAGAGCTTGCAAGCAATATAAATAGCATCGTGAGATACTACGAATCACGCAACGAAAACAAGGAAATAAAGGCGGTTTATGTGACGGGGAACGCGGCAGTGCTCGACGAGATTCTTCAACAGCTTGCCGACTCTGTCAACATGATGGTTTCGCATCTTCCGCTGCCGTCCTTTGTCAAGGGTATGTCGCTGATGGATTTTAATGCTTTCAGTTGCGCCCTTGGCGCATTCATCAGGAGGTAACATATGAGCGCACAAAAAAAAGACATTAATCTTTTTAAGGCGGCGGGCGGCGAGAGAGCAAAGTCCAAGCGCAGACCGATTACTACCTATTTAGTTACTATATTAGTAATTGCAATCATAGGTATTATCGGAGTTATCGTGTATTTTAATTACTCGCTGTCTACACTTCGCAGCGAGTATCAGATTCAACAAAATATCTCGAGTAACTACGATGTCACGGTCGACGCGCTTTCCGAATTGAATTCGGAATTTCAGGTGGTCGTGTCGGAGATTTATGCCGCTACTAAGATTGAAGAATACCTTGCGATAAGAAGTTGTCGTTATACAAAGCCTACAGAACCCGAGATTAGAGGAATCCAAAACGGCATAACAAGCTTTAATTTTACTACGGACGTCAACCTTATCGCAAACGGTGAAGAGTTCCTCCAAAAGCTAAACAGGTCGGATGCCGATTACGATATCCTGTATGGCGCGTTGAGTCATATAATAGCAAAGCAAAAAAGCAATAGAAGACAACAGATTTGGTACGATTATTTTAGGGGTCAGCTTGTTGTGGTCTTTGCGGGGGGCGAAGCTAACGGAATCAATCTTGAGGCGCTCGCGACTTCTTTATACGACGGGGTAATGTACGAGGGCGAAAGTTATGAGCCGCTTATGGACCTTCAACTCAACGGCAGCAAATATGTGAATGCCAAATACATGGCGGCGAGTATAGACGGCTCTTTGGTGTACAACATAATGCTTTTGACGACCAAGACCGTGGAGGAGCGGGCTATCGACACGCTGGAAGAATCGGCGGCGCGGCTATATGCCGAGGCAACATTAAGTGGTTCGGAGGATGATTTTAAGTACAAATTGACAAAAATCGAATACAACAAAACGAGCGGCACTTTGGGTGTAGAAATTACATTTGTTGAGAGTACAGAGTTTACAATCAAGCATCTTTGCGACGATTTGGAGGCGAGTGTGTTCTTCAATGTTAATTCAAGCGTGGTGTCGCCGCCCGCTAGCGGACAAAAAACTGTGCTGATAGTTCTTGATATAAACGGCGCTTATGTGGTAGCGGACTAGGAGGGAGTTATGACTCTAAAGATTTCTGAAAAAGATAAATCGTTACTGATTGTGCTTGCGATTATAATAGTGCTGTTCGCAGGAATCATGATGCCAAAATTCGGCATCAAGGCGCTTTTGGAAGAGACGCAAACGGTAAAGATTGAGACTGAAGAGCTTGTTGCTAGCAATGCGCTTAAGCTTGGCGAGATAATGCAAAGCGGTATCCCCGAAAGATATGCCGAGAATTATCAGCGAGCCCAAGACGCTATGGAAAACAACATTCTTCACAAAAAGCACGAGGCTATAAAAATCGCCAATATTATATGCAATTACTCTAGCACCTCGGTTGGCGTTCCGTACGACTGGGTCGAAGACATTCACTACCTTAATTACCAAATTAATGAATTGAATGTTTACGCATCGGTTTTTTATGAAGAGCAAAGCGCAAATCTAAAAGATATCATTGTATTCCCGTCCGGCGACGAGGAGATTGAGGACGAAGAAGTCGGCGTAATGATTTCTTCCATACGTATCAAATTACTCTCCGAGGGGTTCAACGAATTCGGCATCCAAATAGAGATGCAGGATGATGAGTTCGACTTATCGTCTTTTGCACGGCTTCTTGTGTACCTTGCTCAACTTGAGCAAAAAGGCTCTATTATTATAGACAGTTATACTTACAATTATGACCCCGACAACCACCCCGACGGCGATTCTACCGTAAGCTTTACAATCTTTATGCCGCCTGAAGGAGATATGAAAAATTATAGCGCGTTCATCGGAGAGTGCGGCAACTGCGGCGAGCCTTATTATTATGAGGACGCCGCCAACGGCGACTATGTGTGCGCTTGCGGCGCGGCAATACTTCCGCAATAGCATAAAACACCACCCTAATTTTTATTAATAATTGAGGAATATTTATAACTAACGGCAAAAATCGTGTCGAGCTATATTAATGTTTTATTAATGTTTCTTAGAAACAATGCGCGCGCGTAATGATTTGGTGTATTATATAAATGGGAGGTGAGATTGATGACGCGGGTAAAACGAATTCTCGAATTGCGTAATAACAAGGGCGCGGCATTACTGTACGCAGTAATGGTGCTTCTTTTCCTCGCAATGAGCGCGATTGCGTTTACCATACTCGCCACTACCGCGTACCAAGGCGCAGCGCGCGACGCGTCAAGGCAACAATCCTTTTATTATGCAAAATCGGTCGGACATGCGATTGCGGACCAAATAGTCCTAAACTACAATATGTCCGATATTGTCAAGGCGCTCGATACACCGGCTAATGACGGCGAGTTAATCGGCAGCTATTCTATTGAAAAAATCGGACTTGAGAATCAGCAAGTAGTCAACGGAACGGATAATGTGAGGTTTTATTATCCCGATACCGGCAATAAGAATTTTATTTACATCGATGTTGTTACCACGTATAACGGGGTAACCGAAGTCGTTACGACCGTATTGACTTGCGTCAACGAGACCGAGCTTACGGAGAATATGTTTAATCTATTCAGCGTATACAATATTTATTCCACATCGCCAAATGACCAGCGTTTTGCGTTCGCGACAACGGGCACGACGGGGGTTTCGCCCTCGGTATATCTTTATAACGGCGAAGGTCAGCCGGACGCCACCTTCAAAATCGAGAACAACATTTCCGCAGAACTTACATCCAACGGCAACGTCACGATTAAGGGAGATATCGTTCGCACTATCAGCGGTCAGCTTACCTCGTACGGCGACTTGATTATCGAGAATATTATCGTTGACGGCGACGTGACGGTGAGCGGCGATTTGTATGTCAACAAAACTTATACTAATTCAGCAATTAACGAGAACATTTACATACGGGGCAACGTTACGATTAAGGGAACGGGCAGCGGCAACGTGGTAGTCGGAAGAAATATTTATGCTACGGGCAACGTTACCGTGCAATCCGCGAAGATATTGGGCAGTATTTATGGAGGCGAGAACAGCAATGTTACTTTGAACTCCGCGACCGTAGCAGGTACTATCAATACACGGGGCAAGTTGACTGCGAGCTCAAGTACGATTAACGGCAACATATTTACCGGTCAGAATCTTAACTTAAACAATTGCACAGTCTCGGGCATGGTCGAAAGTCGCGGTACAGGCGAGAATGTTATAAGGACCACGACTATCGGCACAAGCGCTTCAAAAAAGAGCGTATATTGCTACGGTGATTTGAATCTCAACACCGGCTCGACTATATACGGCAACACGGTAGTTGAAGGAACGATGCGCAATACGAGCAATGCGAACGTTTCGACAATACATGGCAACTTGACTGTCAAGAAGCGCTATTCATCGCAAATCGGCGGTGCTTATGTGGTATTGTTTAGAGGCTTGACCGTCAATGGCAATGTCGATATACGCGCGTCGAGCGCGACTGCAATGTTTAGCACGGGTTCGAGTACATCTACCGTATATAAATACGACGATTCGGGCTCTTGCAAGGTCAAGATAACGGGTCTATTAATCATGAATTCCGACTTTTCTCTCGGCAGTGCCGAGTCGCCGACGCTTCTTAACCTAAACGGTGCATCGCTTAACAACATTCAAGTAGGTAACGCTACGGTTGTCAATGGTACGCTAAGGAATGTCAAAGTGCTAGGTGGCAAATTGGAAGGAAAACTTATTGCGAACAGTATTGAGCTAACATGTGTTGAATTGCCCATAGGCTCGTCTTTGTCCGCGCGGAAACCGCCGTATTCGGGCGCCGAGGGCGGCAATATTACTCTTGCGGGACGGAATGGCAACACAATGACTATTAATAACAAGGTTTTTGCCGAGGGCAATATTGTCCTTGGAGATTATTGCACTCTTCCTGCGTCCGACACCGCAACGGTACGCGCTAAGGGCAACGGCGAGATTAAGGGCGCCAAGTTATATGGAGAGTTGATAGTAGACGGCAACTTAGTAATTAGAGGCGCGGCTGATTTATACGGCAACGAGCTGCAAAAATTTATTTATGTCAACGGAGACCTCGCCGTGGATGCCTCGACAGGCGTTAGGTTCGCGGGCTCCCCGACGGCTACTGCCAACAGAATATATGTATACGGTAACTCCACGCTTTATGGCAAGCTAGGCGACCTATATTTGATGGGCGAGGACGTCGGGGACGGCTACAAGCTCCGTCTTTTAGGCTCGGGCGCGGTCAACGGCGTGACGAGAATGCTTACCGACCTTTTGATAATCGACGGCAACCGCGGCGGTGTAATAATGGACAATCCGAATAGCATTGTCTATTTTAAGAGCAGTTCGAAGATAACGGGCGACCAGCTCAAGGTTGCGGGGACTCTTATTATTCCGCAGAGCTTGACGGTAACGATGCCCAATGTTTACGCCAATAGAATAATTACGCCCGCTACTCCGATAGTCCATTCGGACAACGCGGATTTAATCAATAAGTTAAGGGCGCTTTCGGAGAGCGCGACCGCCGTTATCAACGCGAATATCACCGGAGACTTTATGACTAATTCCGAGCTTTCGACTTCAGTTACCTTTAGTGGGAAAGTTGACGGTAACATCAATTTGGAATCGGTACGCGGCAATGTCAATATCACGGGTACGGTCGGCGGAACGCTTCATGCCCTTAATTCGCCCATGGTCAATTTATCAAGTTCGGCAACGGTTGAGTACATGAACGTAAAGAATGTGACGCTTAGCGGCACTAGCAAAATCAAAAAAAGCTTGAAAGCAACAGGGACGGTAACCGTTAATTCGGGCTGTATCGTCGGCTCTGATTCGAAGGCATCCACCGTATTTACGCTTGAGGCGGCATCGGTTACGCTTAACGGCGGCGAAAGCCGCAATAATATCAAGACTTCGGGAGAGGTTAAGATTAAAGCCTCCGGTTTGGCAAAATACAATATTCAAGCTTCGTCGCTTGCGCTCGAATCGGGGACAATCGAGGGAGATGTAAAGCTCACTTCTTCTACGGCAACGAACAATGTTGCGGGAACAATCAAAGGGAGCGTACAGTCTGCCGGTCATATTGCTGTCACCTCGGGCACGATTGGGTCAAATAACTCACAATTTATAAAAGCGCTGACGCTTAATATGAGCGAGGGCACATTGGTTGGTACGAACACAAATATACATTTGACTTCGACATCTACATCCGTTACCAACTATATCCGCGGGTCGTCGCTCAATAATGTTAGGGTAGAAAAGGGTAATTTGACAACAATCAACGGAGCAGCGGTCAAAGGTAGCTTATATGTCGGCGGCTCGGTAACTTTTGTCAATGTCGCGCCTAGCGCGCCGAAAGGACTGTATGTGGGCAACTCGAGTCAATCACTCGGCAGCGGTAGCTTCGGCAGTATTACAGGTCCCGTCCATTTGCCCTCTTATACGGGCACTGCGTCTTTCGCGGGAGTCAGCGGCGAACTATATGCGCCTAAGGCTACGATTACAGTCAGCGGGACGGTAGGGGGCAATCTTAGGGGAAGCGTAGTAACGCTTCATCCCGTTAGCAGCACAAGTACGACCTATTCTATTATCGATGCGAGCTTACTCAAGATTTATAATTATTCTTCGGGTACTATGACCTTTAACGGCGTAATCACTTGCAACACCCTTGTCGTCAACTGTGACATAAGCACATACACTTCGGTTGGCACTTCGTACGCTCCGCCCGGGTCTTCGGGATATTTATCGTCCTTGAGCACATCGAAAAGCGTCGTTACATTCAAAGGCAATGTAAGAGTCGATTATCTCAATTCGACCTATCGCGGCAACGCGTATATACGCGGCGCGACCTTTAATCCCTCCACGCTGTTTGTAGACGGCGGCATATACTCAAAATATTGCGACTTCTATTCGTACGGCTATACCGATATGTACACTCATGCATTTTACGGCAGTTCTTCGGACGGATATTATAAGACCAATTACGGCTCTTTCTACGCGGGGCTCGATTCGACGTACACCAATAGAGTATATTTTGATAACTGCAACGTTTATAGCAATATCGATATACGCAACTCCTCGTCAACGACCTTTGCGAATTGTATTATCGGAACTAACCGCAATCACTCGGATTGGAAGAACGTTTCAACCGCCGACCGCAAAAAGTTCTCCAAATATTATAGAATAGTCGGCGACACCACTCTCAAC
>CAYOYS010000001.1:20243-25821 GCA_964408255.1 uncultured Christensenellaceae bacterium | reverse complement strand
AGAGGGCATAAATGCAGTTTTGACGGGATATATTTGAGTAACGGCAATCTGACCAACAACAGCGGTTGCATAATTACTCTTAACGTCTTTGTGAAAGGCAACCTTGTGAACAACGGTGTCGTCAATATTAAAGGGAATACCGGCTACCATTATTGCGGCGGATACGTTTATTGGTACGGCACGAAGAGCGGCAGCGGGTGGTTTAATTATGACGACGGCCCTGCTTGGTATACCTTGCATACCGGAGGCACTCACGGAAGATACGAGCAAAAGAGCGATACCTCTTATTATACACCGAATAGCAATTGGCAGCTTATTGCGACCAATTATACCACATCGGGCGGTAACACTACGCTCAATTCGATTGTGAACATTCCGACCAAGGTTGTAGAAACGTACAACACGGGCTATTTTACTGCGCCCTCGCCCTCTTATTCGCTTACCGACATCGCGACAATCGATTTCACGGTATCTCCCGATATCGATTTTGCGAGCGAGCCCGAGGAGATGAAAGATTCGGGTTACGGGGGCATAGCGCCGGACGTTCCTTGGCTTTCTTCAGCAATTCAGACGATGATGGGCTCGATTACACCCATGAACCCTGCGGCAATGCCCGAAAGGGTTAAGAGTACCGATACATGGAATCCTCTCGCTATACCCGTAAAGTGGTATGAGCCTACTTCGACGGTCGCGGGCGAGACGGTTAAGCTAAACAACCGCACGAACAACGAGCTTTCGGTAAAGGTGGAGAATATCGGCCTAGTTGGTGGCAGTGTCTCGGGCAAATTGGGTCTTTACGCGGTGGACGCGGCAAGATATAAATACGCTTCGAGCAAAATCAACGATATCATGACCACTAAAGGCGGCAATGATATGATACTGTATACCAAGACTTTTGGTATTGTCGAGGGCTGGCCGTGGGATTGGTATTCGACGAAAAGGCAAGTAGGTATATTCTTCTTTGAGAGCGGAATTGTGCCGATAAGCGTTTTTAACGGCACTTATCGTGAGGACAGTGACAAGGAAGGCGGAAGATATCTATGGGGCAATCCGGGACCTCTCGGCGCGGGCGGCGATTGCGTGTGGACGTTCTTTACTTGTGCCGACCCGAAGAACCCGTATACGAGTGCGGCAAAAGACCTTCATATCATCTTGCCTGCGAATGTAGCAATGCAGTGGAGCAAGGATAAGGACAACGCGTTGAATATCATAGGTAACGGCAGGGTATTCTTGTACTTAAGAAGTGGCACGAATATTAAGGTTGTAGGCAACGGTTTTTTCAACTGGTTAAGCGGGGCATTCGGAGGCTCGTCCAACAATACCTTTGGGACTTTGAGATATGCGAATAAGGATACGGGGGTTGTCACAGACGACGCTACGAACGGCAAGCGGCAGCCGAGGCTGTTCCTTGTGGGCGTAGGCGGGAGCATTAGGTTCGAGGTATACGACTTCCAAACTTTCTCTTACGTCTATATGCCGAGAGGATACAGCTATTCGGGCAAGACGCTCAACGAGTTCAAGATTACCGCATCTAGCGGCTTCTTCTCGAGCGGTCAAGGTTCGGGGGAGTGGGATATAATCGGAATGTACGTTACTGACAAATTCTCGTACGATAACAACGCGGGCGCAAAGGTCAACTATGTAGAGACCGTTCCCGATTTGTCCGATACGGTAATCAACGGCAGGGAGTACAGATTGTCTGAGTTCTGGGATTATCCCGAAGACTTGCCGAGAGCGGGTCTGACTTGGAGATATAAGGGCATAGTTGTCAAATAGGAGGAAGTGTTGATGAAAAAAGCAAGACGCTTCTTCGCAAGGACAAGAAGGAGCAAAAAAGGATTCTCGCTAGTCGAGGTAATAGTCGCGAGCGGACTTGCGGTAATAATCGCTACCACTATGCTACCTCTTTTTACGCAAGGTGTGTATTATCTTGCGCGGGCGAGGAAGCTTAGGGCGCAAGCGATAGAAGCCAATGAAAGCATCAAGCTCGGGCGCGCGGTATCGAGTACTACCAACGATATTACGTACGGCGAGGAAGAAAAATATAAAATTAAGACAAGCATTACCTTAGGTACTGACAACGTTAAGACGGGGGGCGCGGCACAAGAATACATCTTTGTACGCGCCGGCTCGAGCAATAATGACACGCAGACGGTTGTTTATTATACCGATTTCAACCGGGTGAAAGATTGATGCTATGATGAGGGCAAAGAAGGTATTCCGAAATAAAAAGGGAATGACCTTGGTCGAGGTCGTAGTTGCTTTGGCATTGACTTTTATATTGATAACGGTTTTGGGCTCATTGCTTGTTCCTGTAATGACTTTGCATCGCAATTCCGAATCAAGAATGATAATGGATACCGTGGGGCAGAAGTTGCTCAACGAAATTGCGATAAGTGCGGCGGGCTGTGACAACCTTGTGCTATACAGCGATGCGAACCCTACGCTTACCGATACTACAAAGTATAAGATGTATCTAAATAACGGCTATATATATAAAAATATTTATAGGTCGAAGTGGGTTGCTACACCCATACTCGTATCTGAAGAATCATACCGCAACTGCAAGGTTGTAAGCTTTGACCTTTTTGCGGCGACGATACGCGAGCAAAAGAGCTATGACGACTTATCAATGGGCAATTATGTGCGTATCCTTTATGCGCGGATAAAGCTAAGCAGAAATGATGTGGTCTCGGACTACATGATTACTACTATCAAAATATACAATTTTTCTATGACGGGTTACGAGATTATGGATAATACCAATAAAGTCGCCAATACCAATGCCAATCCGCATACGGCGAGCTCGGGTTATAAGTCTATTGTTATAACTCCCTACACCACTAGCTGAGGCAGTCGTGGGGTGGTTTTTCGGTAGCTTTATTTTTATAATGGGTCTTATTGTGGGTAGCTTTCTTAATGTATGCGTATACAGAATCCCGCGTGGCAATTTTTTTGCCCAAAAGAACTCGTTTTGCCCCGATTGCCATAGCAAAATCAAATGGTACGACCTTATTCCCGTGATAAGCTATATCGTGCTAAGAGGGCGTTGCCGCAACTGCAAAGAGAGGATTTTGCCGCGTTATCCCATTGTCGAGGCTTTGAACGGGGCGCTTTGGGCGCTTTCGTACATTGTTTTTGGACTGCATTATATGACGGCTATTTCCGCTTTTTTCTTGTCTGTGTTAATTGTAATAGCCTTTATCGATATAGAGATTTTAGAGATTCCCAATATCCTTATTGTTGCGCTTCTGATACCCGCTGTGGCAATGCTGATATTAAGCTTTTTCAACCTCGGCTACGAAAGGTGGTGGGAGCACTTAATCGGCATGGCGTCGGTTGGCGGACTGCTCTTTCTCATCACGCTGATAACGCGTGGAGGAATAGGCGGAGGAGATATTTTGTTGACTCTAGTAGCCGGGCTTTTTCTCGGCTGGAGAAGGGTGTTATTGGCGGCTTTTATCGGAATTATCATCGCCGCGTTTTTGGGGATAGTGCTGATGTTGGCGTACGGAAAGACGCGAAAGCAGGCAATTCCTCTTGCGCCGTCGCTTGCGTTGGGAATCGCGATTTCTGCGCTGCTCGGAACACAGATAATTGCAGAAATTGGGAATATTTTTTGAATCTTTTAAGACGCCGTTCGCTTGTTGACATTGTAATAGCCTATTGATATAATAATATAGACAGACTGTATTGATTAATGCGAGATACGATTATCGATTCGTCGAATTGGTTGTGCCGCTCCCATTGTTGCGCTCATGATAAGGGAATAGGCATACGCGATATGACTTTATAAAGTATTCGGATAATCCAAGACGTGTTGTTGAGACGGTCTTATAAGAGGAGGCAAAATGAGCACACTTAAATTCGGACAAATACTGCTGCAAAAAGGGTATGTAACGCCTGAACAGCTTATGAAGGCGAGGGATATCAATAAGGCGAATCCTAGCATGAGTATGTCTGAAATACTTATTTCTATGGACATTACCCCTGAGATTAATATTCTCAGCGCGCTTTCGGAGAGAATGGGATACCCGCTAATCGAATCGAATATTTTTATCGAGGACACCGATGTTATAAAGCTAGTGCCCGAAAAGATTGCGAGGAAGCATAACATTATCCCTACCAAGATTGACCGCAACAGGATTGTTATCGCGGTACGTGACCCCAATAATATGGAGATAGAGCTCGACGTTAAGGCGGCTTCGGGCAGAGAAGTATACTATGCTTTGGCTACCGAGGCGGCGATTAAGGACGCTATCGAAAAGTATTATTCCAATATCACCGCGCAAAAGATTGCCGAGGGCGCGGATGCGGATATGCTCGAGGACGAGCGCGAGTTAAGCGCGATAAGCGAGATTGACTCCCGCGTAGACAGCGCGCCCATAGTCAAGCTACTCAATACCCTTGTGCAACAAGCCTATACGAGAAAGGCAAGCGATATTCATATCGAACCATTCAAGGAAATTGTGCTTATACGAATGAGAGTTGACGGAGACCTTTTGGAATATATGAGAATCACGCCTTCGACTCACAGAAGCCTTATAACAAGGCTGAAAATCTTGGCGGGAATGAATATAGCGGAAAAAAGAATACCTCTAGACGGTCGATTTGACTTCCAATTCGAGAATGCTACGATAGATTTGCGTGTATCTACCTTGCCGACTACATACGGCGAAAAGGGAGTGCTTCGTCTTCTTGGTACCGCGCTTTCCAAAGACGTAGGGCTTGAAGAACTCGGTATGAGTCCGGAGAACGCCAAAAAGTTTATGCATATCTGTACTGCGCCCAACGGCGTCGTTTTGGTAACCGGTCCTACGGGTAGCGGAAAATCCACCACGCTTTATACCGTTTTGGGCAACCTTAATAAGCCCACTGTCAACATTACGACCATAGAAGACCCTGTGGAAAAAAAGGTGATGGGCATCAATCAAGTGCAGGTCAACACTAAGGCGGGACTGACCTTTGCTTCGGGGCTTCGCTCTATTCTTCGTCAAGACCCCGATATAGTAATGATTGGCGAAATCCGCGACTACGAAACTGCCGAAATAACCATGCGAGCGTCCATTACGGGTCACTTAGTTTTATCAACACTGCATACCAACGACTCTTGCGCGACGGTTGCGCGTCTTATCGACATGGGTGTTGCGCCCTATTTGGTGGCGGCGGCAACCAACGGCATTTTGGCGCAAAGACTTGTCAAGCGGCTATGCCCTAAGTGCAAAAAGCTTGAGAAGCTGACCGAGGAACAAAGAGAGATATTAGGAGATAACACGATGGATACTGCGTACTTCCCAACGGGCTGTCCTTCGTGCAACTATACCGGTTACAGCGGTCGTTTTGCGGTGCACGAGGTGCTTGCTTTTGATGCGGATATAAGAACGATGATATCAAAGGGCGCAAGTACTGAACAGCTCCGCAATTATGCGGAGAGCCATGGAATGGAGTTCATGGACCAGAACGTGCGCGACAGAGTGCGAGAGGGCGAGACGAGCCTTGAGGAATTCTTAAGAATCATATTCACGATTTAAGTTTATCGGATAAGAAAGTTATAGGAATTTTTAAGAATCATATTCAC
>CAYOYS010000001.1:10385-20233 GCA_964408255.1 uncultured Christensenellaceae bacterium | reverse complement strand
ATAGGGAAGCAATAAAAATACCCCTTTTGAGCGATAAAACGCTCAAAACGGGTATTTTTAATCTCCAACGCACGACACACCCTTAAAGAAAGGGGGCTTGATTTTCAGTTACGCAAGTAGCTGAAAATGGGGGTTTTGATACCTGAGAGGAATACCCTAACAAAAGACCCCAACGAACCGACCTGAAAATAAAACTGAAGTCTAACAACTTCAAAATCCTGATATGGATAAAAGAGGGCTATAAAAAACCCCCATTTTTGATTATGAATAATCAAAAATCAATCCCCCTTTGCTCGCTACGCTCGGGGCTAACGCCCTAAAGGGTGAGTTTGCTCGGATTAGACCGTTGGGGTGTTTGAGTTGGGCGTTGGGGTGTTTGTAGTTGGGCGTTGGGATATTTGAGTTGGGCGTTGGGGTGTTTAAGTTGGGCGTTGGGGTATCAAAACCCCCATTCCCGAACGCTTCGCTTATCGGCAATCAAGCCCCCGCGTCGCAACAGTCGCTTTTGGCTTATCGTCGCTTACGCGCCGATGTGCGCCTCTTTCGCTCCGTTGCTCCTTTCCCCACAAAAGCGCGCTTTTGCGGGGACCCCGAATTCGCTCGGGGCTAACGCCCTAAAGGGTGGGTTAGCTTAGTTGGGAACCGTGACAGTGCCCTTGCTGTCGACGCAAGTGATTCCCGAAGCGCTTGCCGTCCATAGACGACCTTTAATGATATACCATATAATAGGCACGGAATATTCCTTGCTATCCTCGTCCTTTCTAATGCAACGGATATATAGACCTTCTGCGTTATCCAAAGTGGGGGCAGTAATATCCCCTGCGTTTTTGACTCCTCCCGTTATCGGAATTCTTTGCGAAAAATGTGAAAGACCGGGGGTAATATTGGAAAAATTGCCATTAACCTCGGTCATGAAACTTTGACAGGTGGTGAATGCCGTTTCAATTGCAGCTTTTTCCGTTCTCAGAGTGTTTTTTTTCAATACGCCGACCAAGGCGACCGAAGCGACGGCGGCAAGTATTCCTATAATCAAAATGACTACGACCAACTCAATAAGGGTAAAACCCTTTTTGTTATGAAAACGTCTATTAAGCATAAACACCTCGCTTCTGTAATTATTACATAAAACGCACCTTTTGTCAATGCGCCAAATTAGCTTCGGAACGCTTATTTTTTCAGTTAAAAATCATGATTAAAGGATAAAATATCTACCAAAGCAATGGAAATATACTTGCTTATTATCGATTAAAATATGCTTGCTTATTCATAGATTAAAAACATACTTACTTATTCATTGATAAAAACATATTTTTTATTAGTAAAACACATTGTGCTTATAATATAAATCCTTAGGTATAAAACGCGTTATTTACGGAACGCAAGCAGAGGAACATTCGCTCTTATAATATCAACTTTTAAGTATAAAACCTTTATACGAGGGCAACAATTCAGCAATGCGCACCTTTGCCATACTGTGTCTTATATTGCTTTGCTGTACAATCGCCCTAATTGCTTTTTTGGACTTGGGAGTGCCGAATAATGTCATTCGGGAGTGTTTTACGGAAGACGGATTTATTGCTAGTGAAAGTTTTTTCTTATACGGCGGTCTTATGCTTAACGATACGGCAAGATGCGTCAACAAGGTAATGGAGGGCGAAAGTACCGAAGGTTGCGAACGGACTCTCGATAAAAAGTTCGCCGAAGCGGGCGCGGTGGGAGATAGCCGCGAGCTATATAGAAAAAGATTGTATTTTGAGAAAGAGGAATTGTTTCTAACGTTCGGGGAGCTCGGAAAACTTCTTGAATATGCCATTCAAGGTCTGCGCCCGCCGTATACCGAAATAATTTTTATTGAGGGATACAATCTCGCCAAAAATGAATCGGGGTATATAACAACGGCAAAATTACGCGTTGATTTTGGGCGCTACTTCAGAAAAATTTTCAACATTGGGCAGAATAAAGTACTATATATTTTTGCAGAAATGCAGACATATATCGACTCTTTGGGGTTTATCCATTGTTGTTCCCTCTCAATTGAGCCGATTAACGCGGAAATTGGCAAAGAAACTGCCGATTACGCGCTCACGCTTTTATTCAAGGACGCGGAATATGACAAAATTATTTTTTCTATATACGAAAATATGGTAAAAAACATCGGTCATATCGGGCTCAAGTCCCAAAAAGGAGGCTTGGGCGTCACCGACTCGGGCATAAACTTTTTGACCTATCCCGCTATCGTTGCAAAAGAGAGTGCCGAATAATACTTATTTGCGATTTTAACAAATATAACCGATTAAGCGAAGTATAAGCTTAAATCTACCTTATTATTATTGATTTTTTGATATTGTTGTCGTTTGCTCGGCGAATTTGTGCAAAATATATTCTTTTATTCGAAAAATATTGAGGTTTCAAAAAGCATCGCTTATTCAATTCCTTATCGCTCAAATTATTGCTCCTTAAAAATCCGCAAAAGTAATTTTGCAAACCAACGATGCGATAGTTTAACTTTTAGATAATAATTTTGCGATTTTTGTACCTATATTGTTATTATATAGTACTTGCAATGTTATACGCGTTATGATAATATAATATATATTACCCGAATGTCTTTAGAGGTGTATTTATGGCGCAATCAACGACCCGTAAAACAATATTATTCATTATCGTCTTTGCATGCTGTATATGTTTTGCAATGGCTTTTGCCACCGGCAACGCATACGGCGCCGATGACCCCGTTTACGTCGACTTTGACCTTTCTCTATCGAATGGAACAGGGGTCTTCACAAGCGCAGGGATTCTCGCGACGGCGACGGTGTGGCAAGGTGACGGCAATGAGTGGATTGCCTCGCCCTTTTCCGATTATGAGATTCAGTATTTTTCCGGAAACGACAAGCTCGCGTCCGCGCCTTCCGCAGTTGGCAATTATACCGCCAAAGCCGTATCTACATATTCAGGTTCAAATTACCTTACCGCGCAAGGCGCTCCGTTTACCGTCGGTTTGGTATTGAAAACAATGAATTATAAGATTATTTATAATCATTTTGCAATCAGCTATTCTACTCCCGAATCCCTTATCGCGGACGGCTCGGACCGCGTTGCGGAAGTCGGCGCAAGTATCTATTGCGAGGGCGCGACCCTTGTCGAGGATATCGATTATAAGGTTGATATTTTCTTTGAGGACGAGTTGTCGCCGACCACGGAAGTTATCGATGTGGGGCGTTATACTATAAAGGTCAAAATGCAAGAAGATTTTGTGACAAGCAATGTATTTACAGACAACACCTTTACATACGAATTCGATTTGGTCTCGACCGCGATAGAGGCATCTCTTGGAGCAAGCGCCTTATATTATAACGGAGAAGCGCAAGCGCCGGCTTTGCAAGGAAACATCACGGGAGTCGACTTCGCGGGCAAATTCGATGTTGCATATGTCGAAAAAATATCAGAGTCCCCCAACGGTTATAGACAGAGCGCAACGCCCTTTGCAAAGACGGGAGATTATATTTATCGTATTATTTTTACCCAAGACTTGCCCTCATATGGTATTGATGCGGGGAATCACCTTGATTTGGCTTATTCTATTGTTCCCAAGCCTTTCGTTGTCAACTATTACGGCGACGGCGCGAGCTTCGGCGCGAATAATGCCATAATCAAGCAAAGCGAACTAGGAATGACGATTTCTGCGGTATTTTCCACACTCACAGGTCAGGTCATCAATACAATTACGCCAAGCGACTATGAGATTACCTATTGGCGCTACGACGGAGGTATGTTCAAGGACTTGCCGTACGACGGCTATAATTATGACAAGCCTACCGGTGTGGGTAGATACAGAGTGGATTTGAGATTCACAAGAGATATTGCAGGCGTATTCGGTGTCGCGTATTCGGATTATAAGCTTTTTGAAGACGATGTGATTTCTTACGAATTCCAAATTGTTAATCCCGTACAGTACTTGATAGACTCCACTTATCCTTATACAGGCATTGCCGCCGCCGTCAATCCGAGGCTTTCGTATTCGGCGACCCCTATCGAGAATACCCCCGCGCTTACTCTATACGAAGTCAAGTATTATTATGACGGCATAGAGAACGATAGCGCACCTATCGAAGTGGGCAACTATTTTGGAGTAGTGAGGTTTTTGCATGATTACACTCAAAGCGGGCAGGCTGTTGCAAAGGCAGGTGACGAGTATCGCTTCGAATTCAACATTTGTTACTGCGCGCCCTCGGTTACGATTGTCTATGGCGAGAGCGGTTTTGAGATAAGTTGCGCGGAGAAAGCCGAGTTTGTAGAGGGAACCGATTATACCATTGAAACGTATCTTTATAAGAACGGATTGTATTATATTACCAATGATATGAGCGGTCTTGGAACGTACCGCGCCATAATTACCATAATTAACGAGGTTAAGACCTCGGGACTTTTGCTCAATGATATATATATCAATACGATTACCGTACAAGGTGGCAATCCTGCCGCGATTACCCTTTCGGTTGCGAATTACTCCTACAACGGACACGCAAAGCCCGTTACCGTTAACTTTGGTACCGGAGTAACCCGCACACTCAATGTCGACTATACAATAACATATTATAGTTATCTTAACGGTGTCATCGACGCTCAATGCGGTTATCCGGTGCTGCCGGGCAAATACCGCGCTGTTCTTACCTTTAATAAAGAGGACATATATTTTGGCGTTTTGTCGGGATATCGAATCACATACGATTACGTGATTACTCCGATTGCCTTAGAGGTTGCCTTTACTCCGGATGGAACAGACCTTGTCTATGATAAGACGAAAAAATATTTTACTGCGTCTTTCACCGCGAATAATCGCCCCGTAGTCGTTGACACGAACGATTTTGATATCTTATTCCGTAGTGTTGGCTCTACCGATTACGCGGATTTTTCCGCTGTGGGCTATGCCGACGCGGGAAGCTATAAGGTCGCCGCGGTATTCAATACCGATATCGGGTATCGTCAATACGGAATAAGCATTGCCGAGAATGTGCATGTGAAAGAGCAGACTTTCCAAATCCAAGCGCTCAAAGTGAGGGTGGATTTTGTGCTTCCGGTTGAGGAAGAAGCAATGTATCGTGCGGGCGGGATAGAACCCGAAATCAAGTTCTACAAGACGAATGACAATGCGAATGAATTGACTGCTGTTCCGGTTAAGAATACCGATTATGTGGTGTCTTATAGGTTCGGAGAATTATACGGCGTGTCTTACGAAGAGACGCCTATTGACGGTAAGCCTACCGACACGGGGCGCTATCTTATCAGCATGACCACACAGTTCAATGTAAATATCGTACTGCAAAGCGTTACGCGTACAATAAACGGCGCCAAGCCGGACGTCGATTATAGCGGCATCTGCTATGCGGACTACCAAAGCGGCACAAGCGCGAGCGCTGTTTTTAGGGTTATTCCGCTTCCTTTAAGTATTAGCGCGGTTTTCCCAGAGAGCATGTACGAGGACGGCACGGGCAAGGGTTGCTCCGCTGATGCGCTCAATCTCACAACAATCGATGTGGCAAGCGGCGTGGGCGGCGTATTCGACACAAAGACGGTAGATAATACAGTTTTCCTTGACGACGGCTTGATGACGGTGGAGTATTATAAGCGCCAATCGGGCGGTACGGCGACTATCGGCTCGGCATTGCTCGGGGCGCCGATTATTGCGGGGGATTATACCTTAAGAGTCAATTTTGCAAGGACATCAGGCTCTTTTGACCCCTATGTATTCAGTTGTTATAGGATAGTGGGCGGAATGAACGGCTTCGGCGAGCTTACCGAACTGCCCATTCATACCGAATACTATTATGACATTCCCTATCGCATCGAAGAATCGGAAGAGATAAGAATCGTATTCAACAAGCCTAAGAGCTTTGCGTACGACGGCACGGAGAAAGCATTTATCATAAGCTTTGCGGCGGGCGATTCTATAATCAACCTTAATCCTAGCGACTATGAGATAAAATACCATAGCGTCTCGGACAGCCAAAGCAACCCTTACATTTTTGAGGGGGAGTACAGAATCGAGGTGGTGTTTAAGAAATCATTCGCCGAATACAAGATTGTACAGCCCGAGGGAGAGGGCGAATACGAAAAAGCCGATATATCGGTAAATACCATTACTCTTAACGATACCGTGACTTTCCGATACCAAATATTTGCCCCTTTCATACTTGATTGGGAATGGGTTGCGCCGAGTTCGCTATATTATAATGGCAATGCCAAAAATTATACTATCAGGTTTTTTGACGGCAACAACCGCAACGCGACAGTGACGCTTATATACAACATCGACTATGCCATTAGGTATTACAAAAAGACCGCAAGCGGGACGTATAGTCTGCTTACCGCAGCGCCGTCCAATCCCGTTTTGGGAACGGATAATTATATCGCGGAGCTAATATTTTTGAGAGGGCTTTCGGATTATAGAATACTGAAAAATAACGACGATACCAAGTACATTATCAATTCATATGCCGAGGCAAAGGCGCTTAAGGACGGCGGCGCGAGCGACCCTGTGGGGCTTTCGATTCTAGACAACAAAGGAGTGCTTAACGCAGAAATCCAAAAAGAGAACAGACACACAATCTTTGATATCCAAAAAGGCGTTCTCGAGATTAGCGGAATAGCCGTTTCAAACAAGAGTTTTGATAATTCAAAAGCCGCGAAAATTACCGGAACACCTGTGCTTACTGCGGTGTCGGGCGGAATGGTTATGGTCAGCGGTGTTGCAAAATACAAGCTTGAAGGTACTATTTCTGCCGAGTTCGTCTCGGTAGGTGTGGGACAAAATATTGCGGTCGACATTATTACAGGCTATACCTTGAGCACGGACGGTGCAGAATACTATACATTGCAATATAAGGCGCTTAAGGCGAATATAATCAAATTGGATGTCGAAATAACCCCTGTTTCCGTCCCGAGGCAGTATAACCCGTTCTATGTGGACGCGGATAATCTCTCGTTCTCGATTACCGAAAGCGCGGCAGAAGTTCTTGCAAGTACGCTCGGCGTCCCCGCCGAATCCGTGGCTTTTTCCGCTTTTACCGGAGCGCTCACGCGCGAGGGCGCTAACGGAGTCAATGACAATGTGGGCTTATATCCGATTCTTATCGGAACGCTCGCACTATCTTTGGGGAATGTGACTCTTTCGGACGGTACGGCAAGCACATTAGACGCGAACATTGCCTTGTCGCTCGTGTCAAAGGTCTACGAGATAACGCCACGGACAATCACTATTACGGCAAACGCGGGTCAGTACAAATATTACGGTGATGCGGAACCCGCTTCATACGGATATTCGATAACTAATGGCTCACTTTTATTCAACGATTGCTTTAAGGGCGCGGCTACTCGCCAGAGCTCGGAGAGTTCGGGTGTGAAAGATAAAGTAGGGTTTTACAACATTTCGCTTTCGCAGATTCGTATCTTCGACCGCAACGGCGAAGGGGTGGACGTTACTGCGAATTACAACATTACGCGAGTTGGCAAGCTGTTCGAGATTAAGAAAAAAGCTTTGACCATTACTCCTTTGAACCAGACGATTACTTACGGCTCGGGGACGTTCGACCCTTTGAGCGTCAAAGTGGACAATATAGTCGTGACAAGCGCGAATATAGGCTCAATACTTCGCGGAGACGTTTTTGCCGGAAGGTTGGGGCTGGAAGATACGGGAGAAAGGACGGAAGCGGTTGCGAGAAAATACAGAATAACCTTGGGTACGCTTTGCATACGCAACGCATCGGGCAACGATGTTACGCATAATTACAATTTGATTTTTGATACAGTTCAAACGGCGCATTTCATCATCAATAAGCGAGCCGTCAGACTTGTCGTAGCGGACACCGCGATACTTCAAAAAATCTATGGTAACGCAGACCCAAAGATTGCGTTCAAGGTGGAGGGAACTGCGCTTCCTTCGGGATTCACTTTTGACGTGTCGAGTTCGTTGAGCCGTGCCCCGGGCGAGGCGGTCGGCTCTTATAACATTCTTATTACGAACGAAAATACTCGAATCAAAATACTCGAAAACAACATCAATGTTACCGATTATTTCAATATCAATATTACCAACCGCGACGATGAGAACCATATCGTGCAATTCGTGATTGCGCCTCGAGCAATCACCGTCAAGATAAAGGACGAAACATTAGTTAAGTCTAATATGACCATACTTCCTAAGCTCGAATATTTGGACGACGACAACAAGTCACTAACCGATACGCTAATCAATGCGCTCGTCGTAAGCTATGGCGCACCCCCTGTCACGTTCGTAGAAGGCGATAATGTTATTACTCCCATAATTGTTGGCACTGTCGATACCGATTCGAATTTTACAATCACGCTTTTGCCCGGAACGATTACGGTAATATTCCCCGAAAATACATTGAGTCAAGAAGAGGTTTCCTCCGAGGACGCGGTATTCACCAACAACAAAATAGTGTACTCGGATTTTAGAATCTTCAATAGTTTGAAGATGTACCAATTCACCACGGATAACGGCGACACCCCTTCGAGAAATGTAAGAGCTTCGATTCCCGTTACCGAAGACATGATGGGCAAAAAGCTCTATGTCTTAGCGGTATATCAGGACGGCTCGATTCAACTGCTTAATGCTGCGGTTGAGGATAACGAGATATTCTTTGAGGATGATAACTTCTACTATATCCTAATCGGAACAGTTGCGATTTGGCCTTATGTGCTTTTAGGAGCGGGCGGAATTGTGCTGTTAGGCGGCGGAATAGCGATGATAATATCTTATCATATAAGACGCAAAAAACGCATCGCGGCGGGATTGATTAAGCCCAAATCCAAAAAACGAGGCAAGCGCGCTGTGCCGCGCCGCCTAGCCGATGATGAGCCGATTGAGGAGATAGGCGCTTTAGCTGAGGATAACGATGTCATCGATTATAACCCGGACGACACGGCGCACGGCGATGATGAGCAGATTATTACGAGCACGAACAAGCTCGAGGATTACGCGCAAAGCGAAGAACCCGACTTGTCAGACAAAGCGGTTTTCAACATCGAGCCAACGGCAGACGATACCGAACGTATCATCACATCGTCCAACACAAGGCGGTTCGATATAGACGAAAGCATTGAGGAGGATGAGAGCGGGGACGATTTGCTATGATAATGCCTTTGGCAGCGGGGCTTGTCGAGCAATTGTTGAAAATAGATATTAGATGGCTCTATATTCCCGTGGGAATTGTAGCGTTGTTGCTTGTAATCGAGATAGTCCATGTCATTGTTCGGCACAACAAGAATAAAGGTATTACTAATCCTTTGGACGCTATCGACGAGGCATTGGAGCTCGAAGGTCACAGCCTCGATGAACTTACTCAAGCAGACGAATATATTTTTGAGATAGAGAACGGCAAACTAATGTCCTCTTACTCTGCAAGCGCGCCCAAAACATTTGAGGAAAATAACGCGGACAATGCGGTAGAAGTTGACAGCGCGGATAATGCGGCAGAAGTTGACGGCACGGACAAGACGATAGCGGACAACAATGCAATAAATACAAAAGATGCGGAGAGTATAGAGGCTAGCAGTCATGGATAATATCAATATCAAAAGACTTGATAGGAAAGAATAATTTCAAAGCCATTTGATATTGCAAAAGCCATTTGATATTGCAAAAGCTATTTGATATCGCGAAAAGGCATTGAATATTGCAAAAGACGTTGAATATCGCGAAAAGACATTGAATATTGCAAAAGGCATTGAATATCGCGAAAATTACCTAATCATAAAACAATCGTCAAATATCGCCGAATTGCAAAAATATTATAGCAAGCCAAGAGAATTTTATACGATTAAACGCC
>CAYOYS010000001.1:0-10285 GCA_964408255.1 uncultured Christensenellaceae bacterium | reverse complement strand
ACAGCGTCAATAACAGGTGTTTTGGATAATCGCTCCGAAGAAGCGCGCCGCATCGCGAAGCGCGGGTACAGAGCAACGCTCGTTGCGCGCGTGAATACGTGTGCGGTCGTCTTCCGAATAGATAAAGGGAGTGAAGCGGAATACGTTGTCGCATATCGGATAGTAATATTTTGAATCGGTGCCCGCGGGGAACATATAAGGAGCGACAACAAGATTCTCGAACGATTGATTGATTGCCTTCTTAAGTTCGGCGTACGCGTAACTCGATATCGGGCTCACAGGTGAAGCGTCGGAGCCTGCCGAGTCGGGGGTGACTTTGACATTCTTGCCCGCGGTTCTTTGCATATGCGCCCTTATCGACTCAAGAGACTCTCCCGGAATATTCCTGACATTAATGTTGACCCATGCGGTGCCGGGTATTACATTGGGCGCAGACGCTCCCTTTGCCATAGTGGGGGCAAAAGAGGTCTTGACAATGGAGCGGGTGATTGTGCTCGCCTTGTCCAAGACAAGCTTAATCAACGGTGACAGCAGCCTTCTATTGGCGAATACAATCCTAAATCCGTAACCCGTGTGCGGCGCGATACTGTCAATCATATCCTTTGTCGCCGATGTCCACCTCGCGGGAAGCGGTTTTTTGAGAATCTTGACGGATGCCTTCATTACCTCGCCTAACGCTGTCTTTTTGTCGGGCATCGACCCGTGTCCGCCGTCGATATCCGCGCTTATCGTGTAGTCACAATGACCCTTTTCGCATGTCCCTACCAACGCAAGCGTTCCGTTGACGCCAAGCAGCTTGCCGTCAAGCATAAGTCCGCCCTCGTCGATTACATATTCCATTTTGATATTTTGCTTTTCGAAGTATTCGACAATCTTTGGCGCGCCTTGCAGTGTGGGGTACTCCTCGTCATGCCCAAAACAAAGATAGATTGTGCGCTTTGGCTTGTCGTTTGCTTTCAAAAGCGTCTCAACCGCCTCCATTAGCGTTATGAATTGACTTTTCATGTCCATAGCGCCTCTGCCGTAAACGTATCCGTCGAGAATTTTGCCCGAGAACGGGTCATGCTCCCACCCTTCGGCGGGGGCGGGCACAACGTCCTGATGCGCCAAAAAACAGGCGGGGAGAAGCGCATCGTTCGAACCCTGAATCTTATATATCAGGCTGTAACCGCTGATTACAGTCTTTTCTGCCTTTGCAAAGGTTGTCGGATAAAGCTTATCTAACAACTTGTGGTATTTTAAGAATTCGCTTCCGTCGTCAAGCTCGGGATTCTGTAAGGATACCGTCTTGCATTTTATCGCCTCGGAAAGATGTTCGGCAATCGTGTCTGCGTCCGCATCGATTAGCTCGACCTTTGGCACATTCTCCGTGGGAGGCTTAAGCAATGCCGCTTTTATAAGCATGTACGGCAACATAACTATAATAAAGGGAATGTATAATACTGCGAAAATAATATGGATTAAAAACATTATATACTCCTAATATGATTAATATATACAGTATATCATATATCTTTTGTATTGAATAAACAAAAAACATATTTTTAATATTGCAAAATCTCTTAGATTAGGTTAGAATATATGTAATTCATTTGAGGTGTAGGAATGAAAAGTGTATTGAAAATTACCGCATTGATTCTTGTCATAATACTTGCTACGATGTTTGCCGCTTGCCAGATTAAGCCGGAGAATCCCGTGGATATAATCGACGACGATTCCAATACCGATAATGAGTCGGATATACTTGACGCCGATTCCTATGTTGACTATGCAAAGGATGTAAAGTTCGACTACGATATTCATCCCGAGCTTATCGATAACGGCTTGTTTTGGATGATGTATGACGAAGTTGAAGGTAAGGTAATCGGCATCAATGTCAACGATTCTGAAAGGGTAAGCGCGCTAGGCACCGCCCTTGTAGACCCCAACAAGCCCACGATAATCAATATCCACGGCGTACAGCTCGGCTCATTCCAATGGGCGGACGCGTTCACGATGATTTATGACGCGAACATTATGGTTGTGCCCCCCGATGTATTCGGCTACGAGGGCGTAGTCAATATGAACAAAATATGGCTTGATTGCGGTTACAACGTGATGTGCTATATGTATCATCGCTTCGCGGACGAATACACGTTCGGCAAGAATAATATAATCAGCAACAAAATAATCGAGGCAAAAATATGGTCTGTCGACGGACCGCAGAAAATGGCATATAGATTGCGCAACGGCTCTTTCAGTGCTGTTTATGATACGAATGGCAACATCAAGGGCACACCGCAGTACCCCGAGCTCGAATATTCCCTTGTCGAATATTTTGTCGGCGACTACATTCGGGCATTTGATAGCGTTGAAGGGCTTGCGGACAACGAGATACGCATCACTTGTCACTCTATGGGTTGCACGTTACAGCTTGCGGGTGCGGCGCTTCTTAGCGGACTCATAAGGACGGGAATGGTGGACAGCTCATATCTCCCCGATAGAATAACGGTACTTGACGGATACTTGGGCGCGCCTCCTACTGATAACGAAATGACGAATAAGGCATTTACCAACAATGAGTTTACCGTGCGTTGGACGGGTAAAAAGCCTACTCACGCAGGCACTTCTGAATTATACCTCGATTGCGTTAAGCAACTTGTGAACGGTTATGATGCGGCGATTGAGTTCTATATTGATTTGAACGGCTTTGTGCCTCAACTAAGCGGGGAATGGTTTGACAAAATTAGGGAGTACTGCGCCAATACCTACTATGATTTGGAGTTCCCGGGGATGCTCAACGACCATAACGCAATCAGAGAATTGTATCACGCATCAATTATGTCCGAGACTCCGCCGCTCGACATAACCGAAGAGGGAGTTACGGCATACGCGCTCAGCGCGAAAAGCTCGATTGCTACGATTAAGGAAAGAAGAGGCTACGAATACTTATTGACACAAGGCAAAAATTCGGGCAACTCGGACGACCACGGCTTTATTCGGATAAAATAAATTTAGCAAAAAGCGATATATATCGAAAGCTATCAATGAAATAAAAAATCGACCGCTTATAAGCGCGAACGAACCGTGCTTATAAGCGGTCTTTTGGTATTTTATTTACTCTAATTATTTACTCTAATTATTTACTCTAATTATTTACTCTAATTATGCTATTTTGATTATGCTATTTTGATTATGCTATTTTGATTATGCTATTTTGATTACGATGTTTATACTCGTGATATAGTCAAGTTGCCTGATAATCTTTGCGGTTTTATTTTTCTACTCTGATTACGCTATTTATGCCCGCAATGCAGTCAAGTTGTTTGATATTCTCTATCGCCGCGCGAAGTGCCGCTTCGTTGGTAAGGTGAGTGATAAAGATAAGTTCGCATACGCCGTTTTTGTCGGCTTGCTGATACATTGTAGTTATGCTTATCCCGTTTTGCGCAAATATGCCCGAGATTTTGGACAAAACGCCCACGCTATCAACGACGTTGAGCCGTATGAAGTATTCGCAGGTAAAATTGGCATTGAAATCTTTATCCGAAATATTTTGTTCGAGCGCGTAAGGGAAGCGTCGGTGTTTTTCGCGCGTTGCGGCGAATACGATATCCGATACGATTGCGCTGCCCGTTGGCAAATCTCCCGCGCCCCGTCCGTAAAACATAAGGTCACCTACATTGTCGCCCGTTACATAGACGGCGTTAAACGAGCCTTTTACACTTGAAAGCGGGTGTTCGTTGGGTATGAACGCAGGGTAGACGTGCGCTTCCACCTTGCCGTCAACAATCTTGCTAATTGCAAGCAGCTTTATCGTCAATCCGAACCGCTTGCCATAGTTGATGTCGTCCACGTCGATTTTGCTGATTCCCTCGCAATAAACTTTGGATAAAGGCACTCTTTTGCCGTATGCCAAGGTGGACAGTATGGACAGCTTGTACGAACTGTCGTAGCCGTCAACGTCGGCGGTAGGGTCAGCTTCGGCATAGCCTAAGCGCTGCGCTTCCCTTAGTGCGTCCGCGTAGCTTTCGCCGTTGTCGCTCATCTGAGTAAGTATATAGTTGGTTGTGCCGTTGACAATGCCCTTAAGGCAAGTTATCGTGTTGCCTTGACAGCTTTCTTGCAAAGCGCGGATAATAGGCACTCCGCCCACACAGCTCGCCTCAAAATACAGCCCTGCACCCGTCTTGCTTGCCGCGGCTTCGAGCTCCGCCCAATGCTTGGAAAACATCTCCTTGTTCGCGGTAACTATGCTTTTGCCCGCCTCAAGGGCTTGGATAAGGAAGCTTCGCGCAGGTTCGATTCCGCCAAAAAACTCCGCAACTATCGATATTTTGCTATCGTTGAGAATATTGTTGATATCGCAGGACACTAGCTTCGGGTCTATTCCGAGCGCCGCTACCTTTGACATATCTTTTTCGAGAATGTGGCGGATTTCGATATCGATACCGTAATGCGCCTTTATGCTGTCGTATTGGCTCTTCAAAATTCTGTAAGTGCCGCCGCCGACTGTCCCTAATCCCAATAAGGCTATGCCTATTTTTTTCATTTTTGTTCCTCCTGATTCATGTTGAGTTTGTATAAGATGTTCAACCCCTTAAGCGTAAGCGCTCTGTCATATATATCTATTATCGCGGGGTCGTTGATAAGTTCGGTAAGCCCGCCGGTCGCAATCACTTTGACCGTATCTGTGCCAAGTTCGCGTTTCATTCCCTCAGTGACATACTTGACAAGCCCGTAAAAGCCAAAAATCGTCCCCGATTGCATGTTGGTAATAGTGGACCTAGAGATTATGTTTGGCGGTCGTTGCAGCTCTATTAACGGAAGCTGTGAGGCGGCCTTTGATAGCGCGTCTATGCTTGTCCTTATGCCCGGCGCAATCGCGCCGCCCAAAAATATGCCGTCTTCAGTTACCGCGCCGAAAGTCGTCGCTGTGCCGAGGTCAACAATAATACAAGGACCGCCATAAATATAGTACGCGCCGACAGCGTTGGCGATACGGTCCGCGCCGAGCGCCTTTGGGTCGGCATAATCGATTTTGATACCGGTGTTGATATTCGAGGACACCATCAAGGGTACTAGCTTAAGATAATATTCGCAAGTATGAATGAGGGTATAGTTGAGCGAAGGAACAACCGAACTCATAATCGCTCCGTCCACGTCGGATAAAGAATATCCTTTTGAGTGGAAAATATCCTTCAAAATCATCCCGTATTCGTCTGCAGTGCGGTAATTCTTGACCGAAAGCCGCCAAGACGCCATGAGCTTGTCATTATTGTACAACGCAAGCTTGATGTTCGTATTGCCAACATCAATTACAAAAAGCATAATCGGCTCAACTATCCTCCTCTAACCTCAATCCTATCATATTATACAGCTTATCTTTATTCTCAAAGAATACCGATGCCCCTCTTACGGGAGCGGTAGAATCCGCAAGATTATTAACTTTAATCTTCAGTCTTTCGGTGAGGTGTTGGGCAAGACCGTGTATATTCGCAAGCCCTCCGCAAAGGGTAATCCCCGTGTGATAGATATCCTCAACAAGGTTGTTAGGGCATAGCATCGAAACAGATTCGATGACGTCGGCGAGGTTGTTGACGATGCCGATTATCGCCTTGCGTAAATCCTCAGCGGTAATCTCTATTTTGCGGGTTGCCGAATCTATAAGGTCTCTGCCTTGTATCTCTACCGCAACGGTTTGTTTGTCCGAGAGCGATGCGAGCTTTATCCTCAATTCTTCCGCCTTTGCGCGGCTTACTACTATACGATACTGCTCCGCAAGGTATTTTTTGATTGCTTCGTCCATGCCGTTGCCCGAAATGTTGACCGAACAACCTGTAATTATCCCGTCCGGTCCGACGATTGCGACTTCGGTTGTCGTAGCGCCCGCTATAACTATAAAGTTATAAGGGCTCTCAAGCAGTGCGGAAACGGCGATAGGCGCCTCGATTAATGTCACGTTGCGAATGCCTAAGGATGTGAAAATGCTCTCTATATTTTTACGCTCGACTACGGACGCGCCCGAGGAGATTAAAACAAGCGCCGCAATGCTTGGACGGAACAACCGTCCCGCAGTCACGGTCTCGATAAAGCCCTTGAGCATAAGCCTTGCCGCTTCACTATTGGTTACCGTGCCCTCAGAAAAAGGATAAAGTATATTGAGTCCGGGCGCAATGTTGCGCCGATTCGCAATGAGTTTTTTTGCTTCCTTGCCACTCGCGACAAGACGTAGCTTGTTGCGTATCTTTTTGACAGCGACGACCGAAGGCTCGGCAAGCACAATGCCCTTTTTGTTCTGATATATAGTGGTATTGCTACCCCCAATATCTATTGCAAGTTCCATATTCAACATAGGTTACTCCTATTTGCGTATTCCAAAATCTTTGAGCGCCGCCCGCAATTTTTCCATCGGCAGACCAACGATATTGGTATAGCTTCCTTGATAGCCTTTAACAAGCGTTCCGTCTTGTATGCCGTAAGCGCCCGCTTTGTCAAAGGGTTCTTTATTTTTTATATAGCGCACTAGCTCAGCGTCGCTAAGTTTGCGGAAGGTCACCTTGGACTTGTCGTAGAAGCAAACATGCTTCGCAACACCTCTTATGCAGACTCCCGTATAAACGGTGTGCGTTCGACCCGATAGCACTTTGAGCATCTTGAATGCGTTCTGCAAGTTGCCCGGCTTACCGTAGAAAACTCCGTCAAGGTATACCGCGGTGTCCGCTGCAATTATCAGCTCGTCTGGCGATATATCAAGCGCAAAAGCTTTTTGCGCTGCTATATCTTTGACAATCCTGTGGGGCGCAATATAAACGCTTTGCTCAGCAATAACGGGCACCCGTATCTCGAATTCGCCGAAAAGTCCTTTGATGAGTTCGTGGCGCCGCAAGGAGGCGCTTGCAAGTATTATTTTCGGATTTTTCGGATAGTCCATACACGTATTATATAATAACTTCATTTTATTTGTAAAGATAATTGTGATTAAGAAAAAAACTTCATGAAGCTTGCAAATTAAGATTAAGAAAACAACGAACAAAATACATTATTCAGCACGAGTATTTATTCCTTGTTTCCTTATGAAAAAAACTTCATGAAAAGCTTGCAATTGCGGAGTAAATTAATATATCCGATTTTGCAACTCTGCCCCGCCGTTTTTCGCTACGCTTTGCTAATTCAAACGCGTGTATAGTACGCTGTTAAAAAAGACGCGAGGCCGTAGCCGTTAAGGCTCAAACGCTTGCAAAACACCCTCTCAAGTGTTATATTTATTACGGACTGTTACATATAAGGGAGTACTAAATGTCAAAAAACGTGATAGATGTGTTAAGAGAGCGCGACTTTATCAAGCAAATCGTCTACGAGGACGAACTTTATTCGCTTTTGGGACGCGAAAGCGTTAGCTTTTACATAGGTTTTGACCCGACGGCAAATAGCCTTCACGTAGGGCATTACCTTGCCATGATGGCTATGGCACACCTTCAGCGCGCGGGGCATCGCCCCATAGTCTTAGTCGGCGGCGGTACCGCTATGGTCGGCGACCCCTCGGGGCGTACGGACTTGCGCTCAATGCTCGATAAAGATACGATTATGGCTAACTGCGAGGCATTTAAGGCGCAAATGTCGAGATTTTTTTCGTTTGAGGGACAAAATGCCGCGATTATGGTCAATAACGCCGATTGGCTTCTTGACCTCAATTATATCGAGTTTTTGCGAGATGTCGGAGCATGCTTTTCGGTAAATCGAATGCTCACCGCGGACTGTTATAAAAACAGAATGGAAAAGGGCTTGACCTTTCTCGAATTCAACTATATGCTGATGCAAGCCTACGATTTTTTGGTGCTTAACCAAAGGTATGATTGCAGACTGCAATGCGGCGGCGATGACCAATGGTCGAATATTTTGGCGGGCGCGGATTTGATACGCCGCAAGACGGGCGGCGAAGCCTACGCTATGACATTTGGGCTTTTGACGGCGTCCGGAGGCAAAAAAATGGGCAAGACGGCGGCGGGCGCGGTGTGGCTCGACCGCGAAAAGACCTCGCCATACGATTTTTATCAATATTGGCGCAATATCGAGGACGGCGACGTCGAGAAGTGCTTAAAACTTTTGACCTTTTTGCCGCTTGAGGAGATTGCCGAATTGGTACAATATAAAGACGAGCGCATAAATCGAGCGAAAGAAGTGCTTGCTTTTGAGGTTACGCGGATTGTCCATAGCGAACAGGACGCCAAGCAAGCGGAAAAGCAAGCGAAAGCGGCTTTTTGCGGCGATATGGCGAATATGCCTACGGTTTCCGTATCCCCCGAACTCAAAAAGATTGCCGAAATCATGGTCGCGGCGGGAGTAGCCGTCTCTAAGGGAGAGGCAAAGCGGCTTATAGAAGGTGGCGGTGTTTGTGTCAACGATAGAAAAATCTGCGGCTTTGACGAAGAGGCAAGCGCGGCGGAGCTTACGTCGGGGTTTGTATTGCACAAAGGCAAGAAAGTGCATATAAGAATCATAACGGGATAATGGATTCTTATTCTACCTTGACTATAGAGACAGAACGGGAGCTTGTAGTTAGGCGCAGCCGTTTTATAGCTACCGCCGCTCCCGTCGAGAATTACCGCGCCGCGCTCGACTTCGTTGCGGCGATACGTGCAAAATACAGTGACGCGACACATAATTGCTATGCGTTTATAAGCGACAATAAGGGCTTAGAATTCAAGTTCAGTGACGACAAGGAGCCCGCGGGTACGGCGGGAGTACCGATACTCGAGGTATTAAAAAAGAGCGGATTGTTTTGCACGGCGATAGTCGTGACGCGCTATTTTGGAGGAGTCAAGCTAGGCGCCGCAGGACTTGCAAGCGCATACGCGTCAAGCGCCGCGAACGTGCTTAGCGCGGCGCGCAAGGTCGAGATGATATATTCGGTGTGGCTTAGCGTCACTGTGGATTACAGCGCCAAAGGCAAGCTGGATTCGGTGGTAAATAGAGCGTTGGGAGAGATTGTGTCGATTGAGTACGGCGGCGAGGTGACCGCGGTAATCGTCGTTCCTAAGGACGGCGCGGATACGCTGATAGGCGGCATTGCGGACATAACCTCGGGCAAGGCAAAGATAACTACTATCAACAGCGGATATTATCCGTATTCCAATATAAGAGGTGGACTATGAAAATTACTATGACGAACAAGAAAAAAGAAAAACCCGATTTTACAAAGCTCGGCTTCGGCAAATATTTTACCGACCATATGCTCGTAATGGACTACGCTGACGGTGCGTGGAAAGAACCTGAGATTATCCCTTACGACGACTTTAAGCTGCCGCCCTCTACCGCCGTACTGCACTATGCGCAAGGGATTTTTGAGGGTTGCAAGGCATACAAGGACAAGGCTGGCAAGATAACGACTTTCCGCACAATTGATAATTTTTTGAGAATGAACAAAAGCGCGCAAAGAATGTGCATGCCTACCTTTTCGCAAGAACTTGTGCTTAAGGCGCTGTACGAGCTTATTATATTGGACAGCGAATGGATTCCCACCGAGCCGGGAACGTCACTTTATATAAGACCCACAATGATAGCTTGCGACTCCGCGCTCGGAGTCCATGCAAGCCACTGCTATAAATTTTTTATAATTCTTTCGCCTGTCGGTGCCTATTATGCCAACGGACTTATGCCTACAAAGATATATATCGAGGATGAATATGTGCGCGCGGCAATTGGCGGCACAGGAGAGGCAAAATGTATGGGCAATTACGCGGCGAGCCTACTTGCCGCCGAGGAAGCGCAAAGAAAGGGCTATGACCAAGTATTATGGCTTGACGCCGCTGAGAAGAAGTATGTTGAGGAGGTCGGCGCGATGAATATGTTCTTCGTTATCGACAACACGGTCGTGACTCCTATGCTTACCGGAAGTATTCTGCCCGGCATAACCCGCGATAGCATACTCAAGATACTTAAAAAATACGGGTATAAATGGGAAGAGAGAAAAATTTCGGTAGACGAGCTTATCGCCGCGTATAAATCGGGCAAACTTGAGGAAGCTTTCGGCGCGGGTACCGCGGCGGTAGTTTCTCCGGTCGGGCTCATCGGCTACAAGAACGAGGATATGATAATCAACAATCAAGAAATGGGCAAAGTCTCCGAATTCCTCTACGACAGACTCACCGGAATCCAATACGGTAGATACGAGGACGAATTCGGCTGGATTAATACACTTAATTAAGGTTCGAAATTGTCCACTCTACAAGCGGTTCGGGTTTTTGTGATTGCAAGCTTCGAGCAGGCATAAGTTCAAAATACAGAACCTTTTGAAAATTAATAT